>JBBILZ010000016.1:0-44743 GCA_037444665.1 Caldifarciminota bacterium
GGCAATAGATAATACTGAGGCATTTGCCCGCCATTTTGATGAATACTACAATATGGTTACGGTTAAGATGAAACCGGATATTTTAAAGAACTTTGGACCAGACCTTTACAGCTTTGCTGAGAACCTCGTGACCATCTGGCGCAAGGCTGCACACGAGCACAAGGTCGGCAGTGGGATGTTTATAGGTAAAAAATAATAGTCCAACAAACAACAATAAGGGATGGAAGGATTTTTCTGCCCATCCCTTATTTTGTTATTGCAAAAGTTCTATTCTTGTTTATAATATTTAGTAATAGGTAAGCCATTCTAAAAAATGGAATTAAATCAATGTAGTTGCCCAATTTATTGGGCTCTTTTTAGTGCTTGATAAATCAAGCAACTACAATTTCAGTGTGGCTAAAATATTACGATTCTTAAATTAAGGGGGCATAGTGGATTTTTCTTTGATTAAAAAGGCAGTGGTTGAATTTGAATCTGATAAGATTAAAGGTCTGGTCAGGGAATTATTAGATAGAGGTGTAGCACCTTTGGATATTTTAGAACAGGGATTGATTCCGGGGATGAAAGAGATTGGCAGACTATTTGCGATTAAAGAATATTATGTTCCTGAAGTCCTGCTCGGTTCAGAGACATTCTATGCTGGTTTTGAATTGATTAAACCGCTCCTTGTTCAAACTGATATAATAAAAAAAGGAAAGATTGTAATCGGTGTTGTTCAGGGCGATATCCATGATATTGGCAAGAACATAGTTAAGGTTATGCTTGAGTCTTCTGGATACGAGGTTCTTGACCTGGGTCGGGATGTGCCGAATGATAAATTTATTGAGGCGGTAATCAATGAAAAACCAAAGATTCTTGCACTATCTTCATTGATGACCACAACAATGGTTCAGATGGAAACAATTATAAAAATCTTAAATAAGAAAAAGTTGCGTAAATCAGTAAAGGTTATTATTGGTGGTGCGCCAGTAAATCAGGAATATGCAAATAAGATTGGTGCTGATGGCTATGCTGAGGACGCTGCGGGTGCAGTGAAACTCATAGATAATCTAATAGTTAATCCGTAAGGATTTTATGGAGTTAATCCGTGGAGTTAATCCGTGAGGATTTTATGGAGTTAATCCGTAAGGATTTTATAAGAGGTAAAGAGATAAAAGGCTTACGCCTTAAATCCAGTGAGATAAAAGGCTTACGCCTGATAAAAGCCTTACGGCTTAACTCCAAAGAGATAAAAGGCTCACGCCTTAAATCCAGACGGCATCAATCAGTTCACCTTTATCTTGATAACACATATTACTTTCTCACCAGCCATACATATAAAAATATTGTTCGGTTGAGTTCGGATAAATATAAAATGCTTTTGTTTGAAAAAATAAAAACTTGGTTAGAAAGTTATGAATACAAACTGCTTGCCTGGGTCATACTTGATAACCATTATCATATTCTATTTGAGACAAAAAAAGGGGATGATTTACCCAAAATTGTTGCCCGAATTCATACAGGATTTTCCTATGAAGTAAATAAATTCGAACATAAGCCAGGTCGTAAGATCTGGCAGAACTATTGGGATAGGTGCATTCGCTCTGAAAAAGATCTGTGGCGATACTTCAATTATATTCATCAAAATCCAGTAAAACATTCTCATGCAAACAGGATGGAAGATTATAAATTTTCCAGTTATAATATGTTGGTGGAAAAGAAGGGAATAGATTGGATGAATTCAATCTTCCAAAATTATCCAATAATTGATTTCACTGTTAAGAATGATGAAGAGAGTTGAGGAGATAAAAGGCTTACGCCTTAAATCCGGGATTCTATGGAGTTAATCCGTGGAGTTAATCCGTAAGGATTTTATAAAAATATATGAATAGAATAGAAGAAGTCCTTCAGCATCGGCGCAAATACGCTCGGCGCAAATACGCAGTATTCCCTATGGTCTGTGCTGACCACTGTTGCAATTTGTTGCATCAGAATTTTAAAAGCGTTGCAACAGATGGCAAAAAACTTGCTTATGTCCTTGAATATGGTTATAATTTATATCAATACGATGGCATACTATTATTCTCTGACCCCTATGTTGAGGCAGAAGCAATGGGAGTTAAATTGAATTACGCCCCTTATCCAAAAATAGTCCGTTCGGAGTTAATCCGTAAGGATTTTATGGAGTTAATCCGTAAGGATTTTATAAGAGGTAAAGAGATAAAAGGCTTACGCCTTAAATCCAAAGAGATAAAAGGCTTACGCCTTAAATCCAAAGAGATAAAAGGCTTACGCCTCATAAAAGGCTTACGCCTTAAATCCAAAGAGATAAAAGGCTTACAGCTTAAGTCTGGAAGAATAAATGAGATTTTAAAGGCGGCTAAGTTGCTCAAGAAAAAATTTGAAGCACCAGTCTTTGTTTCAATCAAGGGACCTTTTTCCCTTGCCTCATTCATTGTTGATCCTGAAAATTTTTTGAAGATGCTACTAAACAGAAAAGAGATGGCTAAATATTATATAGATGTTGCACTCCAATTTCAATTATCATACTTAAAAAAAATCCTGCAACTCGGTGTCCACATCTTTATTGGCGACCCAATGGCATCAGCAAGTGTCATCTCACCTGCATTATTCAAAAAATATGCCTATGAGCCACTTGCCATACTAATAAAAGAGAGCAAACTAACAGGGGTATATGTCGGGGTTCATGGGGTATATGTCGGGGTTCATATCTGCGGTGATACAAAGCCAATCATTGACCAACTTGATAGTCTCGGTGCTGATATCCTTAGCATAGAAGATATTTCTTTAAAGACAAAGACCTTAAAAATGGGCGGTGTATCAACATTGACCCTTTTGAACGGAACTCCAAAAGAGATAAAAAAAGAGGTCAGAAAAGCACTACAATCAGAGCGATTAATCCTGTCCAGTTCCTGCGATGTCCCTGTAAATACACCGATTGAGAATATAAAATTGATGGTTGATGAAATAAATAAAAAAGATGGATACAAAAAATTCTAAACAGTCATCATTATTGTCTCTACTACAAAAAAAGGGAATATTTATTGATGCCTCTTGTGGAGGCAGAGGCAGGTGCGGAAGGTGTCGTGTGCTAATAAAAGAAAAGCCAAAACCACCAAATGAAATTGAAAAAATATTTATTCCCGAGAATCTATTAAAAAAGGGGTATCGCCTTGCCTGTTTATACACAGTGAAAAAGATGCCAAAAATTGTTGTTCCTGAATATTATACGAAAAGAGAAAAAAAGGACCAGAAAAATACTGGTTTAGCAATAGACATTGGAACAACAGTGATTAAAGGTGCACTTGTTGACCTTGTCAAAGGTAAAATATTAAAGACTGCAAAGATTTATAATCCCCAGCAGAGTTTTGGTGGTGATGTGATCACCCGCCTGAGTGTGGCAGTCAATAAGAATAAATACAGAATCTTAAGGAAGGCATTGATAAAGGGCATTGAGCGATTAAAAAAAGATTTAAATACTACAAATCCTATCTTTACTACAATTGCCGGCAATCCAGTTATGCTCTCATTCTATCTTGGAAAACCAGTAAAGGGATTGGCAAGTTATCCATTCCAGGGTGAAATAACCAGGGGGATACTTCTAAAAAATCCTGCCCGTTATGTGTTCGGTTGCATTGGTGGTTTTGTTGGTGGTGATACAATCGCCGGTATAATCGCCAGCAAAATTCTATCAAATAAATATCCCAGCCTTTATATTGACCTCGGCACAAATGGAGAGATTGCCCTTGTATTAAAGAAAAGAATATATGCTGTTTCAACTGCCGCAGGACCAGCATTTGAAGGTGTGGGATTGAGTTGTGGAAGCCTTGCCCAGCCTGGTGCAATTGAAGCAGTGGAACATAAAAATAGATTTAAGATACACACGATTGAGAATAGACCACCGACTGGATTTTGTGCCTCAGGGTTTATTGATTTACTGGCAACAATACTAAAACTTGGCTGGCTTGATGAATACGGAAGATTAAAACAGAAATTTACAATCGCTGGTTTTGATGTCACCCAGAATGATATCAGGGCACTTCAACTGGCAATAGGTGCAATCCACACTGGTGTAAAATTCCTGCTTGATAAGACAGACATAAAGTCAACAGATATCGGCGAAACCGTGATTACTGGTGAATTTGGTAGCCATTTGAATCAGGAATCATTAAAACAGGTAGGCATATTGCCTGTAAGCATTAAAAATATAAGAATAGAGAACGACCTGCCACTGCGTGGTGCAATCAGTGTGCTATTAAATAAAACAGCTCTAAAAGATGTGGAAATAGTAAGAAAATGCTCAACCCATTTTGACCTTGCCCTGCAGAGTGATTTTCAAAAAAGATTTGTTGAAGGACTATTCTTAAAACCATGGAATTGAACCAAACAGAATCTCAAAAATTGCCCACAGATTTAATCGGCTATACCTGCTCATATATTCCTGTTGAATTATTATCTGCAACCGGATTAAGACCTTACCGTCTTTTACACGGTGCATTAGGATTATCTCAGAAAGGTGAGCAACTTGTCAGAGTAGATGCCTGCCCCCTTGTAAAATCAAATCTTGGATTTGTCCTTGAAAATCAGAAAAACTTTGCCTGTATCATTGGGTCTACTGGTTGTGATATGTCACGCAGGTTTCTTGAAGTAATCAGGTTGATGACCGGTATTCCAGTCTATATCTTTAATAATCCACGCACTCAGAATTTTGATATCTACAGCAATGAAATTGATTTAATGGTGAAGGAACTTGAACAATTCTTCCATCGCCGCTTTGACCGGGGATTGATTCAGAGGGAGTGTGAAAGATGGGAAAAAGTTCGCTCAGCACTACGCCAGGTTGATGCAAGGCGCCGGGCAAACCCATCAACCCTCTCCACAAAGACATTTCACAATCTCGTTTCCCATTATTATCAGGGTGATATTGAAAAAATAAAATTTGACCTGCCCGATGAAATGTCATATAAACCAAGGGTATATTTGATAGGCAGTCCGATTTCGTATGAGGCAGAACCTATTATTGAATTATTGGAAAAGAGATTGCGTATCTGTGGCGATTTTAATTGCGGTTTATCAAGGGGGATATATATAAATTTGCAAGAAAAGACCATTGATGGTTTGAAAAGGGCATATTATCATCAGCCCGCCTGTATTTTTAAGAGACCGAATAAAAGTTATTATGAATGGATACAGAGAGAAATAACAGAGACAAAGAGCACAGGTGTCATCGTTTATGTTCTGGATTATTGTGATAATTTTGATTTTGAGGCCTTTAAAATGGAAAAAAGAATCAATCTACCAATCTTAAAATTGAAGAGCGATTTTTCATTCCAGAATATGAGCCAGTTAAAGGTCAGGATTGACGCATTTATTGAAGTTTTAGGGTCGCTGCGCGCAGGTATTGTATGAAAAAGGTAAAAAAGATTATCCCGAAAAAGATTGGACTGGATGCCTGGTCTAAGCAATTTCAAGATATCCCTGACGAAACCATAAAAAAATATAGATACTACAATAATAATGAATGGGGCTTTTATCTTTCACCTCCTGCCACATTTATGGTCTATGGCTTAAGGGAACTGAAAAGATTAAATTTTGATAATTCCTTTGAATCTTTAAGGATGTGGGGGTTTGTCTTTAATGAAACTGAAAGGTTATTCAGGGCACGACAGATTAATAAAAAAATTATTGCAACGATGGGTGATTTGGGAACCGTGCCCATCCTTGTTTTATCTTTCCCTGATTGTGTTCCATTCTATCCTGAGTGTCTCTGGTGGTCACCTTTCTTTAAAGAATCTACAGAATTACTGGATACTGCAAGTAAACTCGGCACCCCTGAAGCAACCTGCTTTTCGCGAGTTGTAGTATCAGCATTCCATAAAAGATCATACTTTCCAAAACCAGATTTAATCATCGCCTCAACTGGTGCCTCCTGTGATGACTATTCCTGTGTTATGCAAGTTGTTGAAGATATGGGTTATGAAATAATGTGGGTTGAAATTCCTTACCGAAAAAATCCTGAATTTATGCTAATAAAACCAAAGGTCCAGGAACTTGAAAAGACAGAACAGGGCTTCTCTTATCCCAAAGTAATTGAGGAATATTTACTCAAGGAGTATCATAGAATCTGGGAAAGATTATTTAAATTGACCGGAGTCAATAATCCCCATCGTCTTGTTGAGACCATAAAAAAAGTGAATAGACTGCGCACGCTCGTGGCGGAAATCAAAAAATTGAATGCCAGTGCTGAAATTGCACCATTGCCCGGCTTAGAAATGATGACCATAGAATTCGGCAACCTCTATGGATATGCAGATTTTGACGAATGGCTGGACATTATCCAGATGATACACGCTATGGTGAAAAACAGGATAAAGAAAGGGGTGGGAGTATTAAAAAAAGATGCCATTCCTATTGCCTGGATTACGCCCAGTGCTGACCCTTATCTATTAAATCTCGTAGAAGAGATCGGCTGTCGGATTGTGGAAACAGAGTATGTGATAAATCAGGCAATGGTTAAAATTGAAGAGGATATTGAGCCTATCAGGGCACTGGCAAGGTCATTTATCAATGCCTCACTCATTGGTTCACCAGCAGAAAGGGTAAAAAATATTAAAGAAAGAATCACAAAGAAAGAAATAAAGGGTGTATTAATAACAAATATGCTCGGCGCCTCGCACTGTGCAATGGAGACCCGTGCTATGGAAAGATTGCTCAGTGATGTTCCAGTGCTCTCTCTTGATGTTCCTGCACCATTCGGCATTACCCAGCAGATCAAAACCAGGCTTGAGGCATTCGTGGAGACCATCAGATGAAGGACATACTTACGCCCCGTGAACGATTTGGTATGCTGGTAATTGATGAAAAACCTGACCGCTGTCCGGTCATACCTTTACTTACCTCGCATGCAGCAACAATCGCCGGTATGAAATTGAAAAGGTATTATACACGGGGGGAAAAGATGGCGCGGGCACAGATTAATGCATTTGAAATATATCAGCATGATGCAATCTCCATCTTCTCTGAAGTGGGCTTAATTGCCGAGGCAATGGGCTCTGAATTTGCTTATCCGGATAATGACCTGCCCGTGCTAAAAAATCCCATACTACAAAATCCTTCTCTTGATATATTAACGATCCCTGATCCCAAAAAAAAGGCAAGATTACCAGTCTATCTTGAGGCAATAGAATATGTCTATAAAGCAATCGGCGATATCATCCCCATACTTGCCTATATTCCTGCGCCATTTACTACTGGAATGCATCTGGTCAATCCGGAAAAATTTCTTGTGGATACATTGAAAAATCCTGACTGGATTAAAGATATGCTCAATATTGTGTTTGAGGCAACGGTAAAATTCTGTTATGAAATTATAAATGCGGGTGCGCTACCAATTATTGTAGACCCACTGGCATCAGGCAGTGTAATCAGCCCGACGATTTATAAGGAGTTTGCCTTACCCTATGAGCAGAGATTGATTCATTATCTGCATCGTTATGATTTTGATGTAATCCTCCATATATGCGGTGATACCACCGCAATTATGGATAAATTTCCAGATACCGGTGCAGACCTGATCAGTGTTGACCGCGTAAATATGTTAAAGGCAATGGAAAAATTAGCCAGTAAAATGCGTTTGATAGGCAATTTTGATACAACAACAATTTTATTTTCAAATCCTGATGAGATCTATGCAATGGCAGGAGCAATGGTAGAGCAACTCAAATTTGCACATAAAGGTTATATTGCGGCAACGGGTTGTGAAGTGCCAATCCGTGCGCCCAAAGAGAATGTCCAAGCATTTATAAAAGGAGCAAAGGAGAAAGGATGGTACTGGGCATAGACATTGGTTCAATATATACAAAGGGTGTGCTCTTTGAAAAAACTGTAGTTAAAAAAGCAGTGGTCAGAACCGCATTCAAACCAAAACAGGCAATCCGCGAAATAAAAAGTATGCTTGAAGGTTTTGACAAAATTGTTGCCACTGGATATGGAAGAGAACTGGTTGATGATGCATACAAAATTATTACAGAAGTATCTGCTTTTGCCCGTGGGTCAACATATTTTTATCCTGATATCCGCACAATCATTGATATTGGTGGACAGGATAGCAAGGTCATAAAGGTTAAAAATGGTAAGGTAGAAAAATTTATTATGAATGACCGCTGTGCCGCAGGAACTGGAAATTTCATAGAAAAGATTGCCCAATCCCTTAATCTCTCCCTGACTGAATTTGGTGCACTTGCATTAAAATCTGACCGACCCGAAACAATAGACTCACTCTGCGTGGTAATGGCGGAAACAGAAATATTGAGTTTGGTGCAGGAAGGCAAAAGATTAGAAGATATAGTGCTTGGAGTCTGTGATTCACTTATTCGTCGTATTGATGGTATTGCAGGTCAGGTTGGTATAGAAGAACCGATTCTTTTTTGTGGTGGTGGTGCATTAAATCCGGGTCTGGTAAAGGTATTGAAAAAATACCATCAAGAAACAATTATTCCTGAAGATCCACAATTTGTTGGTGCCATTGGTGCCGCAATGATGATTTGATTTTAACAAATAATTCTTGACAGTTCGGTAAAATTAAATATAATAACATATGCCAAACAAAGTCGTGGTACACTATTTAGACCATCGTATTGAACGGGGTTATACCTCTGATTTCCGTCCGGATAAACCGTTGTTTCATTTGATTGTCAAAGAAAACGATAAAGAAAAATCCTTGCCCGTGAAAATCGCAAATCTCAAGGCAGTATTCTTTGTGAAAGAATTGAGGGGAAAATCAAGGACCAGACCGGTCATAAAAAAGACCTTTGAGGATATTGAAGATAAGAATCTAATCGGAAAGAAAGTAAAGGTAGAATTTGTAGATGGTGAGGTCCTTTACGGTATGACAATGGGCTATTCACCACAGCGTCAGGGTTTCTTTTTTACTCCAATTGACCCGGAGAGCAACAATGAAAGAATCTTTGCCGTGCTGACTGCAGTCAAGGATATAACCTTCTACGATTAAATATACAGAAAGTCTATTGATTTTACATTAATAATGAGTATAATTTTAAAAATGGAGTATCTATGGATATTATAAAAAAATTAAAAAAGGACAAAAAACCAGAGACAGTTTTTGACACATTGATTAAAAAGAAATCGGGTGAAGAGATTCCTGTTGCAAAACCAGAGGATATGGAAGTTACGGCAATAAATCCGGATAAAGCACCTGCCGATGTTACACCCATTAAAGAAAAAAGCGAAACTGGTCCTAAACGGGAATTCAGAACCGAAGGGATGCACGAATTTGACATAGAAAGTTTAGGTGTTGATGGCATCGCATCGCTAAAGATTGAATATAAAGCAAAGATTATGGCTTTGATTGATGATAATAAATTTGATGAAGCCATTGAATTATTAAAGGAGCTTAAAGAAAAAACCCGGGGTACATAGTGAATGTTATTATTCCGGTTGCCGGCGAAGGGATAAGACTAAAACCGCACACCTACTTTTTACCAAAGTGTCTTTTATATGTCGCAGGAAAAACAATATTAGAATACATCTTTGATAGTATTGAGCCTTTGAATGTTTCTCAGGTTATTCTCGTGCTCGGTTCAAATGCCGAAAAGATAATCCAATTTTGTAAAAAATTTTCTTTTAATTTTAAATATATTATTCAAAACCAGCGACTCGGCCTTGGTCACGCCATCTACCTTGGCTCAAGAGGATTAAAGGGTCCGACCCTTGTATTATTGGGTGATACAATCATTGATTGTAATATTAAAGACTTTGCTGGTAATACCAATAAGCTGGGTGTCAAAAAGGTGGATGACCCCCAGAGGTTTGGTATTGTTGAGACCGACGGAAAAAATGTTTTAAGCGTTGTAGAAAAACCAGAAAAACCAAAATCAAATCTTGCAATTGTGGGCATATATTATTTCAATGATATTCAGAAGCTTAACCGGGCAATGGCATCAGTTATAAAAAAAGGGATAAAAACAAAAAATGAATTTCAATTGACTGATGGCTTAGCAATGTTATTAAAAACAGGTGAAAGATTCCAGATTGTAAAGATAAAAAATTGGTTTGATTGTGGCACACCAGATTGGCACACCAGATGCACTCATTGAGACCAATCGCCATCTGCTCAAAAAAAATAATCGTGTCCTGCGGTGTGCAAAAAGCAGAATCATTCCGCCAGTCTTTATTCCTGACTCTGCAGAGATTATTAATTCCATCATTGGACCTTATGTTTCTGTCGGTGAATGTGTCAGGATTCATAATTCAATAATCCAGGATTCAATTATTAATAGCAAGGCAGTGATTGAAAACACAATGTTTACCCGCTCAATCATTGGTCAAAATGCGGTTGTCCGCGGAAGTTTTAAGAAATTGAATGTGGGCGATTTTTCAATGATTGAATTTCCATGATGTGTTATTCTTTTATCACCATCTCTTTATTAATTTCGGATTTGAACCTGAATCCACCTGAGTTGCAAAATTTTATCCAGTCTGGACTCCAATTTGCATATATTGAAAATTTTGATAGCGCTGATGTCTATTTTCAAAAGGTGATTGATCAATACCCGGAACTACCTGCTGGATATTTTTTTAAATCTGCCCTGTTGCAGCTGAGAATGATGGATGGCTGCAATTTTGAAGAAGAAAAAGAATATCAGCAATTGATGAAAAAGGTGAGAGATATCTGCGAAGATATTCTCAAGGAAGAAGATAATCTCTGGGCAATGTATTATCTTGGTTCAAGTTACGCATATCAGGCAGTTTACGAAGGGTTAAAAGCAAATTATGTTGAGACCTTTAGTTATGGTGTGAAGGGCGGTAGGATATTACAGAATATTATAAAAAAGGATTCATTATTTTACGATGCATATTTAGGATGCGGCACTTTTGAATATTTCTGGGCGCGGGCGAGCAGGTATTTGCCATTTTTGAAATTGGCTGATGGCGATGTTAATGAAGCAATCAGAAAATTGCATATTGCTTCAGAAAAAAGTTTATACTCTGGTCCCACTGCAAGGAACTCCCTTGTCTTTATCTATGGAGAGGAAAAACAATTTGATTTAGCAACAAGAATCGTTGATGGTCTGATTACTGAATATCCCGGATCAAAAACATTCCACTGGAACAAAGCAGAACTTGAATTCAAGAAAAAAAATTACCAATCTGCGCTTGAGGTATATCAATGGCTCTTTGACCATTATACAGATGAAAAAAATTATTCCAACCTTGCCCAGTGTAAACTTTATATTGGCAAGTGCTATTTTGAAATGGGTAAAAAAGATGAAGCAAAGAGCGCATTAAAGGAAGTGGTCGGTTATAAAGTTTATCAGAATAAGTATCCAAAAATAAAGGGGTATTGCCGTGAAGCATACAGCCTCTTGAGTAAAATACTATGAAAAATGCAGAAATTGATATTGTAATACAAAAAAGGAGTGAGTTTAGTTCGTAAGACCATTGATTTAATAAGGAATCAAATATGGGTGGTGCATCAAGAAAAAGGTTGTTAATTATAACATATTACTGGCCACCCTGTGGTGGTCCGGGTGCAATAAGGCCTGTCAAATTTGTGAAATACCTGCCTGAATTTGGCATTGAACCAATAATCCTTACGCGCAAGGATATTGCATACCATTCATTGGACCAGGAATTAGGTAAAGAATTGAAAAATATCCCTGTCTTTAGAACTGAATCGCTCGACCCGGCGCGCATCCTATATATTCTCGGCATGCACAATTATCATCCACAAAAGTGGCAGGTGCCCATAAAAAAAGCACTGAACTTTCCTGATAACAAGACAGGCTGGATACCATTTGTCTGTATCAAGGCATTAAATATTGATTTTGATTATATTTTTGTAACTGCACCACCATTCAGTTCTTTTATCACTGGCTACATTGTTTCAAAAATGACTGGCAAACCATTGATTCTGGATTTCCGCGATGCCTGGCTTGAATTCCCCTTTATGCGCTACGAAAACAGATTGCAGAGAAATTTTGTTGCCTACTGGGAAAAGAAGGTGGCAAAATTTGCCTCCTGCATTATTGCCGTGAGTGACCAAATCAAGAGAACCCTTATCAGTCGTAGCCTTGAACTGGCAGAGAAAATCTGTGTAATCCCGAATGGCTATGACCCGGACGATTTTCCACAGGTTGCCCTGCCTGAAAAATTCACAATATCCTACATCGGAACAGTAAGAGAAGAAAGAAATCCTGAAACATTTCTTATGGCAGTTCAGAATTTTATAAGGGATACAAGACTCTCACTGAATGAAGTTGAAGTAAAATTTATAGGTTATATTGATGATGAATATTTAAAGATGATACAGCAATATCCTTTTGTTAGAATTTTAGGCCACCTCTCACATTATGAGGCACTCAGGGAGTTCTGCACTGCCCATTTAGCATTTATTACTACAACTGGTGACGAATTCTTTTTCCCGAGCCGACAGAATGAATACCTTGCCAGTGGTCTACCAATCATCTGTTGCGGCTGGTCAGGAGGCTTTCGTTTTGCGGCTGGTCAGGAGGCTTTCGTTTATTAAAAGAGGCATTAGACCGTGGATATCCAGGCAAGATATTTGATTATGAAGATGTAATAGGAATGAAAGGCAAAATTCTCGAAATCTTTGTTCAGTATAGATATAATAAGATACAGAGGGCAAGCCACCCATTTCCTGAATACACAAGAAAGAATCTCACGCGCCTGCTTGCAGAACAGATACACAAACTACCCAAAAAATTAGTTAGCGATTAAATCCTTTTATCTTTCCAATAATATTTCTTATATTTCTCTCTGTAAGAGTTTTGTGCTCCAAAATCGTATAGCGCCAGGGACGAATTTTTTTTGCCTCTAAAATAGCCCTCACAAATTGTGCTGAACTGACTTTCAAATAGGATATTTGAACAGGAAACTTTATTCTCCTGTATAATTTTATTACGGGGTGTAGATATTTATTCTTCTGAAAAGTCATAGTAAAAAGTGTAGCAATGCCGACCTGTTCACCATGGAGTATATTACGGCACGGATATAGATGGTCCAGCGAATGGCTTATCTTATGTTCACTTCCGCTTGCCGGTCTTGATGAGCCAAGAAGACACATTGCAAGGCCACTTTTAATCAATCCATCACAGAGCAATTCAAGAAATTTCTGGTCTTTTATATTTCCTGTGTTCAATTTCAAAAGTCTCACTGCACCAACCTCTGCTAATCTGAGGATCTCAGGATTAATTGTTTCTTTCTTTCTTTTGTCTGCAAGTCGGCAATCAAAGACCGCAGATAGATTAGAGATTAAATCACCCACACCAGCGCGCAGGTGTTTTATTGGTGCCCTTTTAATGATATTAAAATCTATAATTATACCATACGCTGGCTTTGTCAGATGGCTCACTGGAATACCAGCTTTATTTGTTATTACTGAAACCGGCGAAGATATCCCATCATTGGATAAAATCGTGGGAATACTGATAAACTTTATTTTATTCATTCCACTTGCGAGTTTTGCAACATCAAGAATCTTACCTCCACCAAATCCGATTAACAGCTCAGGTTTAATTTTTTTTATTATCTTTACAACCCGCGTAACAGTCTTTTCGTCACTTTGGTCAATGAATTTTGTAAAAACAGATAATCTATGAGCCCGCAATAGTTTAACAATCTTATTGCCACCGATTTTAAATGTTTTTTTATCTACCAGAATAAGAATTTTTTTCACATTTATATTATTTTTGCGGAAAACTTTGTAAATATCTCTTATATTGTATTCTCCAACAACAATAAATTTGGGAACTCTTACATTGTTAAAAGTATTTTCCTTTCTTTTCTTAGCCATAATATAATTTTATTAAGATTAATGAATTTTTCATATAAGTCAAGACTGGATACCTACTACCTACTATCCTCCCATCTTCCCATATCCATTTTCACCCTGCATATGGCTTACACTATTGACAGTGACCCAATTGTGATTAAAATATTTCCGATGTCAATGACACTGAAATTTAAATACGGGAGAAAAAAATGGCAAGTTTTATTTTGATAATCTTTCTTTTTAATGGTATTACCGGAAAAATTCAGGGCATTGTGAAAGATGAACAAACAAATGAACCAATTCCATTTGCTGATGTTATAATCTTAAATACAGAAATGGGTTCAGCCACTGATGACCTTGGTAATTTCGTTATCCTGAATATTCCGCCAGGCAATTACAAACTTGAAGTCTCTTATATTGGTTTTCAAACAGAAAGAATTGAAAATGTTGAAGTGGAAGTGGATAGAACGACCCGATTAAATATTTCTTTAAAACCAAGTGCACTTGAAATTGCACCAGTAACGGTCTATGGCGAGACCCCTGAAATCAAGAAAGATTATGTTGCCACAACACATATTCTGAGGAAATTTGAGATTACAACTTTACCTGTTGATTACACTCCCACAATAATTACATTCCAGGCAGCGGTTGCACGCAGGGATACTACATTACATGTGCGTGGAGGCAGGGCAACCGAGGTTCAGTATATGGTTGACAATGTCTCAATCATTGACCCGCAGACCGGTGACCCGGCTATTGAAATTTCCAAGGGTATTGTGGATGAAGTAATATTCTTACCCGGTGGTTTTGATGTAGAATATGGTCGGGCAATGTCTGGTGTAGTAAATATGATTTCAGAAAAGCCAGAGAAAAAATTACAGGGTATGGGCTATGCCAAAACCGAAAAGATTATGCCTTTTTATTATGACTTTGGTTATGAAACATATCAATCAACAATCCATATTCCGCCGACAAAAAACTTACAGGGACTTTTCTCTGTAGATGTAATGCAGACCAATGACTGGGACCCAAGGCTCTATATCTTACCCCATAAACAGAGAAAGGATTATTCGTTATATACTAAGTGGCTCTTTGCACCATCAGGCAAATTCAAATTAGGTTTAAGTGGTGCAAAATCAAGGAGTCAGTTTGACCGTTATTCGGGTCAGGAGCCTTTCTTTAAATTCTATCTTGACCACTATCGCTCAGATATGCGGAAAGGAGATTTAGGAGCACTGAATTTAAATTATTTGCCCGATAATAAAAAATTATTCAATCTTACTGTAAGTCGTCTTTATACAAAAAAGACTTTTGGTGTGCGTGAACCTGGCCCATACCAATTATTTGATGATTTTAGATTCCGGGATTACCGAACTCTGAAATGGCCCTATGGTACTCATAAAAATCCATTCGGTGTTACCTACTACAAGGTTATCAGCGAAGGTGATTATCCGCAGTATGGTGAGAAATCCTCTGAAATATACAACATCAATCTTAAAACCAATCTCCAATTGCATCAATACCATGAAATGAAAGCCGGGGCTGAATATATTTATCAGACTCTTGATAACTTTAACTATCTGGTCAGCGGCGATACACTCAATCCCATTGCTGATGATTACACGCACAAACCAAAGGAATATTCAATCTATATCCAGGATAATATGGATTACAAGGGGTTCTTTTCAAAATTGGGTGTGCGATACGATTATTATGATGTGGATATTGAAGGCGTAAAACCAAAGATAAATATCTCACCGAGGATTGGTTGTTCTTTTCTAATTTCTGAAAAGTTTCTTTTCCGCGCAAATATTGGCCGTTATATCCAACCACCACTCTATGATTTTGTCTATTCTTTTTATGGACTCCTTCCCCTTGCTCCACAATATTACAATTATATTTCAGTTGTTGGAAATCCTGAACTAACTCCCGAAAAAACATTAAGCTACGAGATTGGATTTCAGGGGCTAATAAAAGAAAATCTTACTGCCAACACAAATATTTTTTATAAGGATGTCAGTGACCTAATCGGCACCCGTTATGTGATTGACCTGCCTCGTGGATATTTTCAATATTATAATGTAGAATATGCCAACATCAAAGGGATTGAAACAATCCTGGAATATAAGAACAATATCTTTTCTGGAAAAGTTTCATACACCCTATCCTGGGCAAGAGGCACAAGTTCTTACGCCGGAGAATATGCAGATACTGCCATAAGCAGACCTGCCACAGAGTATTATCTTGATTTTGACCAGCGCCATAGATTTTTTATCCAGGGTGGATTGAATGCACCTTTCGGCACAAATGTTTTTATCCTTGCCTATTTTGGTAATGGTTTCCCCTATACACCGCCTGGCTATTTAGGAAAATACGAAGAGCGTAATATCTTCCAATTACCATTCCAGCGCCAGATTGATTGTGTGATTGCAAAAGATATTAAACTCAATAGAATTTCATTTAGCGTCCAGATGGAAATCATTAACCTGCTTGACCAGAGATATGCAGTAGCACCACATTATCCACTGATGCCGATAGAAAATGTCAGAGCCGATGATTTTAACGATTATATTCCAATAACAAACCCTTATTATAACCCTGCAGCTGATCTGAACCACGATGGAATTATGGCACCTTACGAAACATATTATTCTTTTCGCCAGCTTATTATTGCAACCGATGATTGGGTTGCTGCATATACTGCACCAAGAAGGGCAAGAATTGGAGTAAACATTAATTTGTGGTAAAAAATTTAGAGATAGAATTCAACAACAAGGCATTTAATAAGTGAGGTGCAAAATGAAAATTGATGAACCAATTTTTCTTAGAAATCTATTAGTCTATCCATTAAAAAATGGTCTGGATAAGAAAAAATTAAATATTAATTCAATTGAAGATAGTATCTCCACGCAAAAGGGTAAATTTACAGAGTTAGATGTTCCAGATGTAAATAAAATAGTATTTGACAACGGCGGTGATTCCCCGGTCTTGATGATTGATGGTGAAGAAATAACTGGTGCTATGCAAAACCGCATCATTGCTCGGTCAACAATGGTTGAACCACATACCAGAACTAATATCCCGGTCATCTGCGCTGAGCAGAATAGATGGAAAGAACTCAGCACATTCAAAACTGGCTATTGCTCTTATCCAAGAGTTCGTTCAATCCTTGCTAAATCACAAAATAAGAGGATTGATATTCAGAAAGAGGTATGGAAGGAGATTGAACGGAAATTAACCATTACCAGAACCAGGTCAAAAACTTCATCAATGCACGAAATCTTTGAAAATCTTGAAGATGAAGTTGAAAGATACCTGGAAGGATTTGAGGGTTTAAATCACAATACAATTGGTTTTATTGGAGTTGCCGGTAATAAGATTTTAGGCTGTGATATTTTCCGCACACCTGAGATTTACCATAAATTTGAAAAGAAATTACTGCGCAGTTATATCCTTGATGCAATTGAATATCAACAGAAAAGTGGACCGTCACCTGCAGTAAAAAATTTCTTTGAAGCAATCACACCAAAATTTACTTCTGTCCAAACAGAAAAGCCAATTGCACATTTGAATTTCACGGGAAAAGGTTTTACTGGTCAGGCAATCTTTTATAAAAATGAACCACTCCATATCTCTGCGTTTTCAAAATAAGAGAAAAAAATTTATCTATTGATTACCTGTTTTTCTTATTCCTGACCAATGCTTTTAAAAAAACTTGGGAAATATGAAATAATTGAATGGCTTGGTGGTGGAAGATTCGGTGATGTTTTTCTGGCACGCGATACCATTCTTGATGTAAATTTTGCCCTGAAAATTTGCCGTATGCGTCAGGAAGAAATCATTATGTTAAAGGACGAGGCAAAACTCCTTGCTTCACTCAACCATCCCAATATTGTCAGATTTTACAATATTGATATCATTGAAAACAAATTCGTTATGGTAATGGAGTATATAAAAGGAAAAACACTGCGTGATATCATCAAAGAAGGTGGTATTCCAATAAATGATATCTTAAACATCATTTACCAGATTCTTGATGCGCTAAATTACGCACATAAAACAGGTGTGCTCCATCGTGACTTAAAACCAGAAAACATTTTGATTTCTGACCAGGGAATTATTAAGATTACAGACTTTGGACTGGCAAAATTTATTAAATCAGGTTCAATAGCTGCGTCTACTGCTGGTACACCAATATATATGGCACCTGAGGTATGGTCTGGTAATTTTAGTGAAAAATCTGACATCTGGAGTATTGGCGTTATACTTTATGAACTGGCTACTGGCACGCCTCCATTCCTTGATGATAGTCTTGATGGTCTAAAACAAAAGATTAGTAAAAATAAATTTCTTAGACCAGGCATTTTAAGGACTGATATCCCTGAATATTTTGAAAATATTGTGCTGAAGTGCCTCAATGTCGTTCCTGAAGCAAGGCCTGATACCCTGGAATTACTTACCAGTCTCAAAAAAAGAGCAAAAGGCATAAAGATTGAGGCACCAATAACAATCACTGAAAAAAAGACAGAAGAACTCAGATTAAGCCCTGACCAGGAGAAGATTATCAGTTCATTAAATGGAAAATTACTTGTGCTTGGACAGGCAGGCTGTGGCAAAACAACGAGTTTGGTATATAGCATTCTCAAACTGCTAAAAAATGGAGTCCCACCATCAAAAATTCTTGTTTGCACTTTTACCAATAAGTCTGCAAATGACATAAAAAACCGCATTGGTGCTTTCATTCCTGCACCACAATATGATCTATGGATCGGCACTTTTCATACAATTGCTATGAGAATTTTACGCCGTGATGGAGAAAGGTTGGACATAGATGAAAATTTTATAATTGAAGAGCCGAAAAAGAGTTTTGCTAAAATAGATATAGAAAAAGGTAAATTCAAGGCAAACGCCATTCTGAGAGTAATTGAAAAATTAAAGGCAAGGGGCATTACCCCGGAAAAATTTGCGCCGCAGAATAAATGGGAAGAATTATGTGCTCAAGCATATAAAAAATATCAGTCTTATATAAAAGAGCATAATATACTGGATTATGATGACCTGATAATCTTTGCGACAAGGTTACTTGAAGAGAACTCTGATCTACAGGATTTCTACAAAAAGAATTTTGAATACATATTTGTTGATGAACTCCAGGATATAAATCCTGCCCAGTACCGATTTATCAAATTATTCGTCAAAGATAACTTTTTCTTCACTGGTGATGAAGACCAGGCAATATATGGCTGGCGCGGTGCAAATAAAGAAATCATATACCAGGTCTCTAAGGAATATCACGATGTTCAGATTTTCCACCTGAATCGCAGTTTCCGTCTTCCCCAATCAATCCTTGAAATTGGGAATAATTTGATGTTGAGAAATACTACTGCAATTCCTAATTTGGATACAGGTGATGTGGTCTTTTATGCTGCTGATTCACCCGATGATGAGGTAGATTATGTAATCAAAGAGATTAAAGAAATAACTGAGGAGATGTTTTCCTGGCGTGATATTGCCATTCTTTATAGAATGAACTATCTTGCCCAACCTTATGTTGAAGCACTGGCAAAAGCAGAAATACCATATACCCTGATAAGTGGGGTTACCTTTTCTGAAAGGGCTGAACTGAAACCCATAATTGAATACTTGGAAATTCTGGGAAATTATGGAGATACTGACACATTAGAAAATTTCATTAAAAAAGCCAGTGCAATTTTAATGGTGAAAAAAAAGAACGAGAAAAGAGTAGCAACAGTAATTGAACACCAGATACAGAACTTAAATGTTTTGACGCCTTATAACATTATTTATGAAATTGTCCAGTGCCTCAATCTACATACTGAGTATATTGAAGAATTTCTGTCCTTTGCCAAAGAGCATTCAGCATCAAATATAAATAAGTTTTTAAGTGAATTGAAACTTTTTCAGGAGATGGACCTGGCAAACTGGACAAAGGATACAGTAAAATTGATGACCGTGCACAGTGCCAAGGGAATGGAATTTCCTGTGGTCTTTCTCGTTGACCTGATTGAAGAGATTTTTCCGATGGCGAAGAGCCTTTCTGACCAGCGCGACCTTGAAGAAGAGAGAAGACTATGCTATGTTGCAGTAACCAGAGCACAGAAAAAGTTATATCTTGTCTATCCAAAATTTATTTACAAAAAACCCCGCCTACCTTCAAGATTTATTATTGATATGTTAAGGAAACAAGAATCTTTTTAGTTTTTTATTCTTTTGATTATATCTTGTGCAATTGCTTTAGTTTTTACTTTCAGAGACTCTTCAATTTCCTGCCCAATATCTCCTTTTTTATTTATAGTGATACCGAAAATGTTGATTTTTTCAGGTAATTTGAATTCTAAATGCCTGCCCAGTTCAATTGCCGATGCAAAATTTAAACTGTGCATATAGGAAAAACTCTTCACTCCAGCAAAATCCTCAATCTTAAGTTCAATGACCTCACCATCAGGTAAATCAGGTCTATATAGACTGTCAACCACGACAACCCAGTCATAACCTTCTATCTCCTCAAGGATGTTAATACCGCTAAATGCACCAGTCTTTAAGTCCCAGTCAGCCATACTCTTTTTTAATTCACGAGCAATAATAATACCCAGTGCATCATTTCCACAGTATTCATTTCCCAGACCAACAATCAATTTCTTCATCAATAATATTATACACTATAAATTAATTGAATCAAGGGGAATGCCAGAAAAACAGTCACCCTGAAACTGGTTCAGGGTGACTATACTATTGTTGAATAACTGTTTAAGTCTGTTCAGTTCTTTATTGTCTTTATAACCTCACCATCTTTACTATGGATATTGATCTCTATTGGCACCTGTCCTGGTAGACTGTGCGTGGCACAGGCAAAACAGGGGTCATAAGCACGGAAAGCCATCTCAATCATATTCAATAAACCATCATTTACTACACCATTTTTTATCAGATTGCGTGTTGCCTTTTCAATAGACATATTGATCGCCGCAGAATTATTTACGGTCGCAACAATCAGATTTGCCTTTGTCAATCTGCCCTTTTCATCGGTCTCATAATGATGATAAAGTGTTCCTCTTGGTGCCTCAATCACACCGATGCCAATCTTTGGGGTTTTAAAGTCCATATTCCTTATCCTTGTGTCAGTAATCTCCGGGTCATTGATCAATTCCACCATCTTTTCTGCTGCCTGCATTGCCTCAATCACCCTTGCCCAGTGTGTTGCCAGTGTGTTGTGGACTGGTTTGCCACCGAGTGTAGCATAGAATTTTTCATAATACTCCTGGGCAAGCGGTGTTGCCATACCATCTGAGGCATTGAGTCTGCCAAGGGGTGCTACCCGATAAACACCACTATCCTTTCCATCAACAAAGCCTTTCCAGCCAACATTCTTAAGATAAGGGAACTTGATATAAGTCCAGGTCTCAACCCCTTCTGCAATGTGATTGAGATAATCCCTTGCCTTAAACTTAGCAAACTCCTTGCCATCAGGGTCAACCACTCTTATCCAACCATCATAAAAATTCAATTTATTATTATCATCCACAAGCCCCATATAATAGGTCTTGTGTTTGTAGATATCCCCAACAATCAGATCAACATAAGCTTTATTTTTAAGAACAATGTCATCAAATGCCTGAAGAGTAAACTTGGCAAATTCCACTGCATCTGCTGCAACCTTCTTCCATTCTTCCTGCTGTTCCTTTGTAATCCATTTAGAAACACCACCTGGTAAGCCATTTACTGGATGGACGACCCTGCCGCCAAGGGTCTGGATAATATTTCTTGTCCTTTTTCTTATATCAATGACCTTCTTACCAATCTCAAAACCAACCTTGGCAATGACACCGAGCACATTGCGCTGTGCTGCAGGGGCATCAGGACCAACTATAAAATCAGGTCCACCAAGAAAATAGAAATGGAGGTTGTGGTCTTCAAACATAAATGTATTATACTGGAATTCTCTAATCTTCCTTGCTGCAGGTGGTGGTTCAACACCATAAAGGTCATCAAGCGCCTTTGTTGAGCACATATGATGGGTAGTGGGACAGACACCGCAGATTGTCTCCGTAATCCTCGGCATCTCCTCAGCAAGCCTGCCAATGGCAAACCTCTCATAACCACGAAGTTCAGGAATCTGCAGACAGGCATGGGCAACATTACCCGCATCATCAAGAAAGATATCAATCTTACCGTGTCCTTCTAATCTCGTGATTGGGTCTATTGTAATCTCTTTATACATTCTACACCCCCTGCTTTCTTCTTAAAATTGAGGTGGGCAATGAATACATATAGAAAAGACCAATCGGGTCAATTATTGATTCCGCAATCTTCTTTGCCTCTTCTTCAGTGTTTGCGTCAACAATTGAAGCAAGCGCAGACAGGAACTTCGCACCCTGGTCATTCACCTCTTTTGTCGGTCCAAAACATCCTCTACAGGGCATATTGGCATTAATACAACGCTCTCCACAGCCACCACGGGTTGCGGGTCCAAGGCAGATAATCCCTTCGGCAAGAAAACATTTCTCAGGGTCTGCGATTACCTCAGAGATCCTTTTTATCTCTTTTATCACTAATTTATCAGGTTTTGTTTTATTTCTGGGACAGGTCTCGCACAGTGATTTTTCTGAAGCAATTACAGTGCCTTTAGGTGGCAGATTACCACTGAGCAGGGTCTGGATACCCTTCATTATTAGGTCTGGGGGTGGTGCACAACCAGGAAGATAATAGTCCACATCTATGGTCTGGTCAAGGGATTTTACTGTATCATAAAATTCAGGAAGTGTCAATTTGCCCTGAGGTATTTCAGTAACAGGTTGTGGATAAACACCCTTTGGATTTGCCGTCGTGTGTGTAAGTTTATAAACAGTTTCAAATATCTCTTTTCTATTAGCAATATTTGCCAGCCCTGGAATACCTCCCAAATGGGCACAGGCACCGAATGCCACAATCAATTGCGATTTCTGTCTTAAGAGTTTAACAATATGCTCCTGCTCTGAATTTCTAATTGAACCATTTATAAAGCTTACAAGTATTGATTTGTCCGGCATTGCCTCAACATCTTTGTATTTGAAGTCAAGCGCCACGGGCCAGAGAATTATATCAACTGCATCAACAACCTTTAGAATATCTTCAGCCAGGTCAACCACTGCCTCTTCACAACCACCGCACGAGGCACACCAGTAAAGAGCAACCTTAGGTTTTGCCGCACACCAGTAAAGAGCAACCTTAGGTTTTGCCATTATACGCCTCCTTTTCTGAGTGGATTGGGTCCTAATTGCTTTATTTCGTCAACGAATTCTTTTATTTTACTGGCAAATTTTGCACCCTCTGCAGCTGAAATCCATTCTAAGCGCACCCGGCGATTATCAATTCCCATTTCACTGAGCATTGTTTTTAACAGGGCAATGCGCTTATTGGTCTGGTAATTTCCAGTTTGATAGTGACAATCACCAAAATGGCAACCTCCAATAAACACACCATCTGCACCTTCCATTAATGCCTTTAATATATAAGAGGGGTCTAATCCACCTGAGCACATAAGTCTGATCGGTACAATATTGGGTGGATATTGGACTCTACTCACACCCGCCAGGTCTGCAGCTGCATATGTACACCATTTACACATAAAGCCGATTATTTTTGGCTCAAAATTTTCTTTCATAATTAAATCTCCTGACAGATATTTTACTTAAATCCAGAAAAAAGTCAACAAGGTAATTTAACTAAGCCCTCTCCTTTTTCTGACTTATCGTCTGCTTTTGTCAAAGGCAAAATCATCCTGTATGAATTGTAGTTGCCCGATTTATCGGGCGAAGATTAAATTTTTTAACCAAAAAAGCCTCATAAATGAGGCAACTACTGCACCCAGCCTTCCGTAAAATGTTAAAAATATTAGGCAATGGATAAAATAGTAGAGGTTTCAGTTTTCAAGATGGTTGACATCAGGATAAATTTAAATAAAATTATATTATAAAAAGGAGAAGATATGGAAAAATTGATTGGAAAGATCACCCATTATTTTAATAAAATTGGTGTTGCAGTCATTGAGATTACTGAGGATGAAATCAATATTGGTGATACAATCCATATAAAAGGGCATACTACAGATTTCAAACAGTTAGTAAATTCTATGCAGGTTGAACATAAACCAGTTGAGAAAGCAAAAAAGGGAGAAAGTATTGGGATGAAAGTGGATTCACCGGTCCACGAACATGACCAGGTCTATAAAATAATCGCTGAATAGGATTACAATATAATAAACGACAATAATATTCCCAGAGATCTTTTCTGGATTTTTGCATTTTTGATTGCAGTTTTACCCCGTCTATTCCGGCTTTTTTACCCTTATGCCTGGTTTGAAGACTCTGCATACTTGTATCATGCCTTTGCATTCAAATCAGGTTTAAAACCTTTTATTGATACAATCTGCGTCCATCTACCCACCTTAGAATATCTACTTGCAGGACTCTATAGATTATTTGGCACTTCTTATCTCGTTGCAGAAATTTTGAGTGCACTTGTTATGTTTTTTTCCACAATCTTTTTGTTTGATATTAGCCGGCGCATCTTTGATAACTATATCGGATTAATTGTTACAGCTGTTTTCAGCCTTTCTTCTCTCCTTTTTCGCTACCACATCTTTGAAAGGGAAGTCTTTACCCTCGCCATAACCATCTTTATCCTCTGGTTTCTTGTCCGGGGAAAATTTAATGGTCTTTATGCCATGGCAATTGGTTGCCTTGCCGGTTTGTCATTTGCAATAAAATTTTCCGGCATATTTGTCTTACCCGCAATAATTGGATATTTATTAATAAAACATAAATATCGGGCAATATTTGTGGTTCTTTCAGGATTTATTCTAATCAGTGCCATCTGCTATGGATATTTTCTTTTAAAATATAAATCACCTGCATATTATCAACTATTCCTCTTCCATTTTTTTAAAGGTTATGATGTATCTGTTAAGACAAGATTCCTAAATACCTTTATTAGAGACTTGAACTATCTATGGATTTTAGGGAGTAGCGGTATTATCCTGAGCTTATTCATTCCTAATAGAATCTTACTCTTTCCTGTAATCCTTTTTGTAGAATATTCAATATTTTTTGTGTTCATCAGTGCCACTTGCTGGCCCCATAATATGATTGATATATTGTTACCATTAAGTCTGGCAAATGGTGTTAGTCTATTTTATCTTAAAAATTTATTAACTCCAGTGAAAAAAAATATCTTCCCTGTTATTTTGATTGTTATTGCCGGTATTGTTTTTATCTTTCTTGGTGCATTATACCCAAAATATTATCAGGGTCTTGGATATATTCCACGGAATGAAGTTAAAAAAGTTGCTGAGTTTATTTCTGAGAATACACCCGTTAATATGCCCATCCATGCACCCCATTACATTGCAAACGAGGCACATAGGTTAAAGATCATTGATTATGAGGAACTTATTGGTCCTTATCGCTTAATGATTAATAGATTGAGTAAAAAAGACGACTTTGAAAAGAACTTATATGCAAATGGCTGGTATGACCTTATTGTAAAAACACTTCCTTTATGGCGGTATGAACTGGATAATGCAATAATGGAAAAAAAAGTCTCCTGTGTCGTGTGGGACAGAATCTTTCCTGAATGGTCACTTATGCTCAATATTGATATACATCTTGAAACCAATTTTAATTTCTTCTCAAGTGCTGGATTTAATATCAGATACAATACCCGCTATTATACAGTATGGCTAACAAATTAATCAAAAGATCAATTATCATTATTATTTTAATGATAATTTATGTAGGCGCGAGTTTATACCGCACACGCCTGAGCAAATATTTTGAGTATTATGATCCCAATGACCCGACCGCATTCTACTGGACCGAAAATGCACTCCAGTATCATTATGCTGAACTTGTAGCAAACGGAGAGCCAATACCGAATTTTGACCCTAAATTACAGGCACCACAGGGTGTAAAGATATTTGAAAATTTAACCATTATGATGGAATACCCCTGTGGCTGGCTCTATCGTTTTTTAAAATTAAAAGAAAAAAATATTCTGTTCCACACCTGGACCATCCTCTTCATTGCTGTTTTTGCAAGTTTGAGCATATTCAGCATCTATCTAATCTGCCGTGCAATAGGAATAAATGAATTCTATGCTATTATCGCTACACTACTATCAAATTTTTCTTTAGTCGCAGTAGGCCGTTCAACCTTTGGTTTTTTGAATGAAGATTTTGCCCTGCCCTTCATCCTTTTTGGACTTGCTCTTTATCTCTATGCCTTATCTCGCACTGAAAAAAAATTTGTTTTATCTCCCATTGCTGGGCTATGTTTTCTAATCAGTCTCAGTGCCTGGCATTTTTCCCGTTTCATCTTTCTGGTGATAATTATTATCTCTGTAATAAATCTCTGGATATTTGAGAAAAAAGCAAAAATGCGTGAAGATAATGCATTTACAATTTTGATGATTCTATTAAGCCCTTTTTTGGGTAGTTTCTTTATACCGGTTCTTAAGAGCAGATTCTATTTTCTATCACCTGTATTTGGCTTGGGTTTTGGTGCAGTGGTCGGCATACTTTTTTTCAAACAAAAAATTGAAAAACCACTGCTCTTTTCTATTTCTGGATGGCTTTCAATCATTTTCAATCATTCCGGGATTGCTACTTTGCGGTGTGAGCATCTTGCTCTCGCACATACTTACAACTGAAACAGAATATATCCATGTCTGGTCATTACTGATAAACAAAATAAAGTATATGGGCATTAAACCCTCAAATCCTGAACTGCTCGATTATCCTGCACGTTCATTATGGATTGAGGCTTTCAATAGTCCCCATCCAGTAAGTCTATTTAAAAATCTCTTTCCAATAATCATCCCGGCAATAATCGGCTTTATAAATTTAGTTAAAAATTACTCTGATAAAATACATATCAGACAATTTATTATTTTTTCCTTGCTCTTTTTCTTGAGTTATCTTGCTATTGAAAGGATGGGCGTGGTGAATAACTATTTTCTTGTTGTTCTAAGCGTTTCCATCTCCACAATCATTTTTAGAAAACTTTCAGGATTGTATAAATCTTTAATTCCTGCGTTATTGATAATAATATTTTTGTTCAATTTTTATCAGGGTTATCACCTGCACCAACCGACCAATTATATAAAGATTTTACGCAAAATCTTCGGAAACGAAACCACAGATATTATTTATAACTGGCGCCTCAACAATACTGAACTTGTCAGATATATAAAATTGAAAACCCCTGAAAATTCAATTTTCTTATCCTCTTTTAATGTTGGACCCCTTATTCTAACCTATGCAGGAAGACCAATTGCCCTGCAACCAAAATTTGAAGTCAAAGATTGTCAGAGTAGAGTTAAAGAATTTTTTGACGCTATTTACAGCAATGAAGAAGATTTTTATAATCTCTGTAAAAAATGGCAGATTGATTATTTTGTATATGACATAAGATTGCTACTTGATGATTCTAAAGATGGTTGTCGCTGGGTTGCTGGGAAAATGAAGATTGCAAGTAACACTGCCGTATTTATGCTCCACTTTTTACCCGATAAATTAAACCATTTTGAGTTAATCTATCAAAATAATTTTTATCGCATTTTTAAGGTTATGAAAGATATTGAACGACCTCAGTTTCATTTATTTTACTATCAACCAGTCTATGATTTAAAAATATATGGTAATCAATCATCAAAAACTGATTTTTTTGATGACCATTACACAAAGAATGTTTTGAACAAAATCAGACAAGCAAAGTATCTACTGCAGAAGGCTAATATCCTTTTGACGACCAATCCTGCAAAGGCACTGGAGTTGATGGAAAGTTCAGTTGCATTGGACCCTACACTTATTGGTTCATTGACCACACTCGGCATTGCCTATGCATTGAACAACAGAATTGAACAGGGATTATCATTATGTCAAAAAGAGGTAGAAATAAACCCGCTTTTCCCGCTGGGACATTACAATCTTGCGTATTGTTTCTATCTTAAAGATGATACATTCGGTGCAATACAGGAATTAAAAGAAGCATTGAGATTGGAACCAAATTTTTTACCGGCAAAAGAGATGCTGAAACAACTACAATGAATTGAGACCCATTGATTTTTATCTAAATATCTATGCCTTGACAATTGCCCAAAATTAAATAAAATTAAAATATGATTCTTGATAAAAAGATTGCTCTGGTGACTGGTGGTGCCAGTGGCATAGGTGCGGCGATTGCTAAAAAATTTATTGAGAATGGTGCCGTTGTAATTATTGTTGATGTGGACCAGGAATTGGGCAATACCACTGCAAAACAACTCGGGGAAATGGCACATTTTTATTATATGAATATTGCTGATGAGCAATCGGTCAATGATACGATAAATCAAATATTGAACACCTTTACAAAAATAGACATACTCGTAAATAATGCCGGAATAACAAACGACAAACTACTGATAAGGATGACAAAGGAAGACTGGGAAAGGGTAATTAATATAAACCTCACCGGCACTTTTCTTGTAACCAGGGCAGTCGTAAAATATATGATGAAACAACACTATGGTAAGATTGTTAATATTGCTTCGGTCATTGGTATGATTGGCAATGCCGGGCAGGTAAATTATGCGGCAAGCAAGGCGGGTATTATCGGATTTACAAAATCCTGTGCCAAAGAACTTGCTTCGCGCAACATCACCGTGAACGCAATTGCCCCGGGCTTCATTGAAACAAGAATGACAGAAAAATTGCCTGATGAAATCAAACAGATGTATTTCAAATTAATCCCCCTGGGCAGATTTGGTAAACCAGAAGATGTTTCAAACCTTGCACTTTTCTTATGTTCGGACCAGGCAGATTATATTACTGGTCAGGTAATCGCCATTGATGGCGGAATGGTAATGTAAATTGTTTAACAAAAATTGAAAGGAGATAAACAATGGCAATATTTGATGATGTAAGAAATATTATTGTGGAACAACTCCATGTTCCACCGGAAAAAGTAAATACCGACGCAAAGTTTATTGAAGACCTCGGCGCTGATTCTTTGGATACAGTAGAACTTATTATGGCATTTGAAGAGAAATTTAATATTCAGATACCCGAAGAAGATGCTCAGAAACTTGATACCGTAGGCAAGGCAATTGCCTATCTTGAAGATAAATTAAAAACAAAATGAAAAGGGTAGTAATAACCGGCATTGGCGCAATTACACCCCTGGGCAACGATGTCCCGACAACATGGACCAGTATGCTACAGGGCAAGAGTGGCATTGATTTAATAAAATCATTTGATACCTCAAAACACACAGTAAAGATTGCCGGCGAAGTAAAGAATTTCCAACCAGAAACAAAAATTGACCCAAAGATGATTAAAAGGCTTGATCGCTGTGTTCAACTGAGTATCTGGGCGACAATTGAAGCAGTGGCAGATGCAGGGATTGATTTTGAAAAGTATGACAAAACTGACATCGGTGTAATTATTGGCTCTGGCATAGGTGGACTACTCACCTGGGAAGAAGAGCATATAAAATTTATGAATCAGGGCCCGGGTCGGGTTTCACCCTTTTTGATTCCAATGATGATTCCGGATATGACCTCAGGCTATGTCGCAATCCACTATGGTTTAAAGGGTCCGAATTATACTACTGTGTCTGCCTGTGCTTCTGGTGCCCATGCAATCGGCACTGCCTTCCGAGAAATCAAATTGGGCAATGCTTCAGTCATTGTTACTGGTGGTGCTGAAGCTCCGGTAACACCATTTGCCCTTGCTGGATTCAGCAATATGCGCGCCCTTTCCCGTCGTAATGAAGAACCACAGAAGGCATCCAGGCCCTTTGACCAGGCAAGGGATGGTTTTGTGATGGCAGAAGGAGCCGCAACATTAATTCTTGAAGAACTGGAATTTGCCAGAAAACGGGGTGCAAAAATCTATGGCGAAATTGTTGGGTTTGGCGCAACTGGTGATGGTTATCATATCACTGCGCCATCGCCCGATGGCGAAGGTGCACGACGGGCAATGGAACGGGCAATAAAAGAAGCAGGATGCCAAAAAGAGGCAATAGACTATATCAATACACATGGTACATCTACAGATTTAAACGACAAATTTGAAGCAAAGGCAATAAAGGACCTGTTTGGTGAACACGCACCTAAAATTCTGCTCAATTCAACAAAATCAATGACTGGACATACACTCGGCGCTGCCGGCGCAATTGAAGCAATCGTAACAATCTTATCAATAAAAGAACAGATTATACATCCTTCTGTAAATTTAGAAAATCCTGACCCGGAATGTGCGGGATTAAATTTTGCATTAAACCAAGCCCGTAAGACAAAAATTGACTATGCCCTATCCAATTCACTCGGTTTTGGTGGGCATAATGTATCATTGTGTTTTAAACGGTTTGTGGAATGAAATCTGATTAATGAAAAAATATGGTAAATTATTCATTGGTATTGGAGGTAATATTGGTTCAGGAAAAACAACGGTTGCAAAAATTTTCCAATCATACGGTATGAAATATATATCTGCGGATAGAATTGGCTGGAGTGTGCTTCCGGAGATTGCGGATAAATTAAGAGAAAAATATGGTGATAAAATATTTTCTGGCTCCAGGATTGACCGTACTAAATTACGTAATTTTGTTTTTAGCAACCCATCGTATTTAAGACACCTGAACCGATTATCTCATCCATTTCTGCTAAAGAAGATCTTTGAAAAACTAAAGAGGATACATCGTGGTATGGTGGTGATTGATGCAGCGTTGCTTTTTGATTGGCACAAATTACTGGAAAAAATAGATTACCCGATTCTGGTTACATCAACAAAGGCGCTAAAAAGAAAACGGGCATTACAAAGGGGTATCTCTAAAAAAGTATTTGAACAAATACTACGAAATCAGAAAACCGAATCCGAGATGGTAAAGTGTGCAAAATATATTATAAAAAACAATGGCACGCTTGGGCAACTGAAAAAGCAGTGCCGAAAGATTTTTAAGGAGTTGAAAAATGATTGTTGAATGCAGTAATTGCCATGCAAAGTATAATGTCAATGAAAATAAAATTCCTCCTGCTGGTGTTAAGGTGCGGTGTCCAAAATGTCAGAATATAATCTTAGTAAAAAAAGAAGAAACTGTTTTATCACCCAAGATAGAACCACCACCAGTACCCAAGGTTGAGCCATCAGCACCACCCAAAGTTGAACCACCCCCTACTCCCAAGATTGAAGAGCCACCAATACCAAAGGTTGAAAAACCAATAGTACAGGAACCACCTGTACCTAAACCACCTGAGCCAGAAGTTCCAGCACCTCCAGAACCTGAAATGCCTGAAACCCCACCAGTGCAAAAACCTGTAGCACCAGAACCTGAACCAGTTATAAAACAACCAAGTCCACCACCTGTAGATAGCACCAGAACCTGAACCAGTTATAAAACAACCAAGTCCACCACCTGTAGAAATGAGTGAAGAAGATAAAAAATGGCATGAGCGGGCAAGGCGACTTGCCAAGGCGCTCGCCTCAGACCTGGTTCTTTATAATCAGGAAAAAGTTGAACAGGGTCTGCGCGACGGCACATTGGTTCAACTTTTAGGTTCTGAAATCAGGCGCTCCTGGGAATATTACTGCCAGCAAATTCCCAAGCATATCATTGAAAATAGTGATTATTTTAAAGAACAATTAAATAAAATTGTCGGCAAGGGAAAAGAGATCTTTAAATAAATTTTGGTGTATCAACCGCCGATTAAATAAAAAGATAATCCAAAACCAGTTTCAGTATACCACCATTCCAAATATCTATAAAACTTTAACCGCGCGGCAAAATCAATCTTCATCTTTGCGTTAACCGGACAAAAACCAAAACCTGCAGTAATAACACTTTCCAGTTCATTGAAATAAATACTATTTTTAGGTGCTGCAAAACCAAATGAATAGCCAACGCGCATGGCAATCTGTTTATTGGCGAATAAAACTTCGCATCCCTGACTAATACGATTAAAATGTTCTGTCCCGGTATATCCATATGTATAATAATTTATTTTATGCTGATATTGAATACCCAGTAAATTTAAATAGGAAATCCCAAAATCAATCTCCAATCGTTTAACTTTATCAATCAAGCCAAATTGATAATATACATTTCTATTCTCATACTGTGACAAAAAACCGAGAGAGAAATACTTATCGTGGTTCTGGATTTTATGGCGTGCCTGAACCTTAAACAACCCTCCATGATTCGTTGTGCTATCATCGGGGTTGTAAAAAATTTGGTAGTCAGATTTAAAACCAAGGTTCAGGCCTTGACCCGAATAAATAAGAGGGCACTTAATAGTATGAAAAGAATAAAATTCGGGTGCTCTATAGCTTTCAAGATGGTGTTTTATCCTTTCAAATTTGTACGCAAGACCAATTGTTATGTGATTGTTATTTAATTTGATTAAAGAAGAAGGCTCTCCATAAATGGTATTTGCATAATAGATGCGCGGACCATAAAAATATTTTGTTTCCGAATTATAAAATTCATAACCAGCTCTCATTGCTGTGTTAATATTTCTGAATGTATGGCAGAAGGTCAGTGTATCATTTATAGTTTTACTACTTAATGTAGTATAGCCATATATCGCATTGTAATACTTCAATCTATCTCTTGATAAATCAAGTGAACCACTAATAGCATTGTTATTGCCAATCTTTGTAGTACCAGAACCAAGCATCCTCTCGGCAAAATGTTCATTCTGACCGAAATCTTCATCAGTCATATCAAATGCAATTATGCCCGGTATATAAACAATTGGTTTAGAATATACCTCGTCTATCAATCCTGCGCCAATCTCGCCAAAATCGTAACCAGTAATCTTATTATCAAAATCTTCTATAACAATATCAATATCACCCATTGCAGAGAGGCGCAAGTTTTCGCTCATTAAAAAGGAACTTTCAACTTCAATTGGCATAGGATTACCAGAAATAAATCCTGGAATGCATAAAAAGAAACCTATAATAAAAATTATTTCTATATTAAACAATCTATTTTCCATTTTTAATTATATATAATTATAACACATTTTTAAAATTTGTCAAGTAAATTTACCATTGCCAATCCTCTCCACTTTTCTGAATTACTATCTGCTTTTCTCCCCCTTTGGCAAAGGGAGATGGTTTTCCCAATTGTAGTTGCCCGATTTATCGGGCATAGACTAAATTTTTTAACCCAAAAACGCTTCATAAATGAGGCAACTACTGCATCCGGTTGAAAATGGATGCTTTAACCAATCCCACTTTACCTTTCTTTATTTTACTTAGATTAACAATCTTGGTCATTATTTTTTGCACTATCTTTTTAAATCCCACCTGTAAAGACACCAAAGATTTGAAACCACCAGAAGATACACTCTTACCACCACCTGCTCCACCAAAGCTCCTATCACCCTCTGACAGTTTTGTGCGTATGCCTACTGAGGCAACTGGTAGATTGTTGCTGACCTGGGAGGCAATTAAAGATGCAAAAATATATGAAATATATTTTGATGGCGATACCACTGATGAGTGGACCGTCTCTACTGATACGAATTTCTTTAGTCTTCGTTTACAAGGTGAACCCTGGGAATACATGCTTGACAAATTCATCTGGAAGGTCCGTGCAAACAGCTCTAAATGGCAGTATTATACAGATTGGTCTGAGCCACGACATTTTGAAATCAGGCTTCGGCCTGAACCGCCCCATTTTATTTATCCACCCAATGATACAAATCTTTTCTTTGATACACTGCCTGCAGAACTGACTCTTGAATGGACCGTTGTCCAGGACGAACAATTTTACGATGTGAAACTATTGATTGACACATTCCCATATTATGTAACAACCGTTCAAAACAATTCCTGCATAATAATCCTTGATACCACCGGAACATACTATTGGCAGGTGCGTGCAGGGAGCAAATACTGGGAATACTATACAGAATGGTCAGCATTATGGCGTTTCAGCGTAACAACTTCTGTTCAGTAAAATTAAGTTTTTATTTTAATTTTTGGGGTCTGGTTAGAATTCTGTTATAAAAATAGAAAAGTACCAATAGTAATATTATTAATAATACAACCAGATAATGTAATGGAATGAGATGGGCATTATGCGTATTGAACCAATAAATATCAAGTGATGTATAGGCGATAAAAATCTGGATCAGTGATATTATAGTCACCAATAAATATACTGCGCGTGGGTCACGATACCTGTTTCTTGTCATAAAAAATATAATAACACTTATAGCAAATAAAACTATTTGCGGCATTATACCGGCATAGAGAAAAGATATCTTTGGACCCCAGCCATCTGGATTTCCCTGAAAATCAAAATGGGTCGCAATCCTATCTGGTAAATTCTGATAAAGCAATACAGTCATAATAATTGAAATAGTAAAGATTGTATCCGGAATTAATAAAATAAAAAAACTGGCTTTCTTTTTACTCGGTTCTATTCCAGTCTCAATGGTCTCTTTAATTACAGATGTTCCTGTGGTTGATTTTAGCCAGTCAATCAACAACTCAGGCTTTTCTGGTGAAATTGCGAAAAATCCTGATTTTGCTTTTATAATCAAAATATTTTTTAATCTGGTCAGTTGACAATTGATATTTCCATAGTCTTTTGTGGTAAAAATACCATAATAGCCAAATAAGCCACCATTACCCATAGACCGCACAGGTTTTAATTTATTAAAGTCTGCAACTTCAATAAAACCTTCAATCATATTAAGTGGGATGATTATCTTTTTGCCTATCACCTTTTCAATAACAAAATTACCACCTTGAATGTAATATTTACTGGGACTTAAAAGATAACTGAATAAAACAATTGATACCATCAACAGAGAAAAGAGCCAGCCAAAAGGAATATTTTTTGCCGGGAAAAAAATTGCAAAGGCAATTAAAAATACTGTAACAACAATTGTAATGAGTGATGCCATAGTATCAAGTTTTGCAATCTTAAATTCCATAATCACTCCAGGTCAACGAGCATCCTTTTTGCGGCATTATCAAGGGCATCATCTGGGGAACGCTCAAGTCTTAATGCTTCTTCAAGTGCCTCATTGAGATATATCCGACCGGTAAACCACTCCTTGACCTTGGGCTCGGTGCGCGCAAATTCAAGCTGGGCAACGATTTTATCGTAATTGGGATTCTCTGCAACAAATTTTTGAAATTCAGATCGTCTTAATACACTCATTCTTGTGGGCAGGTAATAACTCGCTTTTGTCCAGGTAATTTGCTGGGAGGGTTCTAAGAACCACTTGATAAATTCCCAGGCAAGTCTTTTCTGCTTTTTATCCGATTTTGTAAAGATTCCAATATTGGTTCCGGCAATAACCACGCCTGATTTTTTCCCTTGCGGAAATGGTGCAACACCCATTTTAAATTTTGGTCTTCCCTTTAAGAATGCCCAGGATACGATTGATGCTGGTATTGTTCCAACCTTACCATTCAAAAATTCATCCTGTCGCTGGAATCCTGGATTTAAGTAGAATAAACTATCCCTGACTAAATCAACGATATATTTTAGAACCTTAATTCCTGCCGAATCATTAAACATTGGCTTCTTTGCATCAGAATTATATAATGCACTACCTTCTTGATAGAGCATTGAGGAAAAATACCAAACATCAATGGGCCAGGAAGTTGGCATGATTTTTATTTTTTTTAATTTCTCGCAGGCAATCCTGAATTCACTCCAGTTTTGAGGAAAGTCTCTGATATCTGCCGAATCAAAGATTGTTGCATTGTAGTAAAATACAGGAAGACTCTTATTAAAAGGAAGTGTTACAACAATTGAGTCAAATGTATTATCTTCAATAAATACAGGAAAAAAGTCATTAAGATTAAAACTTGAATCCTGCATAATATAGTTCTGCAGGGGCTCTAAATAACCTGCCTTGTAAAACTGGTCAGTCCAGGATTCATACATCTGGGCAATGGTTGGTGGTGTATTAGAAGCAATTGCACCCATCAGTTTCTGCGCCAGGGCATCGTAAGAACCCATCTGCACCGACCTTATCTCTCCTTCTGGATGTAGTCTATTAAATTCATCAATCATCGCTTCAAGTTTTTTGCCGATGGGACCACCCATTACATGCCAGAAATATACTACAGTCTTATCTTCCTTTTTACAGGAAACACTGATAAATAATATAGTGATACAGGAAACACTGATAAATAATATAGTGATAGAGTATATAAAAAAAAGTCGTACCCCATTTACCATTCCGGACCTATGGTTAGATAAAATTTCCACTTTGAGCGCTCGCCTTTTTCATCAATCCAATCTTCCAGATTATTGGCACGGGCAAAATCCAATTTAAATATTGCAAAGAGAAAATTAAATCTCAAACCAAAGCCCAGCCCCATCTTTACATCTTTAAACCGAAAAGAAAGCAGATTGTCTGCTGGTTCAAAAACTTGAAAAGAATCAGAATAAACACCAGCAAAATCAGCAAATAGAACCCCTCTTATATTTCTTATTTCAATGGGCAAAGGAAAGGCAAGGCGTAAGCGGTCAATAAAAGGAAATCTGTATTCAAAATTCAAAAATCCCAGATCCGCACCAGTAAATGTGTAGTAATCAAAACCACGGATAGAACCCGGACCGCCAATGGACCAGAGTTCCTCATCCTTACCAAAATTGCCCGCAAGTACCAATCGTGTAGCAAAATTTGCCCGCGGTGAAAGCCGAAAATATCTGCGGTAATCAAGGATTGCTGCCTTGATATCAAAATCACTGAATATTGTTGTATATCCTGTTATGCGGGCACGCAGACCATTGTGCGGACCAGTATCACCCCATTTGGCATTGTCAAAAATAAAAGAAAGTTCTGGATAATTAAAATTATAAGATGTATCAACATAATAATCAGAGTAAAAATCATCAAAGAATTCAAGCCATTTGGTCTCATAAATTTTATAGGTATACAATCCTAATTCAGTTCGGAAAAATTTTGTAAATGGATACTGGGACATAATACCCGCACCAAGATAACGCCATATCACAAGGTCATTTCCATCGGCAAAATAATTGAGGTACTGAAAAAAGGCAAAACCTAAATCAGTACGCTTCTTAAGATACCAGTAAACGAGAAAGATATCAGAGGAAGTCAAACTTCCATAAAAATCAGTGCTGAATTGAATATAATGATTGCCAAGTATATCACTGAACCCAAGCTGGGTCATTCCGGAAAATCCTAAAGGAGTATAATAAGACGCACTTGCTACGATATAATCAAGCGTGAATTTCAAGCGATATTTTCTGACCTTATCCTTATCCAGTTCTGATAATTCAAAATAATTTTCACCAATAAATTCTTCTGTAGTATCACAATCAACCATTTTACTGAGTGGTTCTTTTACCACGCAAATATCATAACCATAGTCATTATAATAACCAAAAGCAATCTTCTGATAATCACGGGATATTGAAGGATAATAGATGCCAGTAAGGATATCGGTCTTTCTTATTATCTTCTTTTCATCAAATGAAAAATAGTAAAGATTATATGCTGAATCATAGTCAGCAATAAAGAATATTCCCGCATCATCATTAAAAAAGGGCGATGCAACATAGGCAGTTCTGGGAATAAACCGTTCTATATTTTTATCTTCTATTATAAATACGCTGTAGCTACCATAACGGTATGCCTCATTTGAATCGGGTCGGTCTGAAACAAAAATAATTTTCTGCTCTGGAGAAAAATCAGGAAATTTGTCAGTATAGATATCATCAGTCAATTTTTCAAGGTTACCTGTTTTAACATCAAGTAAATAGATATCCAGGTATGAATCTTTTAAGCCACTGAAAACTATTTTTGAACCATCAGGCGAAAATTTTGGTGAATATATGCCATCAAGTTTTAATTTAAATTTTTTATAGACCCTGCCATTGCGTGCATTTATTATATAAAGCACATCTTCACCCTGCGCCTTTGCCGCAAAACTTATATATTTCTCATCGGGCGACCAGGCAATACCACCTTGATACAGATGTAAACCTTCATAACCTGAGGAATATTCTGCCTTCACAAGCCTCTTTAAAATTCTGCCATCAATACTTGAAACAACGATCAATTCCGCAGTTTCCTGGCGGTCACTGATAAAAGCAATTTTATCACCATTAGGCGAAATCGCAGATGATGTATTATAGAATGTCCTGGTTTTTTTATGGTCGTAAACAACCCGCGCAAAATTATCAAAATTTTCTGAAAGTTTTATTTGTGGCCAATATTTTACCTGATAAAATTTCACCCAGCGATTATTAAAATCGTCTACTCCAACACCAAAAGCAGCCATGAATGCATTGTCCAGGTTCTTTTTTGCCTTCAAAAGATGAATAAATTCACTTATCTTTTCCCTTCCATATTTTATACTAACATAGTTATAAAATGCCTGCCCTTCCTTATAGATAATATAACCACCATAATTACCAAGGTCAGCAAGGAAGATGAACTGATTGTTCATAATCAAATCTCGCATATAAATATCCGCTTCAAGATTCCAGCCCTGAGAAAAATATTCAGCACAACCTTCCATTACCCATAATGGTATTGAATACATAAAATCACCGGTAAGGATTGCCTCAAGTTTTGAAGGAAAGAATATGACAAACTGGAATACATGGGTAAGTTCATGGACCAAAACATGGCGTAAGTCTTCATAGTCTCCATTAAATGGTATAACCATTCTATTCTTTAAAATCTCGGTAAAACCACCAACCGACTCTTCAATCAATTCAAGCGTTACATTGGTCTGGGAAAAATGGTTTGGTGCATTATAGAGAATGACCGGAATCCGAAATTCCACCTCAATACCAAAATCCTTGCTTAATTGTTCATAACCATCCTCAAGCACATCCTGGGCAAATAGAGCAATATCCTTGCCTCCATCATAAAAATATATATCAAAATGTTCTGTGGATAAAATCTTGAAATGAAAATCACGATACTGGATTTTATTCTGGCCAAAATATTGATTAAAGAGGCAAAGAGATAGCAAAATTGCGCCCATATCTTTAAAGTATAACGAAATAAATATCATTGTCAAGATACCGAAACTGCTTGCCCAATTTATCGGGCAGAGATTATCTTGCATCAAACTGTAGTTGCCCGATTTATCGGGCAGAGATTAAATTTTTTAGTCTACAAAAAATATAAAGCCTCATAAATGAGGCAACTACTGCATCCGGTTGAAAATGGATGCTTTAACCGATTCCCTATCTCTCTCTTTGTGAAAGGGGAACTGACAGGGATTTTTCTGCTTGGGCAATTTATAATAAGTAAAGAGGACTCAGACCGAAAGTAAATATATCTTGACTAAAGCATATTTATTAGATATAATAAAGACTATGAACAGAGTTTTAGTTCTTGGTGCAACTGGCCTTGTAGGTCAGGAACTTATAAAAATTCTGGAACAGAGAAAGTTTCCAGTGAAAGAGCTCTTTTTATTCGCATCAGAAAAGAGTGAAGGAGCGACTGTAACATTCTGTGACCGGGAATATGAGGTAGTATCAGAATATGAGCCTCTTGTTGATAAGGTTGATATTGTATTTGGATGCCTTGATGAGCCACTTGCTAAGGAGATTGTTCCAAGATTCAGGGAAAAGTCTGTAGTTATAGATAACTCTCCTGCATTTCGTATGGACCCAGAGGTGCCGTTGATTGTTCCTGAGATTAATCCACATAAGATAAAAGAGCACAAAGGGATTATTGCGAATCCAAATTGTTCCACTATCCAGATGCTGGTGCCACTATACCCATTGCATAAAGAATCAAAGATAAAAAGAATCTTTGTTGCGACATATCAATCGGTCTCAGGATATGGTAAGGCAGCAGTAGAGGAATTGAAATTAGAACTGGAATACATTGCAGTGGAACAACCCGTTCAGAAATTTGAAGATAGTGTTTTTGCTCATCAAATAGGTGCCAATATCATACCTCAGATTGGTCGTTTCAATGAAATGGGTTATACAAGTGAAGAGATGAAGATGCTCAATGAAACAAGAAAAATTTTTGATGACCAATCAATACTTGTCAGTCCAACCTGTGTGCGCATACCAGTATTTTATGGCCACAGCGAAGTGGTCACTGTTGAATTTGAAAAACCGCTCTCGGTTGAGCAGGCAAAAGAGATTTTAAAGAATGCGCCTGGGGTAGTATTATGTGAAAATGATGCGGATTATCCTGTGCCCGTGAATGTGGCAGGAAAAGACGAAGTCTTTGTGGGCAGGGTGCGTAAAGATTTTTCATTTGAGAACGGTTTCAGTATGTGGATTGTTGCAGATAATATTAGAAAGGGTGCGGCACTAAACGCAGTCCAGATTGCGGAGTTATTATGATAATGAGAAAAAAGACAAAAAACTTGCGATGGCTCTAAATTGTAAAAAGATGGTAAAGAAAAAATGGACAGGAGTAAGGGCGTTTACGCCCGTAAAAATGTGTTGGAATTTAAGAAAATTTAACGAACCTGAAGGCTCTACTCCAAAGTCATTAGTAGTTTTATTTAGCCTTATGCTAAATAATTTTTTAGGTATTTTGGTGTTTAGGCATTTAGGTATTTGATATAGCTGAGGTGGATAATGTGGTTTAAGAAAAAAGTTCAGGCAAAACCAGACGAAAAATTGGTGCTCCCTGAGGGCATCTGGGTAAAGTGCAATTGGTGCTCCCTGAGGGCATCTGGGTAAAGTGCGAAAGTTGCGGCGAAATCCTCTATCGCAGTGAACTGGAAAAGAACCTCTGGATCTGTCCCAAGTGTAATTTCCATTTTCGGATATCTTCCCATGACTACATTGCGCTACTACTTGATGATAGCAAACTTGAGGAACTTGACCCAGATATTGAGCCATCTGACCCATTAGATTTTCCTGAATATAAGAAGAAACTGAAGTCTGCCCAGCAAAATTCAAAATTAAAAGAAGGGCTTTTATATGGCAATGCCCGCATCGGCGGTATTGAAATTATATTTGCTACAATGGATTTTGCTTTTATGGGTGGAAGTATGGGTTCGGTTGTTGGCGAAAAGATTGCGCGAGCAATAAGGCATGCCCGTGAAGACAAAAAACCACTCATAATTCTTTCCACTTCAGGTGGCGCCCGGATGCAGGAAGGCATATTTTCATTAATGCAACTTTCAAAGACCTCAGCAGAACTTGCACTGCTTGCCAAAGCACATGTACCATATATTTCAATACTGACCCATCCTACTATGGCAGGTGTTATGGCATCTTATGCCTCGCTTGGTGATATTATCATTGCCGAGCCCGGTGCATTGATCGGTTTTACCGGTCCCCGGGTTATTGAACAGACAATCGGTGAAAAATTGCCGCCGGGATTCCAGCGTTCAGAGTTTATGCTGGAGCATGGAATGGTTGATTTAATCGTATCTCGTAAAGACCTGCGTAACACACTGATAAGGATTCTAAAAGTCATCAGTAAAATTCCGTGAGGATAAACTCCATTACCCAAGATAAAGGGTAATTTCATTTAAAAATGGCTGAATTAAGATTAGAAAATGTCTCCAAGATTTATGATAAAAATATTATTGCGGTTCAGGATATAAATTTTACTGTCAGAGACCGTGAATTTGTAGTATTATTAGGACCTTCAGGTTGTGGCAAGACAACGATATTGAGATTGATCGCAGGGTTGGAACAGATTACCTCAGGAAAGATCTTTATTGATAATTTATGTGTGAATGAATTGAGTCCGGACAAACGCGATGTGGCAATGGTCTTTCAGAATTATGCACTCTATCCACATATGAATGTCTTTGATAATATGGCATTTGGATTAAAAGTAAGGCACTTACCAAAATCCGAGATTGAAAAAAGAGTTTTGAATGCAGCCGAAATTCTCGGATTAAAAGATTTTTTAAATAGAAAACCCCGACAATTGTCAGGTGGTCAGCGCCAGCGTGTTGCCCTGGGACGTGCTATTGTGCGTGAACCAAAATTATTCTTATTTGATGAGCCACTCTCTAACCTTGATGCAAAGTTAAGGGTTCAGATGCGTGGAGAATTGTCCCGATTGCATAAAAGATTGAATGCGACCATAATATATGTTACCCATGACCAGGTGGAAGCGATGACCCTGGGCGAGAAAGTTATTGTTATAAATAATGGCAGAATTCAACAATGCAGTGACCCGCTCTCTCTTTATAAAAAACCAGCAAACAAATTTGTGGCGGGCTTTATCGGTTCGCCGCCAATGAATTTTATCACCGGTAATATTAAAAAAGAAAAAGATGCAGTAATATTTTACAATCAGGATTTAGCAATACAATTAAATAAAGATTTTGAAAAATTTTTAAATCAAAATGTAATACTCGGCATCAGACCAGTAGATTTCACTGATGTTGAAGGTATAGAATTTAAAATTAAAGTAGAAATCATGGAACCGATAGGTGAAGAAGTATACATCTATGGAAAATTAAATAATACGACAATCCATGCCCGTGTTCCTGCCGGAATAAAACCAGCAATAGACCAATTACTGACCTTGAAAATTCCGCCAGAAAAGATATACTTATTTAATGCCCGAACTGAAAATGGCTTCAACTAAAAAAACAAAAAGCCACCGTCTGCGCTGGCTTATTATTATCATTGCTTCGCTGCTTGGTGGTTTTATGCTGGGCTTTTACATCCAGATTGTCCATGACCTACCACCTGCAGAAGCAATCTCTTTTTATACACCGCCTGTCTCAACCAAAGTCTATGACGACCAGGATAGCCTGCTTACTGAATTTTTTATTGAGCGTAGAGAATTGACCAATCGCGTAGAGAATTGACCAATCTGAGCGAAGTACCTGAATATTTAAAAAAAGGTTTTATCTGCATTGAAGACAAAACATTCTACAAGCACTGGGGCGTTGATATTAAAGCAATCTTCCGTGCCCTTTTTCAGAACATTCTCCATATGCGTGCGGCACAGGGTTTCAGTACCATAACTATGCAACTTGCCCGAAATATCTTTCTCACCCAGGAGAAAACAATCCTGCGAAAATTAAAAGAGATTATGCTGGCATTGCGCATTGAACGCACTTATACAAAAGATGAAATTCTTGAGCGCTATCTGAATCAGGTCAATTTTGGACAGGGCAGGTATGGTGTAGCAACCGCAGCACGGTATTATTTCAACAAGGATATCTCTGACTTAACCCTCAGCGAATCTGCATTGCTCATTGCTCTGCCAAAATCTCCTGAATATCTCTCACCCTATCGTTATCCAGAACGCGCAAAGGCACGGCGGGATTTAGTATTAAAACAGATGTTTAAAGACCATATCATTACTGAAGATGAGTATAACAGGGCAATCAATGAACCACTCAATGTAGTAGACCATAAAAAAGGAAGTAATACTGGGGAGTATTTTATTGAGGAAATAAGAAGATACCTTGAGATGAAATACGGGGCTGAATTTCTTTACCGCAGTGGCGCAAATATTTATACTACCATCAACAGAAATATTCAGCGGACAGCAGAAGAGATTCTGGAAAAGCATTTAAGTAAAATAGAAAAAGATTATAAACTGAAGATTACAAAAGCCAAAACCGATTCAACCGGTATCCCTGATACATTGAATAAGACCCCTTATCTACAGGGCGCAGTGATGATCGTTGACCACCGTAAGGGCGAGATAAAAGCAATGATTGGTGGCAGGGACTTTAATCAGAGTAAGTTTAATCGGGCAACCCAGGCACAGCGGCAGACCGGCAGTTCATTCAAAGTATTTGTATTTCTTGCTGCACTGGATAATGGTTTTACACCAGCAGATTTAGTGCTTGATCTACCAATTGTGCTTGAAGTTCCAGGCCCAGACAGTATTTATCGGCCAGCAAACTATGACCACAAATTTATGGGACCGATTACAATGCGCAAGGCACTCGCCCTTTCAAGGAACCTTGTGGCAGTGCGTCTGATTCGTATTGTCGGACCAGACCTTGTGGTAAAATACGCCTATGATATAGGTATAAAATCAAAACTTTTACCAGTTGTCTCTTTAGCACTTGGTGCTTGTGAAGTAAGTCTTGCAGAATTGACCCAGGCATTCAGCACCATTGCCAATCTTGGTGAAGAAAAGTCATTAATAATGATTAGAAAGATTACAAATCGTGAAGGCACAATCATTGAATTGAACAAACCTCTATCAGAGCAGAAATTATCTCCGCAAACGAGTTTTATTCTGGTCAATATGATGCGGTCTGTGGTTGATGGTGGCACTGGCTATGAAATACGAAAATATTACAAGGGTCCGGCCGCAGGCAAAACCGGTACTACAGACAATTATTCAGATGCCTGGTTTATTGGATTTACACCCCATTATACTGGAGGTGTCTGGGTAGGTTATGATGACAACCAGTCAATCTTTCGTGGTGCTACAGGCGGTGTAGTATCTGCGCCCATCTGGGGTGAAATTATGTCAAAGATTGATACGCTGATCACTGATGACTTTCCTGCACCTGAAGGTATTGTCTGGTGCAAAATCTGCCCAAAATCAGGATTACTGGCAAATGAATACTGCCCTGCGCCAAGAGAAGAACCATTTATTGCCGGCACTGAACCTAAACAATCTTGTGATATCCATACCTTTGAGACAAAATTACAGGTAGAAGATGAATTTGAAAAACTTGACCGCTCTGCCCTGCAGGGATATTAATACGAATTCTGCTCACTAATATTTTTTAAAATTTAACCAATTATTTTTCAAATCCCTCGCTACTTTATTTGGATAAACATATATTTAATTAGATTTAGTTTTACCATCTTGAGTTTACTGCATTTTACAGTTTTAAATTTCACCTTTTAATACCCTGTTTTTCTAATACGGCAATACGACAATTGTCGTATTGACTATGATACAGACAAAATCCAATACCTTATACGGATATGGAAATTAAGCATT
>JBBILZ010000017.1:0-43530 GCA_037444665.1 Caldifarciminota bacterium
GCTCAGAATGACAATTTTTTAATAATGTTCGAGGCTTATTAACTATTTTGGTAAATGTGCTTTTAAATAATGAGATTCATCTACTTCATTTAGGTAAATAATTAATCCAGCATAAATCATTAGTAAAACGTAAATATTTGTGTTTCCCAAATTACTTTTTATTAAAATTGCATATTATAAAACTGGGGGATGGCAAGGTGAAATGACCTTGGCTAAAAAATTTCAGGCACAGATTTTGCATATACACCTTGTGGCATGATTGGGCTCAAATCTAAACATTATAACAAGAACTCCTTCAACACATTCTCCGTCTCGGCATACCATCTCACTGTCCCCGCATCCTGAATTAACTTCGCCCAGAAACGCCACCGCAATTGATACCAGCCACACGAGTCCCATGATTTGTTATAATGTTGAGATTTGACCCCATAGCCACAGGTGTTATCAGTGTATCATCTTTCCATTTTTCAAAAGTAAAAACTGCGTAGCCAGAATCGTTGGTCACACTTTGTTGGTATAAACTTTCTGTTTCTGTTTTAAAGATAATTCCATTAATCGGCATAAACCTGACCAAACTATCGGAAATCACAATTATATTGCCTAACGAATCCTCGATATAATGCTCGGTGATAAACGGATATTTAACCACGACTCTGAATGAATAACTGGCTTCGGCAATTTGCAAAGAGCAGGTGAGTAAAATTAGCCCAATTATTAGATATTTTTTCATACACCCCTCCTAATTTAAAGATTGAATCCTACAACAGTCCCCAAAGCTGTTAAGCTGATACCGATAATTAACAACAAGTTATTTGTTTGAGCATCTTTCACATCGTACATGATTAATGAGCTGCCAGCAACGCCACCTAATCCCGTTCCAATTGCTGTCTTCCACCAGGCGCCTTTTTGCTTCAATAACTTTCCAATTCCCCAGGTGCAGGAACTTGTTAATAATATATTCCCGCCAACATACACAAAGGGCCATCGTTCAATGGGCCAATATCCAACATCACCCTCTTCCATAATGGAGATTGTAGCTATTCCTGCACAAATAGCCGCTGATAATTCTGCTCCAAGAAATTCCAACTCATAAATTCCTGCTTGTTTCCAAAAAGATGTTTTTGGCTGAAGGGTTTCACTTTCAACCTGGAGCATTAAGAGGTTGGGATTAAGATATCCTGAAGCATTGACTGCACTGTAGTGCGATAGTTTTTTTGTTTCTATCCCTATTTCTGAATGCCATAAACTTGAAGAGATGGCAATCGGTTCAGGAAAAGCGATTTTGGGATAGTCTTTTATCCAAATACTCTGCCCAAAACATAAGCCACCGATTAGGGCAAAGATTATCATCAATGGCTTTGCCCAGTGAGAGAAATTGAGATGGTGATTCATCATTTTTATAATCCAATCATACCCATTATACTTATGTTTTTTTTTCTTGTCAATAGGAATGCAGAGTTTCAAGACATGGTATCCACCCCAAAAGAAAGTTATTACCAGCGCATTATGGACTCTAAATGCCCCGCCGCCATCCGTAAACAAATCGTAGAATCCTATAATACCACCGGGAATATATCTTTCGTTGTCCGAGTTTTTAAAACCACCAGAAAGACTATTCGTAAGATAATCCGACACCACCATAATGTGCCGTATTAACGATATCAATTTTATGAACTTTCCACCTGTGATGCTTGATGATTTAGATATTGATACCCAATGGATGTTATCGGCAAAAGATAGATTCTTGTTGGAGCATATCAATCTTATGCCTTTTGTATACCTACGGTATACAAAAGGCAAATTAACTGAATACCATGTGCCGACGACCTTATAAATCTTAAAATTTTTTTAAAAGACTTTTCAGGGCATTAACCAGATTTTTAAAATTCAAACCCAATTTCAAGTGAGCAAGGATAAAGTAGGGCTGGGAAAAAAATTTTCTGTTTGCCTGGGCCACAATCTTTTCTATTGTTTCTTTCTTTAAATGGGGATACTGAATGACTGATTCTTTTTGAACATCGGCTGGATAATAGTCTTTTTTCACAAACCAGTGATTTTTTAATGCTTGATTATAAAGTTCAGTCCCGGGAAAAGGCGTGCAGATATTCAACATTACGAGCCCTGGTTTCAATGAAAATGCTCTGTTTATTGTCTCTTTTATTGTCTGTTCTGTTTCCAGGGGCGATGCAGCAACAAGAATATTCAGTTTTGGTTCAATTCTATGTTTTTTTAATAATTGCACTGCCCTGGGGATAACAGATACATCAAGTTTCTTTTTTACATCATCAAGAATCCTTTGATTGAATGATTCTACACCAATATCTATATATTGGCAGCCTGCCTCAGCCATCGTTTGAATGAGGTCTTCATTATTCAGGTGGTCTGCCCTTGCCAGACAGCCCCATTTTATACCCAGTTTTTTTATCCCATTACAAATTTTCATTACTCTTTCTGGTTTCAACAAAAATTCATCATCAATAATGCTCACTGTTCTGTATCCTTGTTTTTTGAGTAGTTCAAATTCTGAGATAACCCGAGCCGGCGATGCAAATGCTACTGGAGGAATTTTATCGGTTCCATAACACTTCTGAAATTCTATCTTCCTTGCAAAGTTGAGGGAACAGGGAACGCAAAAAGAACATTGATATGGACAGCCACGAGAAGTTAACATTGCGGTAAATGGGCGTTCTTTTAATTTAGGATTGTAGTATTTATCGCGCGCGAGCAAATCCCGTGCCGGAAATGGAAGTTCATCCAGATCCTTTATCAATTCCCGCATTGGATTATCAATGACTATACCTTTACGAAAATAAGAAATACCCTTAATCGCATCCAAAGAATTCTGAGAGTTCCCGGCAAGATAGGAAATCAGTTCCCGAAGCGTCCAGTCTGGCTCACCCCGTGCAACAAAAGTCTTTTTATCAAAAATGACCCTTTCCGGCTGATAGGTCGGTGCAGGACCGCAGAAGATGATCGGTACTTCAGGAGACTGGCTTCTAATTATTCTTGCGCTATTATTATCAATCGCGGTTGATAGATTAACACTGTAAAATATAAAACAGCAATCGGTCCTGGTTGATAGATAATTATAAAATTTTTTTACGCCCATTCCCGTAATCGGTGCATCAATGATTTCAACCTGATGACCTGCATCTCTTAATATGCTGGCACATGTCAGGATAAAAATATTCGGGATTGGATACAGACCATAACTACAACCAAAGACCCTTTCCGGAACATGTTTTTTATTACCTGATGGTGGTATTAAAAAATATACATTCATTTTGAGAAAAATCCATATTTGAGACAGAATCTCAAAAATGCCCAGAAATGGTACAATGCACGCATTGAAAATATTGAAGCACTGCTCCGCTGGTATTCATGTATTACAGTAATATACGGATAGTAATAAATCTTCCAGTTTTTTTTACGGGCGCGATAACACCAGGCAACATCCTCAAAACCAAATGGGCTGAATTCATCAAAAATTCCTATCTGCTCCAATGCCGCTCTTTTTATTAACAAAAAAGCACCCTGCACCCAGTCCATAACAAGGGGTTTATCGTGCGGCAAATCCATCATAAGATGTTTTCTAATTATAGAACTATTGGGAAATAATACATTGAGTGGTGTACGTCTCCATATAATGGTCTTGAAATCGTAAAAAGTGCGGGCAGAGTATTGCAATTTATGGTCATCACCAATAAGTTTTACACCCAATCCTCCTGCCTCAGGATGCTCTTGTAAAAATTTTATTGCTGGATTTAAATTCTGTAAGAGAATAGTATCCGCATCAAGGAATAGCAGATAATCACCACACGCCTCTTTTATACCCAAATTGCGCATATACGCAACACCAAATTTTCTGGATTCAATCATCTTTATATGAGGATATTTTGTTTTAACAATATGATGCGCATTGTCGGATGATAATTTATTGACCACGATTATCTCTATATTGTTCATATCCTGGGTATTGATAATACTTTCAATACAACGATATAGTTTTTCTGCCATACGGAAATTTATAATAATAATAGAAAGCATAATCAATTTTTTTGTTTTTGCAACATCACCAAAGTTAATGGTTCATAGACGACCGGTGTCAAAGTTCTTTCAATTGAAACTACAAAATTATATTTTTCAATCTCCCTTTTTGCCTCATTTAATTCTGCCTCTATCGCTGGAGACTTATAAAATATTGCCCTGCCACCTGGTATCAGTAAATTATTTACTGTTCGTGTTAGTTTTTTAATTTTACCTGCCGCACGAATGAAAACTATTTCAAAGTGGTCATTATCATAATTTTCTGCACGGCAATTTACGACATAAACTTTATCCAGTGCCAGCCTGTCAATTAAATATTTTAAAAATTCTGCCTTTTTTTTAACCGATTCAAATAGAGTAAGCTCAAGCGCGGGTTTAAAAATCTTTAAAGGCACAGAAGGAAAGCCTGCACCCGCACCAATATCACAGGTTTTTTTTTCGTTAGCAATAAATTTTAATGCAATTAAAGAAGGAAGAAAATGTTTTACACTGATACGTGTGTAATCTTTATGTGAAATTAGATGCAGCTTATCTTTAAAAGTAAAAAGAGCATCTAAGTAAAGACGAAACTTCTCAAGAATAGTATCCGAGTAATCTATTTTTAGTTCATCAAGTCCTTTTTTCAACTGTTCCATTGTGGTCAAATCTTCACACTTTACAAGGCCTGAACTCTGTATCATTTTATGAATCATTCTCGGTCACCCGGCAATGATTTGACCCCCTATTTTATCTTATTCCACACTCTGTCCATTTCTTTGAGACTGACTGAAGATAGATCTTTCTTTTCCTTTTTTAATTTTTTTTGCATCAATCTAAATCTCTTTACAAATTTTTTATTCGCCTGGCGCAGCATATCCTCCGGGTCCAATTTAAGATGCCGGGCAAGGTTAACACAAGAGAATAGAATATCACCCATCTCATCTTTTAACTCCTTTCTTGATTTTGCCTCACTTAGTTCTTTGATCTCTTCTCCTAATTTTTTAAAAGGTCCCTCAGCATCTTCCCAATCAAACCCGATCCGTGCTGCACGTTCCTGGATCAATTTTGCGGCGAGCAATGCGGGAAGAGAATAAGGAATCCCCTGGAACAGATCGGTTTTTGAACTGTGCCAGAATTTTACAATCTCTTTAGTAGTCTTGAACTTTTTTGATTCAAAAACATGGGGGTGTTTACGTTGATATTTTTCTATGGTTGCAAAAATAATCTCTTTGAACGGAATACCCTTTTCTTCAAGAAGCAGGCACAAAAAAATGCCTAAAAAAAGTAGATCCCCAACTTCTTCTTTTATTAAAGGCAGATTCTTTTCTTCAATGGCACTGACTACTTCGTATGCCTCTTCTATGATATTATTTTTCATTGTATCAAGAGTCTGCTTTCTATCCCAGGGACATTTTTTGCGCAATGTAGTAACTAATTTTATCAAATTATAAATAAAATCAGAACTCCTCAATTCCTTCTTCCTCTCCCCCTTCTGGTTCGGATACATAATCTGCCGTCTGAAAATCAGCATAAAAATCTTCTTCAAAATTTAAACAGCAAAGTAATTTACCGCAGATCCCGGAAAGTTTACTTGGTGCGACATAGATCTTCTGTTCCCGTGCCATTCTTAAAGAGATTGATTTTAAGTTTTTCAAAAAAGAAGCACAACATATTTTTCTACCACAGGGTCCCAATCCACCGACATAACGGACATAATCGCGTGCACCTATCTGTTTTATTACAATACGCTTATTTAATTTTTGCGAAATATAGCGATGTAGTTTGCGGAACTTCATCTTTTTTTCTGCAGTAAAATAGAATATAATACGCTCTTCATCAAATTGACAATGTGCATATACAACCTTCATATCCAGATGTGCATCATTTATTGCATTCTTAAGCTCAATTAAACAATACTCTTCATACTCTTTTAATTCTTCAATCTTGGGTTGGTCTTCATTATGCAAAAGGCGTAAAATTTCACCACCAATCGGTTCTACTTCATAATTCTGAAAACTTATCACCCTGCCAATATCAATACCGTCATTGGTTTTGAAAAGGACCTGGTCACCAGGGCTATAAACACCCTCACCTCTAACCCAGATTAACCAGAATGGAGTAATTTGTAATTGATAATTCACGGTTTTATAAAATATACTTTTTCACCTTTTTTTATCATCCCCAGGTCATCCCTTGCCCGCGCCTCAACCAATGTGCCTCTTCGGTAATCATCAATTCGTTTTTTTAATAATTCATTTTCAGCCGAGAGAATAGTTATACTCTTTTGTAGAACTTTTTCTGTATAATTGGCATTTAATAATAAAAATAATTTTCTGCCGATATAAGAGAAGGGAAGAATAATAAAAAAGATGATAATTGTCCAGCGCTTGATGAAAAACAAAATCTCTCTCTTCATCTCCCCTCGCAATGATAATCAGGTCTGAATAGATGGATGTTTGTAATGGTGATAATAGCGATACCGATGGTACCTGTGTGTTGTGTCAACACCATTTAATACAAAACCAATTATTTTTTCGCCAGCGCGTTCCAGTTCTTCTTTTATTTCCAGTATTGCATCCCGCTCGGTTTTTCCGGTCATTACTACAACAAGAATCCCATCACATATCTTGCCCAGAACCCGGGCATCAGCAATTCCTAAGGCAGGTGGCGCATCAACAAGAATAAATTCAAAATTATTCTTAAGTTCATCAATAATTTCAGACATTTGTGAAGAACCAAGCAATTCAGCAGGATTAGACGGTATTGTACCACTGGTAATAAAATATAGATTTTCAAATGTTGATTTTATCAATGCGTCTTTTAATTTTATTCGATTAATTAAAATATCCGAGAGTCCATTATGATTATCTTTGACCAGTGCCTTGAAATAATTATGTAATTTTGGCCTTCTAAAATCGCAATCAAGAATAACGACCTTCTGCCCGAGTTGTGCAAATGTAATACCTAAATTGATACAGGTGGTAGTCTTACCTTCCTGGGGCACGGTTGATGTAACCAACAATGATTTGATGGAACGGGCAGCCGCAGAAAATAGAATATTTGTTCGTAGTATACGGTATGTTTCAGCAATATCTGAATGTGGTTCATTGATAATGGGAATATCAATGGGATGTTTATTCTTCACCATAGGTACATTTGCCAGCACTGATATCTCAGTAAGTTCTTCAATCTCTTTTGATGTCTTTATTGAGGTATTAAGATATTCAAGTAAAAAAGCGCCCCCCAGGCCAATCAGTAAACCAAGGATCAGACCGAGGATAGCATTCTGTTTTGGTTTTGGCTCAACCGCTTCATCAGGAATTATCGCATAGTCAATAATCCTTGCCTGACTTATCTGTATTGCCTCAGCAATCTTTGATTCCTCAAGTTTACCAAGGAGCATTGTGTATATTTCTTCGTTCGCCTTTTTTTGTCTTTCAAGTTGTGCTAAATTGACCTCTGCTTCGGGTAGTTGTTTTAAACGGCGATTGTGCTGTTCAATAATCTGGTTTAAGGCATCAATACGGCTCTGCAGGGCAATAAGTTTTGTTTCGCTGTTGATGATATTGGTAATAACTGATTGGAACACCGGGTCTCCTACTGATGGTCCAGCCAGAGCAATCTGCTTGCTCGCTTTATTGATTTCCTGCTCAATCTGTGCAATCTGTCCTTCAATCTGTTTCAATTTTATTGGGTCATTCTGGAATTCCTGTTTTTGTAATTCAAGGGTTTTTAATTGGTCTTTGAGTTTAAGAATCAATGGGCTATTAGAGATGGTCGGGAAAGACGCCATCTTTTTGTAATAACCATAACTCGCCTCATCGCGTGCCAGTTCATTTTCAAGTTTTTTTATACTACTTTCAGTTTCGTTTAACTCAACGACTGCCTTTTCTCTTTCAACCTCAAATTGCGCAAGTGAATTAATGATCTCTCGCGCAGTTTCGCTGAGCAGGAAGACCCCGCTCTTCTGTTTATATTTTCGCAAGTTTTCCTCAGCACTATCAAGTTCCATACCAAAAATCTTGATCTGACTCTCAATAAATTCTTTGGAACCACGTGCTGATTCCCGTAAACTTTCCAGGGTATATAAGATATATTCCTGAGATAGAGTATTGGCAATCTTTGCTGCCATTTCAGGTAATATTGACCGCGCTTTTAACAATACCAGGGCAGTATTCTTAATCTGGCTTGCCGAAATATTACCCATCAATTCTTCAGTTGCCTTCTCCACATTCAATACACTAAATTCAAGATAATTCTTTGCTGGTCTTTCCTTTAATAAAAATCTTAAACCACCATTGTCAAAAAAAACCTTGACCATACCCCTGCCAATAATCTCCTCTTCTTTATTGACAATCTCAAAGTTATTGTTATCGTCAAATTTTATAAGGTATTTTCCAGGCAGGAAATAATCACTTATCTGGATTGAATCAAATAATGCTCGGTTATGATTATTGACAACAAAATTCAAGCCAAGTTTTTTCACGACTGAACGCGCCAGTGTTCTACTGCGAATGATCTCCAGTTCACTCTCCACCGGGTCAACACGCTGGGGCGTGTATAGTTCAGTAAAGAAAGTGGACTTTGCCTCAGATAGTTCTAACTTAAATTTGACCTTTGCTTCATAAATCTTTGGCAACTGTAAGCTTATAACAACCGCACAAACTGTTGTTACCAAGGCACAGATAATAATCAAATTGCGCCTTTTTTTAATAATATCAATATAATCCTGAAAAGTAATTTCTTTTTTCATTTCGTGTAATACACAATCTGCATAATCAAAGTACCAATAGTGAATAGCACTGACCATTCCTGTAATGCCGGCATAAATCTTCTTGGAATAATAACCACATCACCAGGCTTTAAATTTAATTCTTCAATCTTTTTACCTTGTTTCAGTATCTTTTCAAAATTCACGGTCCTTTCCTGACCCAGGTTTAAAATGCGGATCCTTCCCAAATTACCATTTGCAGTTGGACCTCCTGCCATTGCCAGAAGGTTGGCAAGATTTTCACTGCTCTTCAAATAATATTTTCCTGGAGACTTAACTTCTCCAAAAACACTGATTTGATAATAAATATTCACGGTGAGGAATACATCACCATAATATTTGTGAAATTCATCAATCAACATCTTCTCTAATGAATCAGCAGGAATATTTTTGATATCAAGTTTACCCAGCAGTGGCATATTAAGACTCGTATCCGCATCTACAAGATATTTGCCACTGAGCGTAGGTTGGTGCCATATCTCAATTTCTATCGCATCATTAGGAGAAAGAAAGACATGAGGCGATACTGTAAGAAGTATTAACAGAAACATAAATAATTATATATAATTAACCACCATTGTCAATAATTAAAACAAACCAAGCTGGGAGTCTGATGCTGTGTCCTGGTCAAAAAGTTTTATTGTTCCAAATTCGCCGTCATAACCAGGATTAATATTTACATCACCACGACGTGCCCGTTCAATCCCCTGTGCTATCTTTTCTTGAGTGCTATTTTTCAATTCAGTTATTGGCGTATTGAGCAGAATTTCAAATTCATTGCCAAATATTTTACAGAGCCTCTGATATTCATTTTTAACACCAACTGTATCCCTGCCCACACCCATTGCCTCAGCGATGATCTCTTCAAGAGGAATAAGATTTTTATATGGTATACTATTTTCAGGAACATACCCTTCATCACGGTCAGCAAGGAGTTCAACCCTGTGTAAAACACCGACTGTAATACTACGGGAGCATACTGGACACAGGTTATTATTTAATTTTGCTTCTTTGGGAGATAATCTTACCTGGCAACGACGATGACCATCAAAATGGTATTTACCCTCTTCAGGATAGAATTCTATTGTGAATAAAAATCTACTCCGGTCTTTGTTTTTCAATACCTCTTTAAGGGCAGAATAGTTCAGCTCTTCACTAAAGACATTTGCTTCGCGTCCCAGGCGATTGGGAGAATGGGCATCAGAATTAGAAATAAGTGAAAATTTTTCCAGACTTGATAGCCGCCAGTTCATTGCCGGGTCTGAAGACAGACCAGTTTCCAGGGCAAATACCTTATTGGTTAATTCTCCAAAACACTCTTCTATAGAATCAAAACCAGAATTTGAACCAAACAAGGAGAACCAGGGTGTCCAGATATGGGATGGAACAATAAATATCTCAGGTGAAATATCAAGCAGTGCCTTTAACATTTCATCGGTGCCCAAAGAGATGATGGGCCTACCATCAGCCTCAAGTTTTCCATATTTACCGAGATAGCTATTGACCTTTTCTGCTGTTTGAAAATCAGGAGCAAAGATGATATTATGGATTCTGCGCAGTTTGCCATTTTTTGTATAAATATTATTCACTTCAACCGTAAGTATAAATTTTACTCCGGCATATTCATAGACACCATCTTTAAATTGCAGATACTCTTTTAATTCATTGAGCCAACCCGGATGGGTGAAATCGCCTGTGCCGACCATACCAATACCTTTTAACTTCGCATATTCAGCTATTCTTGGTATTGTCATATCCTGTGAGGTTGCCCGGGAAAATCTTGAATGGATATGTAAATCAGCAATCATCATAGTTTTTTTGCAACACCAAGCACCCTTGTATCAAATTCGCTGGCAGGGTTGAATGTCAGGTGCCGATAAAGATATAATCTGAACCCGGCAGAAGTAATTAAAGATTTAATCTCATCCAGTGCATAGGCTCGCTCCTGATGTAATTCTCTGACGGTTAAAACCTGATTATCTTCATAAATATTAATCGTCAGTTTCAATGTGGATATATTTGTTATAGAGTCAAAAGTATTATCCCATATTGAATGGATTTGCCCATCCCTTCTTTCAAAAACCTGGTTTCCCCATTCATCACGTAGGGCATGGATTGTATTCATATCAAAGACAAAGATACCATTCTGGGAAAGTGTAGCATAAGCAGATTTAAAGCAGGCTAATAGTTCATCAGCACTCAATAGATAATTCAAACTATCATAGAGACAGGTTATTACTGGAAGGGGTTCATTAAAAGAAAAATTTCTTATATCACCTTTAATCAAATTCACATTTCCATTCTCAATCAAAGACTGGGCAAATCTTTTCTTACATATCTCAAGCATCGGCTCTGACCTATCAAGTCCAATTACCCGATAACCTTTTTTTAGCCACAACTCAAGACAAACCCCGGTACCACATGCGATATCAAGAATAACCTTTTCCTGAATGTGATGCATTACAATGATACGTTCTATGTAATCTACCCAGGAGCGATAATTTACAAAAGACATTAATGTATCATAATATGGCGCAATCTTTGAAAAAGGTAGGTCAAAACCCTCTAATCTCATAATTAGGTGCTTCTTTGGTGATGGTTATATCATGGGGATGGCTCTCTCTGAGTCCAGCCGGGCTTATCCTGATGTATCTCGCCTTCTTTTGCAATGTTAAAATGTCTTTTGCACCACAATAACCCATCCCTGATTTTAAACCACCAATGAGCTGGAATATTACATCCTTTACAGACCCCCGATATGGAACCCTTCCTTCCACACCTTCAGGAACAAGTTTTTTTGCTGCTTCCTGGAAATAGCGATCTGCTGAACCGCGACGCATTGCAGACAGAGAACCCATTGCCCGATACTCCTTATATCTTCTGCCCTCAAGGAGAATGGTCTCACCCGGGCTTTCTTCAGTTCCAGCAAAGAGATTGCCAATCATCACACATGATGCACCACAGGCAAGTGCCTTGACAATATCGCCAGAATATCTAATCCCACCATCAGCAATAATGGGAATCTTATATTTCCGGGCAATACGGGAGCATTCAATAATAGCGCTAACCTGAGGCACACCAATGCCGGCAATCACTCTGGTTGTGCAGATTGAACCTGGGCCGATTCCTACTTTAATCGCATCCACATTAAGTTTTGCAAGATGCTGGGTAGCTTCAGGACTGCCCACATTACCTGCCACCAATTCTATGTCCGCGAACTTTTTCTTAATCTCCTTTATCAATTTTATAACACTCAATGAATGGGCATGGGCAACATCCACCACAAGTGCGTCAACATCAGCTTCAATCAAGGCAGACACACGGTCAATAGTTTTTTTATCAACACCTACTGCTGCCGCACACCGCAATCTACCGGTTCTATCAAATATCGCATTGGGGTGCTCCATTTTCTTTATTATATCTTTTATGGTAATCAATCCTTTTAATCTACCATTGCGGTCAACAATGGGTAATTTTTCAATCTTGTATTTTTTAATAATCCGGCGTGCCTGTTCCAGTGTGGTTCCTTCAGGTGCAGTAATTAATTTTTCACTGGTCATTGTATCTTTCACTTTTTTATTGAGATTATCTTCAAAGATGATATCACGATTTGTCAACATTCCCACCACGCGAAATTCTTTATTCACCACAACCACCCCGGAGATTCTATTCTTTTCCATCAGCTCCTTTGCCTGCCTGATTGTCATATCTTCGGTCACAGTAATGGGGTCAATAATCATCCCGCTCTCAGCCCGTTTAACCTTGCGCACCTCTTTTTGTTGTTCCTCAATGGTCAAATTTTTGTGGATGACTCCAATACCTCCTTCCTGGGCAAGTGCGATTGCAGTAGCAGATTCAGTTACTGTATCCATTGCCGCGCTTACCAATGGAATATTCAAGCTGATATGCCGGGAAAATTTTGTCCGCACATCGCATTCTCTTGGCAGAACATTAGAAAATTGAGGAATTAACAAAATATCATCAAATGTCAGACCCTCTGGTAATTTAAATTCTTTCATTAAATATTATACCAAAATTGCATCTTTTGTCAACAGGACATTTAGAAACGGCGGGATTTTTATTGATGTAATAGTTTAGCCATTCTAAAACTGTAGTTGCTTGATTTATCAAGCATTGCAATAACGGAGTTATTGCATCAAAAAGAGCCCAATGCTCCGTCCCGATGGGACGAGAGTCCCTTCGGGAAATTGGGCAACTACATTGGTTGAATGACTTTTTTATAATAGATTACCTATTACTTATTGATAGTAGAAACAGCAGGCACGGCATACTGAAAAGAATTTTTTTGCCTTAATCAATTTGCGGAGCCCTGCCATTACCTGGTTATTCCAGATATCAAAAAAATTGTCTTTGTTGACATTGCCCAAAATATAGTCCGGGCAAGACTCAAGACAACCATCGGGAAGGATTGTTGCAGTATGCCACATTGCCCGACACCTACCTTTGTAAACCTGGATGAAGTCTTCAGGGCTATGGTAATACAATTTGAACTGTTCAAAAGTAAATTTAGGAAACATTTCAATTATTATCTTATGTCGGGATAGTTCATCCAATATTTTTTTAATGTCATAAAAATCCCCGGGTAGTGGTTTAAAATGGCACGCCTGACACCAGTAATTAATATCTCTTTTTAATACATTGTTTAGAAATTTTCTATGATGGGCAACTTCATTTTCTGTAAGATAAAAAGGATAGATAAATTGGACCACTGAAACCCCATATTCCTTGGCAAGGGCAATAACCTCTCTCATCGTCTCGGGATTATTAAAATTTATAATTGAATTTATTTTTAATACTGGCACACGCCCTTTTCTGAACCTATGCAGATTTTCTAAGCCCTTCAAAATACTGGCAAATGTTCCTTTGACACCTCGGATACTATCATGTATCTCTTCTGGACCATCAATGGAAATATCAATGCGATTCACCTTATATCTGACCAATGCTTCGGCATATTCACTCAGGAGTGTCCCATTTGTAGTGATATTGAGAAAAATGTTATTATATTTGACATATTCAATAATTTTCAAAATGTCTTTAAAAACAAAGGGCTCACCTCCGGAGATGTGGATGCGGGGATGAATTTTTTTTATATAATCTATTATGCGGAGCCAGTCATTGATATTCAATTCATTCTTTACCCGTGCAAACTTTTCAAAGCACATCTCGCACTTTAAATTACAGCGATATGTTGGATAAATGTTTATGGTCTCTGGCGGCATAGCGTGTATTTTCAAAAAATGGTAGCCAATAACTGTTTCTAATTTGTGTAAAAGAATCCACCCAATATTCTGCGGATTAAAGAATGCGGTCTGAATCTTTTGAGCCAGTGTTGCCATTTTAAAACCGCCCCAATGTCCACATCGCCGTATCCCTTAATAGCTGATTATCCCCTTTTGCATATTTTTCAATGATTGGTATTGTCCTCTTATCCTGGAAATGTGCTAAGGCAAGCAGGGCATTCCTTTTTATCGCATCAAAGTGAACCCATCTGGCACTAATCTGATTGTCTGAATATTTTTTTCTGTAAGTATCTTCATCCATCTGTAGCATATCAAGCAAAGGAAGATAAGCGCCAACAACTCCGATATCGGTTTTCGGATTTTCGGGTTTAATTTTTTTGTTTACCGGACACACATCCTGGCAGGTTGTGCAACCATAAATACGATTTTGCCATACCTGTGCTATGTTATCGGGTATTAAACCACACCAGTTAGTCAAACTCTGAATGCACCTTTTTCTGTCAATGATATATGGTGCGGTTATTGCACCGGTTGGGCAGTTATCCATACAAATACTACAATCTCCACAATTTAATTTTAGCGGTTCATCAGGCTCTATCCCTAAATCCGTATAGATTTCACCGAGCACAATCCACGAGCCATAATCAGGATTTATAATAATACTATGCTTCCCATAATAACCAGTTCCACTGCGCCGGGCAATCGGTTTCTCTGCTACCGGGCCACACGAATGTGCAACAAATTTTGCCCGATATTCTTTTTTTAAAAAACCAGCAAGTTTTTTTAACCGTTTTTTGAGTTCTTTGTAGTAATTACGCTGTGTGTATTGAGCAACATATCCGTACGGTTTGCCGGGCTGCGATGGGTCTGGTTCTTCTAAGGTTAAATAAAATAGAAATGAACTTATAATACTCTTTACCCCTGACATTATTGAACCTGGATTACAAAAATCTTTTATCTCATCATCGGACCAGGAATTATTATTAAGAAAGAATCTTTTTTCTCTTTGTTCTCTAATATGTCCAACCAATTCAGAAAATGGTTCTGCTGAACAAACTCTGACATCAAGACCAAGTCCACGGGCTTTCTCTTTGATGGACAGGGATTTAATCATTGGCTAAAAAATAGCTCAATCTAATTATCAACAAATAGATCAAAAAACAGGTATCCGGATATCAGTTATTTAACAAGAATACCCAGAGGAAAGAAAACAAGATAACCCAGCACTAATAAGATTGGCGCCAGCACAATATCTCCATTTCTTAAGAGGATAAATCCAATAATTAGAGAAATAAGTCCGGCACCAAAGAACAGATAGTTTTTCTGGGTAAATTTAATATCAATAAGTGCCTCGGGTCTTTTTTCTTTCTTTTCTCTTTCTTTCTCCTTCTTCTCTTTTTTTGCCATGCATACCTCCGTTATTCCACTTTTAATTCAGTCAATTTCACAAATTCTCCATTCCTTATTGTCAAGATATTAAAATTTCTTTCTCTCATCAAAACTTCACCCAATTTAGTTCCTAAATTTACCCGTTCATAATCAGATAATTGCCTCAATGCCCAGAGGGTCTGAAAAAATTTTATTGATAGAGGGTCGCTCGTATCAAAATTATGTTTTTTCAGTTCCTTGAGCGCTGAAGAATCTACAAAAGCAGGTGTTGCGAATATTGCTGATTCTACATATTTTTCTCCTAATCTAATAATTCTTTCACTGTCAAACGCTTCAGTCCCTAAAATCTTTACATCCTCAAGCCCATAATAAAAAATCTGTGGAGCAGTATTAATAACCATATCACCATCCATTGAAAGAAAAATTGCCTCTGGCTTCTTCTTTTTTATCCGTTCCAGTTCGTATTTTAAAGTCACAGAATCAGGGTTGAATGATTCTACTGCCACGACCTCACCATCATTTTTCTTGACTTCTCCCATAAAGATACCGGCGAGTGTGCTGTAGCGACCAATTTCAGGAAACAATACTGCAAATCTTGCAAGACCGAGTTGCCTTGTGCTATATCGTGCAATTGCCCTTGCCTGTTGCTCTAAGGTCTGGCCCGGTGTGAAGATTAAAGACAGACTATTCAATTTTAATTCAATATTGGTAGGGATAACGAGCGGAATACTGCGGGCACTCGCATATCCAGCAACACCCAGTGCCTCAATAGAAAATATTGGTCCAATAATAAAATCAACCTTTTTTTCATCAATTAAATCCTTTGCGGCAAAGATTGCATCCACCGGGTCAGATTTTGTATCAACCACTGCAGTAAAGAATGGCAGATATTGCTGTTGATTAAAAAATTTCAAAATCTCCTGTAATTTTTCGCCGTAGCGGGCAAACTTTCCAGTAAGGGGTAAAAGAACTCCTGCCCGGCGTGTTGCTGAACCAAGTTCAGTGAATCTTTTGAAATCAGTAAACTCCTCTGCATAGATGGTCTCAGGATATCTACGGGTCAGAAGTTTATAATCCCTTTCTGCATTCTTCTCCTGGCCTGCCTTGATCTCTGCCTTTATTAAATAATAGAGGATATGTTCATCAATTGGTTCGCCCAAAAAATTACGATGGAGTTTTTCAAGATTGTCCAGGGACATCTCAGATAATAATTGCATTGTTTTTTTATACGCGGACTCATTTTCCAGTATATCTGTTGATTGTTTAGAAAATTTTATCAAATAGTATGCTGCCTTATAATCATTTACCAATTTCAAATTTGCTTCACCAAGCATGCCTAAAACTTTTACAAGATAATTTGAATAAGGAAATTCTTTTAAAAATTTCTCTCCATAGAACACGGTCCGCTCAAAACTATTCAATCTAAAATAACTGAATGTTAAGAGATATAATGCTGGTTCATACGCCTCAGTTTTCGGATAATCGCGCACAATCTTTTCAAACTCAATAATTGCCTGCTCATACTCTTTTTTCTTAAAATGATTGTTTCCCTGTTCAAAGAGTTCTGCTGAGCGCTCATCAACATTCATAAACCTTGTTTTAAATAGAGTGCAATCCATAGAGATAATTACAATAAATAACAAGATAATTTTCACAAATTTTTTGGATATTGACGCGATTATTATTCTCATGTGCGATATAATATTAGTCAAAAAGAATGGTTTGTCAATGTTAAAAAAATAAATGGGCAGGGAAGGATTCGAACCTCCGAAGACTTTCGTCAGCAGATTTACAGTCTGCCCCCGTTGGCCGCTTGGGTACCTGCCCGGAGAAACTCAGCCGGCGGCAAGCTCAGAACTGGCAACTTGTGGTTTATCCGGCACAATATATAGCCGACAGAGGGATTTGAACCCCCGACCTATGGTTTACAAAACCATTGCTCTACCCCTGAGCTATGTCGGCATCCGCACCATTGTCCGGCACTGCTCAACCACTAAAATAGACCGGCAAAAAAACTTATTTTTCAAAACATTATCCATTTTATAATATCCAATTTTTATCTGTTGTCAAGGTATAGAACTGCTGAATCCTCTCCATTTTTCTGATTTATTGTCTGCTTTTATTGACGATGAAATCATCTGTTTCTGAAACTGTAGTCGCCCCATTCATCGGGCACATACTACTTACTATCTATTCATCCCTTAATTACTTCCCTTAAAATATTGAACAGAGAGTAAAAGTAGAGACAAGCCAGATGGTGCTGACCATTGATTTAACATAAAATTTAGGTATAATTTTCTATGTCCACATCCAATCCAGTACCAACCGTAGATATCATTATTGAAATGGATGATGGTGTCATTCTGATTAAAAGAAAGAATCCGCCTTATGGCTGGGCATTACCCGGTGGTTTTATTGATTATGGCGAATCTGCTGAATCTGCGGCAGTTCGGGAGGCTAAAGAAGAAACCAATCTTGATATCACACAACTTAAACAATTCCATGTCTATTCAGACCCTGAGCGCGACCCCAGATTTCATACCATCACCGTAGTATTCATTGCCCGTGCAAAAGGAAGACCTAAAGCAAAAGATGATGCAATAGAGATTGGCATCTATAACAAAAAAAACCTTCCTGAAGATATTGCCTTTGACCATAAAAAAATTCTTAATGATTATTTTGAAAAAAGGTATCCATGCTGATACTGCATACTGCTGATTTACATTTAAGCAGCAAAGACCCCTTCCGTATCAAAGTGCTTGATTGGATTGTGGATAAAGCCAATGAATATAAAACTGATTATATTGTTATTGCTGGTGACCTTTTTGATTCAGACACAGATGCTACACAACTAAGACCAAAAGTAAAGAGAACTTTTGAAAAAACACAGGCTGGAATCCTGATAATCCCTGGCAATCATGACAGTGAATCTTATGGCTCAAATTATGACTATGGAAATAATGTAAAACAATTATTTAAAAAACCATTTGAACAATTTAGTATTAACAACATCAAATTTCTTGCTCTTCCTTTTCAATCAAAGAAATTTTCTGAATGCATTGCAGATCTATCTGAAGATGTTGATGTATTAATTGCGCATGGCACAATATATGATATTTCAATACTCCCCATATTGAATCAGGAAGATGTTGAATATATGCCCATCTATCCCCAGGAATTAGATAATCTATGCCGATGTGCCCTATTGGGACATATCCATTCCAAATATATTGAATTGGATTATAAAAAAGCAAAGGTCATATACCCTGGTGCACCCATCGGACTCAGTATGAAGTGCCGTGAACCAAGAAAGATTGCGTTGGTCAATATTAATAATAAAGAAGTTGAAATAACCCTACTTAATATTGAGATTGCACCGTACTGGCAGGAATTAGATTACTTTGTATTTCCGGGGAATGAACAGACAATCATCAACAGGCTCATACAGGATATTGAAAATTTATCTGACAAAAATATACTACTTGGAATTAACATATATGGCTATATTGCGGAAAATGAGAATGAATTTAAGACAGAGGTCCAGCAGGCAATAGAAGAATTTAAAGACAAATTCAAAAATCCGCCCTTACTAAACTGCGATAAGATCTCTTCCTGGGACCAATTTTTAAAGATTCCTTTTGTCAGTAAATTTGTAGAAAAAACCGCTAAACTTGACGATGAATTGAGAATGAAAGTTTTAGAATTGACCTTCCCTTATATTGAAGACATCACAAAATGAAGATAAAGAAATTCCAGTTAAAACAATATGGTCCGATCAGAGAATTCTATCTTGAACCAGAAAATTTTAATGTAATATTTGGATTAAATGAATCGGGTAAGACCACGCTTGTAGAAGCATTGACCTCGGTCTTATTTAAGACAAAAACAAGGTATGGTAAACCCGAACATATAATTATTGAACTGGATACAGGCAAAAAAATAGTTACACTACCTGCAACAAAACCAGTTTCTATACTCACAAGAACAGAAGTCGCGCCATTGCTCTATATTCCTGCCTCAGAGTCTGAATTATACAAAAAAGGTGATGAACAGATGAAATTCTGGGATAGTTTGAAATTGATGCTCAGCCAGACCGGAAAACAGATTCCATTCGCAACCCTGATTAAAAAATTAAGAGAAGGAATTGGTTACCAGCCAAAATTGAATGACTGGAAATCAGATAAGAAAAAATTGATTGAGAGCCGAAAGAATCGTCTTGAGCAGTTGCGCAATTATATTCAGGAAATCGGTCAGATAGAAAACAAGAAAAAAGAATTAAAGAAAATAACCGAAAAATACACAGCATTGAGCAATGAATTGAATCTTATTGAAACCTGCAAAAGATATAAATTATATCAAAATCTACAAAAATTATACAACGAATACATTGACAAGAAAAATAGATTTGAACTCTACCAAAGATACACTGAAGCAGACCTTAAGCAATGGCAGGAATTAGAAATTAAAAAGGAGACCTTAAAAAATCAATCAAATGAAAAGTATGAAATGGAGCAGGAAATCAATAACCTGAATAAAAATTTTACAGAAGTATTAAAAAAACTTGAACTGGTTGAAAAATATAATATAAGAAATAGGATTACTCAAGGGACAGCGATAGAAAAAGAACCGAATTTTTTCTATCCGGTTTTAATCTTTCTTATCGGATTTCTATTTCTCATCATAGGTTTTCGTTTTAATCTTTCTATAATCATTTCGCTCATAATCTTTTTAGTCAGTATTATTGGTTTTACTACTGTTGCCATCAAAAAATCAAAAATAAGAATCAAAAAGTTAAGATTGGAGCAGGTGTTAAATGATGCAAAACTATTTTTACCTGAAGTGCAAACGATTGAAGAACTTGAGAAAAAGATTAAGATGCTGGAAGATGATAAAATAAGAATGGGAACCTTAATTTCTACAAAGAGCGATAGATTGAAATTTTTGAGCACGGTTGATTCAATTGATAAAATTGAGAAGGCAATTGAAGATTTAAGGAGCAGGACAAATTGTGGCACATTGATTCAGTTAAAGGAGAAAATTGAAGATAAAAATAGAATACAGAACGAAATCAAAGGCCTCGGCGTTGAAATTGCTAAATATTTGAATGAGACTGACGATTCAACCTGGAAAAGACTCATTAGCGAAAAAGAAGTATCACCACCTTCAAAGGAATGTGATATTAGCAGAGAGACAAAGGTCGCAGAACAGATTGAAAATTTAAAGAAGCAGACCGACGAATTATTGCGGGAAATTAAAATTTTTGAAGAAGTTCAGAAAAGTAGATACGGTATCATTGATGAAAAAAATATCCTCTCTGAGATCTTTGAGATTGAAAATCACCTGAAAAATTATCATCTTGAACTCCAGGCAGTCCAGAAGGCAGAAGAGATTTTAAATCAGATGAGTAATGAACTGGATAATTTTATCAGTGACCTTGTTTATGGACAGTATAGTCTTAGTGAGTATTTTTATTTTGTTACTGAAAAATATAAAATAGTTAAAGTTGAAAATCGGAACTTTATTGCGGTTGATACCAATGGAGATGCATATCCAATAGAACTATTGTCCAGTGGTGCCAAGGATCAGTTATTGTTCTGTTTCAGACTCTCTGCATTAAAAAAACTCTTTCCTGAAGGCACTTTTTTGATTCTTGACGATGCCTTTATCTTTGCGGACTGGCAGCGACGGTGCAGACTCGCTGAACTATTAAAAAAGTTTATTGATGCGGGCAATCAGGTTCTTTACTTCACTTCTGATACGCACAGTCGTGATTTGTTGGCTCAATACGGTGGAGTTATCAGCACAATACAATAGCGATTGCTAAAATCTTCTGATATTATTTTTATCTATTATCTTTAATAATTCTTGCGGTTTTTTAATCAAACTTTTTGCACCAGAAGACATAAGTTCTTCAGCAGTCCTAAATCCCCACAGAACACCAACAGGAAACATCCCTGCTGAAATCGCAGTCTTCATATCAATATTAGAGTCGCCAAGATAAATAAACTCTGAAGGTGAAATATTTAGATATTTTGCAATGTATAGTGCGCTATCTGGAGCGGGTTTTTTAGGAAAATCAGGCGACTCACCGAGGACAAGGGAAAAATTTATCCCGGCCAATAATTTTTGAATAAATAATTTTGTAAGCGGGTCAGGCTTATTAGAGAGCACTGCCATTTGTATTTCTCTTCTCTCCAATTCTTTTAATAATTCTAAAATACCAGGATATGGTCTTGTATTATTTTGCCAGCGCCTCTGATATTCTGTTTTCATCGCCGCAACACAGCGGGCGACCATATCTGGTGTATTATGGGCAGGTGGCAATACTTTTCTACATAAGATCTCCATACCCTCACCAACAAAATAATAGTATTCTTCAGTCTTATAAATAGGAAAGCCCAAGGTCTTGAGCACAAAATTCATTGAGTCCGCAATATCCTTGATTGTATCAAGGAGCGTGCCATCTAAATCAAAGATAACTGCCCTAAATGCCATTTTTAACAAAAAGGGGGCAGTTTATAAGATGCCCCCTTTTTACTACATCAAACACTATTTATTTAGTTACTGAAATCGGCGTATAAGAATATATACAATTAATGTCTTCGCCCCGTATCAAATCATAGCCTTCTACAATGAATTTTATTGTTCCACGACCATTGTAATCATTATTAGCACCATCTGCATCATCAAGGTCATCCGCAATACCTTCATCAACAATTATGGAAACTGTATAAGTAAATTCCTTACCACCATCAATCTCAATGGGCGGAACATAGTTATCAGAGCGACTGGCAACCTGACTACCATCAACATCATAAAACTGCCAGCGCAAAGTCGTAATCGCTACATCCTTCTTTGCCTTTTCCCTCAAGGTAATAGAAAGGTCCTGAGATGCAGAACCACTGCCCGAGGGATTCCAGCCTGGATTTCCCGGTTCAGTATCTGTATCCGGCACATGGAATGTGATGAGTGTAGTATCGGTCTGGATTTCAACCACGCCCACATCTTCATACCACGACAGTGGCTCTTTCACACAATTAGCAAGCAGAACCAACAAAATAAGACCAAGATATTTTTTCATAAAACCTCCTTATTCTCAATTTTAACCAAAATTTTTAAAAAGTCAATGGTTATTATTATGTTTTATTTAAGTTTGGAGAATTTTATGCCCGATTCTTTGAGCATCTGAATTGCTAATTTATCTGGATATGCCTCTTTGAATATAATCTTTTTTATCTTTGCATTGATTAACATTTTGGTGCAAATAAAACAGGGTTGGTGTGTAGTATAGATTATTGCACCTTCAATATTCACACCAAAATTTGCTGCCTGGATAATGGCATTCTGCTCTGCATGGACACCGCGGCAGAGTTCATGCCTCTCACCTGAGGCAATACCCATCTTTCCACGCAGACAACCAACCTCTTCACAATGGACAATACCGCTCGGTGCTCCATTGTATCCTGTAGCAAGGATCCTTTTATCTTTTACAAGCACAGCACCAACCTGCCTTCGTAAACAGGTTGACCTCTTTGCAACAAGCTCTGCTATATCCATAAAATATTCATCCCATGATTGACGCTTCATCATCTAAACACTCTTCACTACCTACTACTTACTACCTACTACCTACTCCCCAAAGTCTCTCATACTTCTGCCTTTATGCGCGCAATTGAAACAACAGTATCACCTTTTTCCAGTGTTATTATCTTCACACCCTTTGCCTGCCTGCCCATCACCCTTATGGCATTGACTGGTGTCCTTATTCCCTTTCCACTCCTGGTCATCGCAATCAAATCGTCTTCATCATTCACATTTACTGCGCCAGCAACCTTTCCGGTCTTCTCATCAATGGTCATTGCCTTTACACCCTTTCCACCCCTGCCCTTTTCATTTACATCAGCAAATTTTATCCTTTTACCTAAACCTTTCTCACCTATAATCAACATATCTTCTTGCTCTCGCGCAATGTTAAGACTTACTACCTCATCTCCTTTTTCCAGTCGCATACCCCGCACACCACCCGCATTTCTGCCCATTGGACGTGTCTTCTTCTCAGAGAATCTTAATGTCTGTCCATCGTGTGTGGTCAATAAAACAGAATCTTTGCCCGTGGTCAGTTCAGCGGCAATCAACCTATCGTTCGGTTCTAATTTTATTGCAATAATGCCTTTCTTTCTGACATTCTCATACTCATCAAGTGCTGTCTTCTTTACTTTTCCCTGTTTGGTTGCCATAAAAATAAAAAATTTATTAGAAAATTCTTTTATTCCCAGACAGGCATTAACCTTTTCACCTTCGCTCATTTCAATGAGATTGGCAATAGACCTACCTTTAGAAAATGGACCCGCCTCAGGAATTTCATAAACTTTTGTCGCATAGACCTTGCCGCGGTCAGTAAAGAAAAGAAGCGTATCAGTAGTCTTGGAAATTAAAAGTTGATTAGCAAAATCTTCTTCACCTGTTTCTACTAATTTTCTTCCCTGGCCCCCACGAGTTTGATTACGATAAGTAGTGATGGGCTGTCGTTTAATATAACCGCGCTGGGTCAGTGTGATCACCATATCTTCTTCAGCAATCAAATCTTCTATAGTGAGTTCTTCAGGTTCCATCTCAGATATGGTTGTCCGCCTGCTATCTTGAAATTTTGTAGCAAGTTCGCTCAATTCTTTTTTAATAACACCATAGACACCTTTGGGTGAAGCAAGTATGGATTTTAAGCGGGCAATCTCCTTTATCAAACCTAAATACTCTTTTTCTAATGCCTCTTTTTCAAGATTGGTCAATCGTGCAAGGCGCATATCAAGTATTGCCTGTGCCTGAATCTCGGTAAGAGAAAATCTTTTCATCAATCGCTCTTTCGCAACCTTTACATCAGCCGATTTTTTAATGATATTAACAACCTCATCAATATGTTCAATAGCAATCTTTAATCCTTCAAGAATATGGGCTTTCTTCTCTGCCTCAGCCAATTCAAATTTTGTGCGCCGTGTAATTACTTCAAAACGGTAGTCCAGGAAATGTCTGAGTGCTTGTTTTAAGGTGATCGTTTTGGGAACACCATCCACCAAAGCAAGTAACTGAATACTATAGGTAATCTGCAAATTCGTATATTTATAAAGATTGTTTAATACAACTTCTGGATTTGCATCCCTTTTTAATTCAATAACGACTCTGATACCATCCTTGTCTGACTCGTCCCTTATATCAGAGATATCTTCTATCTTTTTGTCTTTAACCAATTGTGCCATCTTTTCCAGGAGGGCAGATTTATTGACCTGATACGGAATCTCCATTATGACAATTGCCTGTTTACCCCCTTTTAAATCTTCAATCTTTATCTTTCCCCTGATAATAATTCTACCTTTACCTGTTAAATAGGCTTCTTCAATCCCTTTTCTTCCTGCAATGATTCCACCGGTCGGAAAATCAGGACCAGATATCAACTTCATAATCTTTTTATCTTCAATTTCAGGATCATCAATCATTGCATTCAATGCATTAATAATCTCGCCAAGATTATGGGGTGGAATATTGGTTGCCATACCAACGGCAATACCCGATGCACCATTGCATAAAAGATTGGGAAAACCTGCGGGAAGAACTACTGGTTCTTTGAGCCTTCCATCAAAGTTGGGGATAAAATCAACCGTATTTTTTTCCAAGTCTTTAAGGAGTTCCTCAGCAAGGGCAGTAAATCTTACCTCTGTATATCGGTAAGCAGCTGCTGCATCACCATCAATTGAACCAAAATTGCCCTGACCATCAACCAGTGGGTAACGCATTGAAAAGTCTTGCGCCATTCTGACCAGAGCATCATAAATTGCCATATCTCCATGTGGATGATATTTTCCAAGCACATCACCGATTACAGTTGCGCTCTTTTTGTGAGCACGATTTGAGGCGAGACCTGCTTCATACATCGCATATAGGATTCGCCGCTGGACAGGTTTGAGTCCATCACGCACATCAGGCAGTGCCCTGCCTACAATAACACTCATTGAATAATCAAGATAACTTGATCTTATCTCTTCTTCAATGTAAACAGTAGTTATTCGCTCTTCCATAAGTTTATTATAGCCAAAAATATGGGTACGTCAAGGTTGGTAATTGTATTAATTTATTTGAAAAAAGGGAGTCCGGTCAAAGAGGCAAGGCACTCCTGAGCCTTTTCCTTAACCTTATTCTGTGCATCATTGAATGCAGCAACAATCAAATCCTGTAGCATAATGATATCATTTTCAGCAATGACCTGAGGTTCAATCTTTACCGAAATAACATTCTGCTCACCATCCATCTCTATTCGCACCATGCCACCACCAGATGAGCCTTCAACACGAATCTTTTGCAGCTCTTCATGTAACCGCTCCTGTAATTTCATTGCATCTTTAAAGATATTCTTCAACTTTCTCAACCCCTGATGAATCTATTATCTTACTTCTTCACCATCAAACATTGTTTTTATGGTATCGGCGAGGTTTGTTTTATTTTTCTGTGCTTCACTGAGTTTGATATGTAAACTAAAACCTTCACCAAAGACATGCTCCATCGCTTCATCCAGGACCTTTTGATTCTCCATCAATGCCCGGTGCTGGAATTCATTATTAACCAGAATTTCAAGTTTTTCTCCATTGAGTTCTACCTCAGTCTGATATATGATTGCGGCAAGTTTGGGACTCTTTCTACTAAGCTGGTTAATCAAACGCTCTTTATCAGTCACTCCCTTTTGTGAATCAAAATTCTTCTGGTTATTCTTAATCTGTCTGGATTCACCTATAAATCCTCCTGAGGTAAGTTGAGCCAGAAGCAATTCCAGTGCAATCCTGGGGTTTATTGAGCGTCTAATTGTATCTTCATATTTTATACAGGTTTCAAGTAAATTTACAAGACGTACATTGTCTACATTAATACCCTTTAACAATTCAATCTCTTCTGCAGTAGAATCAATAAGTTCATAATTGATTCCAATATGGCTGAGCAGAATTTTTCTAAAATAGTTTATCAAACCATGGTATATCTCAAGAACATCTGCCCCTTCTTCTATACTTTTGTTCAACAATAAAAAAACATGGACAAGGTCTTCCTCTAAAATTTTATTGATTAGATCAATATAAAAATCAACACTCAAAAATCCAATGAGTTTGAAAACATGGTCTTCAGTTATCTTTCCTTCAACAAACGATGATAACTGCTCAAGAATGCTCTCACCATCGCGAATACTACCATCAGCCCGCAACGCCAGATAATAAAAGGCTTTTTCTGTAATCTCCAGACCTTCCTTTTCTGCGATAAATTTCAAACGGCCGATAATTTCACTGATGGACAACCTTTTAAACATAAAACGCTGACATCGTGATATGATGGTTGCAGGAACCTTTGCCGGATTAGTGGTTGCAAGAATGAAAATCACACTGGCTGGTGGTTCTTCAAGGGTTTTAAGTAAGGCATTGAATGCCTCCTGGGTGAGCATATGGACTTCGTCAATTATATATATTTTAAAGCGACCCTGAAGGGGTGCATATTTTATACTCTCCCGAAGGTTTCTTATCTCTTCAATTCCCCGATTAGATGCACCATCAATTTCTATCACATCAATACTTCTGCTGAGCGTAATTTCCTTACAGGAAGGGCATTCCTGGCACGGAGAGGTTGTAGGTCCATTTATGCAGTTCAAACTTTTGGCAAATATTCTCGCCATCGTAGTCTTACCAACACCCCTTGGTCCGGCAAATAAAAACGCATGGCCGATTGCCCTGCTATTAATTGCTCCTTTGAGTGAGAGGACAATATGGGTCTGGCCGGTTAACTCATCAAAATTTTGAGGACGATACTTTAATGAAAAAACCCTGTGTGCCATATTAATTAACAACCAAGCAAATTACGAAGCATATCTTCCATCTTTTTCCCTGTTGTTTATCTCTACCCCTGTTTGCTGATAACCGGTCGTGCAACCCCAATTCGCCAACCATCTCAGGAACAGCAAAGCAAAGAACTCAGCCCAGGCTGCCTTATGACCAGCCCATCTCTACTTACCGTTGCTTCCTTCCGGACCTGGCGGGGTTTGTAGCCGGTGCTTTCATAAGACCCGAACCTCAACATTCTTAAATCCCTGCTGTTGCCCCTGAAAGGGTTAACTCAAAGAGGCTATTCAATCCCGCATAAGCGGATTTCGGGTCGTCCTGCCATAAATATAGCAGGATTCAGGGCACCGCTAGCTCCCCATTTAGCACGACCGGAATTATCTCCTGAAATCAAGTCTCTCAAAAAGAAATTCCTGGGGTTTTATGCCACAGGTTCCTATCCCTGCTCTCACCAAAAATGTCTGGTAACTCTCTATGCCCTTAGTATCAATCTCACTCAATCGCTGATAATCAGGCATTCTTATATTTGCAAGATAGATTGGGTCATCAGACCAATTATTATTTTTAACCAGCACATTCTTTCCAATTTCAGGGCGGAGTCTTAGATAACCCAATACACCATCAAGCACATTCTTTAATCGGTAAGAGGCAAGCCGATTATTCTGGACAAAACTCTTACGCATTACAATGGCAAGATATGGCATTGAAGGCATGATATATCTATTAATAAGCCCTTCATCAAGGATTGTATCACCTGCATATAACATATGGCTGCGATAAGGTTCTATTACAAATAGTGCATCAACCTTTTTACTTGATAGCGCTGTTTCCAATTCTTCTCTTGCCAATGGGACCTTAGTAAATTTGGTCAGATTCTCATTTTTAAGATTCGGTGCGATTAAATCAAATAGGTGAGAATCATCCATCAGGTAGCCAATCTTTTTGCCATTCAAGTCCTTCAGAAATTTCATCCTGGTTCCTTTGGGTATAACAATCGCATCACTAAATCCTTTAAAAGCGATGGAACACAATGCCTTAGCTGTATCACCATTACTGCTTGGTGAAATTAGGAGGTTATACCAGGGGACCGCACAGATGTCATAATCTCCCCTTTTCAAACCTTCAAGTGGGTCGCCATTGATATTAACAAATTCTGGTTCAACCTTTTCAATCTTAAAATACCTTCTGGTTGTATCAACTTGAGCAACATAAAAGGGCAAAGAACCAAACGATTTATCAACGCCAATGCGAATCTTTGATGGCTGTGCTTCTTTATACTGAGGATAACCAACAACGAATAATAATATTAGTAAACCAATGAAGATTAAAATATTAAGAATTGCTTCGGTTGCCCTTCTGTTCATTTTTTCTCCTTTAATAATTTATCGGCTTTCTGTAAAATCTCCATTGCCTTTTTGGTATTCCCTGTTTCACGATATGCATAAGCAAGATTGGTGAGAAGATCAATATTTGTAGGCTCCAGAGGTAATGCCTTTTCTTCATAGATTTCAATTGCTTTTTTATAGTTCTTTTCCTGGGCATAGCATACACCAATATAAAACCAGCCTGCAAAGTCATCGGGTTTTACTGCGACCAGCCTATCAAAATAGTTTCTTGCCTCAGCCCATTTGTTCTTTCTTATCAGAAGTTCACCAAGAAAATAGAGGGCATCCGGGTCATCAATCAATAATTCTGCTGCCTTTGTAAGATGACTCAGTGCCAATGTATCATTTCTTAAATTGAGATAGACAATGCCAGCCAGGTATTCGCTGCGGCCATACTCCTCATTTACCTTTACAAATTTCTCCACATTCTTTTCCTGCCCGGCAAAACCCTCATCATAACCGAGTTTGGTCTTTATAAACTGGTCCAATGCCTCTTTCTTTTTATTTTTATACAGCATTATCAATTCGGATGCAAGATTTTGATTAAACTCTACATTCTTAAAGAGAAGATTTTTTATTTTGCCATAATCCTTTTCAAAAGTCTTTATGGAATTACCTACATAGAAAACACAGGAATCGTATGCTTGTTTATCAAAATGTATCTTGGCAATAAAATAACTCGCCTCAGGGTTCTCTTTATCAAATTCCAGAACCTTCTGATAAGATTTCATTGCCTGTTCCCTATTTCCCATATCAGCATAAATATTTCCTTCAAGAATAAATTGGCTCACATTTGTTGGGTCAAGTTTTTTAGCAAATTGAAGGTAAAAAATGGATTCCTGATAATTTTTTTCCAGATTGAGTTTATATGCTGCATTATAAAACGACTGCCAAAATACGGGTATATTCTTTCCACCTTCATCTGTTTTCAGCCAATTTATGGTCGCAAGTGAATCCCGTTTATACGCTTCCTGAAACGCCTTGCCTGCCTCTATATAATTACCCAGTCCGGTCTCTGCCTTACCTAAAATACAATAGGCTCCATAATATTCAGGGTTGGTTTGTATTCCAACCTGTGCCTGTTCTTTTGCCCGTGTATATTCACCCTGCTGTAAATAGATTTTAGCAGCATTCTCCCATGTTGCCGGACAACCAATAAAAAAAAGAACAACAAAAGGTAAAAAGATAAAAGCATTTTTCATTCAATACCTCCTCATAGGCAATTCTATATAAAATAACATTAAAGTCAATACCTAAATGCCAAAAAGGGAATCAAGGGTTATCAAGGGACATCAAGGGGAATTAGGAGACTAAGTTAATTTATCTCTTGATTTTTTATTATTTATGTATATTATTAAATTAATGAAGGATAATTTGGGAAGAACCTGGGCTGAAATCTATCTTGACCGATTGATAGATAATTATTTATTCATTCGCAAAATGGTCGGCAACAAAAAAATTATGGCGGCAATCAAAGCAGACGCCTATGGTCATGGAGCAGTAGAGATTGCCCGAACATTACAGCAATTTGGTGTTGATATGTTTGGTGTCGCAAGTGCTGAAGAAGGTATTGAGTTGCGTGTTGCGGGCATTAATGCAAAAATAATTATTCTCAGTCCAGTAATGGACAACCAGATAGATGAAATCATAGAATATAATCTTATTCCCACTATCTCTGAATTTACCTTTTTTGAAAAATTAAACCGGAAATTACAAAAATTGAAAAGACCGATGCTTGTCCATATTGAAGTTGACACAGGTATGACCAGAACCGGATTCCCCTATGAACAAACATTTAATGCCGTAAAAAAAATCAACAATTCACCATATATAAAGATTGAAGGGATATTCTCTCACTTTCCATTAGCAGATTCAGATGGTGCATTCTCCAAAAAGCAGATAAAAAATTTCTCACAATTAATTGGGCAATTGCATAGCGTCAAAATAAGGCCAAAATTCATTCACCTCGCAAATTCTTCTGGTATTTTCCGTTTTCCTGATTCCCATTTTAATTTAGTCCGTCCCGGTATTACCCTTTATGGATTGACACCATCTTTCAGGATTATATTGAATGGAAACGTCAAACCAGTAATGAGTTTAAAATCACGCATTGTCAACATACGACGGGTGCCGAAAGGTACACCAATAAGTTATGGACATACTTACCGCACAAAGCGAAAAAGCACCATTGCTACAGTAAGTGTGGGATATGGCGATGGTTATCCAAGATTGCTCTCCAACAATGCAGAAGTTTTATGCTATGGTAAAAGGGCAAATATTGTAGGAGCGATCTGTATGGACTTGATGATGATTGATGTCACTGATATTCCCCAGGCAAGATTGGGTGATGTTGTCACCCTCATTGGTAGGGATGGTAATGAAGAGATAAAGGCTGAAGAACTGGCAAAAAAATGTAATACCATTGTCTATGAGATCACCTCTGGTATTGGGCCCAGGGTTGCCCGGGTCTTCAAAAATGATAATAAAATTGTGAGTGTAAGAAATTTGTTAGGAAGATGGTCGGTTCGGCAGCCAATAAAGCACATTAAATAGAAAAGGAGGTTGGTATGAAACGCTTGGCTTTACTGCTGGTCTTTGTCTCCATATTTGCGCAGGAGGCAACACATACTGTAAAACCTGGTGATACATTATGGGATATTGCCGGGTTTTATTATCAAAATCCGTTTTTGTGGCCCTATATATGGCGGGCAAATCTTACCCAGATAGAAGACCCACACTGGATATATCCTGATCAGGTATTCGTTATACCACCATCACCTGAAGAATCACTGGGTATGGTTCCAGCGCCAGTTGAATCTGTAACCGAAGTTCCTCCGGTTGAAGAGGTCTATACCTATGTTCCACCCGCACCCACAACCAAAAAAACCGCTGAGATCGTCTCTATGGTAAAATCCGAGGAACATATATTCAGTGAAGATATTATCCATCGCGCTGGATTTATCCTTACCGAAGACCTTCCTTTGTGGGCGACCATTACTGGAACCGAACCTGCGGATGAGAAGATGATCAGTGCATATAAAACAGTCTATATTGACCGTGCCAGTGATGTAAAAGTAGGTGATGTGCTTACTATTTATCGTCCAGGAAAAGGCATTAGCCATCCAAAGACCGGAGAATTTCTGGGCAAAGAGATTATTGTCCTTGGTCGGGCAGAGATTGAAGAAGTGGGAGAACAGGGTTCACGGTGCAAAGTGATTGATTCTTATGATATTATCAAAAAAGGTGACCTTGTCACACCGTATCAACCACAAATAGCACCAGAGAATGTCACACTCTTAGCAGCAACAAAAGAACTTGAAGGTTATGTAGTAGAAGTAAAATCAACTGAAAAACTAAAACCACCCCACATTTTTATATATCTTGACCAGGGTGAGAATTCTGGTGTTGCGGTCGGCGATATATTTGATGTATACCAGGAGCGGGTTGTAGGTGGAAAAAAGATGCCTGATTTCACCATTGCCAAAGTCCAGGTAATAAGCATCTTTGAAAAGGCTTGCATTGGTCTATTGAGATGGGAAGAAAAGGTTCCAGATATTAAACGGGGCGAAAAATGCCGATTAGTAATGGAGGCACGATGAGGGAAAAGGAGGCATTAAGTCAGGTCTATCTGTTCCGAGAACTGACACCCAGTGAGATGGATATTTTGATATCCATTTCAAAAGAACGACGCGTGAAAAAGAACGAAGTTATCTTTAAGGAAGGTGATATTGGCGATGCCTTTTATCTAATTGTCTCAGGTAGCATCCGTATCTCCACAATTGTGCCGGGTGTGGGAGAAGAGGCATTAACCATTCTAAGAGAAGGTGAATACTTTGGTGAGATGGCATTAATTGATGATGCCCCGCGTTCTGCTTCAGCAATTGCGAATGACGATACAATATTACTCTGTATTGGTAAAGATGATTTTCGCAGGTTACTTGCCAAAGATACTGGTATTGCGTATAAATTACTCTGGGTCTTCACCCGAACTCTCTCTGCTCGTTTGCGCAAGACTGATGAACAACTAAAGAGCATATTTTCTATTGCAAAGACATTTTAATAACAGGAGAAATAAAAATTATTCAGTAAAAACTGGGAACAGAAGCGGAGCAGAAAGATAAAAAAATATAATTGATATGGGTAAAGTCTTAATTCTGTTGCTTGCCCTTTCATTAATCGTAGAAAGGGTGACCGAGAAAATTTTATATATTCTACCCCGGGGTAGAAATCGTGCTTATGCCTGGGTTATAAGCACTGCCCTGGGTCTGGTCATTGCCTTTGCATTCCAATTTGGGTTTATCAGAGAACTCGGCTTGGAAAGTGGTTCCAATCTCAGCCACTGGGTTGATTATTTAATAAGTGGGCTATTGATTGCCTGCGGTAGTGAGCCAATCCATTCAATCGTTGATGGTTTGGCATTTAAAAGGGATGAACTAAAAAGGAAGGCAAAGAATGTTTGAAATTTTTGCTGGTAAAGACCCGGAAAAAGCATTACAGCGTGCGCATGAATATATAAAAGAAGGAAAACTTCAATCAGCAATTAAGGTGCTGGAAGAAAATCTCACTGAAACCGAAACTGCTTTTCCTTTATACCTGGAACTTGCTCGCTTATATTTTGAGAATGAGCAAAGAACAGAAGCAGTAGAAACACTCAGAACCGCACATGTCATTGCTCCTTCACGGGTGGATGAAATCATTGGCTTGCTCTCAGATTATTTCTTTAGATATACTTCAATTGATGCTGGTGATTTTCTGCTCCAGCTATATGTGACACAGGAACAATACGAAGAACTATTCAAAGTATTAAGGGCATTCAATGAACGGGAAATAAAATTATTGATCAATCGCTATGAAAAATTGAAACAGAATATTACTACAAAAAAAGTAATAACTAAACGTGATTTTGAAAATTTAATCATCTATGGCACAATCATCTTTATTTATCAGGATGGTAAGACCGCCCTTGAGAATATTGACTTCTTACTTAGCACTGGAGGATTTGGAAAACAGTTATTGAGCTGGGCAAGAGCAATGTCGCGGGAAAGATTTAATGACCCCTATGCGGCATTATTATTGCTCAAAACCGAAACAGTTGCCGGAAATGCCAGCGAGGCACTGAATCAGGCACAGCGTATCTATGAAAAATTTCCAGATTTTATTGACCCATTACTTGACACCCTTATTGCAATCCATCCACCTGCGAATTTAGAATCAAATTTCAGTCAGTTTATAACGGAATTATATGTAAAAAAGGGTGACCTTGATGCTTCTTTATCAAGGCTTGAGGCATTATTAAAAAAAGACCCAGCAAAGATTGATGATGTAATAAAAACCTTAAGGGAATTGCAGCGGGTAAATCCCAAGAATTTAAAGGTACTATTCAGCCTGGCGGACAATTTACTTAATGCGGGGCGTGTCTCACTGGCAATCAATGAATTTGAAAAGATAATTGAAATTGCTCCGGAACAGCAATCAGAGATTATAAACAGATACAAAAAGGCATTTGAAAAAGAACCGAATAACCCTATTGTTATCCAGAGCCTGGTAAATTTTTATATTAAACAAAAAAAGACAGATGATGCAGTTGCAGTTATTGATAAGGCTTATAATATAGACCGCGGTTTAATTGATGAATATATCTTAAATCTAAACTTAATACTGGAAAATGCACCGGATAACGACCGCGCCCTCTATCTTTTGGGATTATGTTATTGCCATAAGGGTGAAGATGAAAATGCGATTCTTATATTTGAATCGCTACTGGAGAATAAAAAATATGACCTTGTTAACCAGGCATTATCAGAAATTTTAAAAACAAAACCCCGTGAACCCGTCTATCTAAATTTAAAGGCAAAAACTTTAATCAACCTGAACAAAGATAGTGAAGCATTCGTATTACTCAAGCCCCATATTGAAGAAGAAGGAAATCTAATTGTCTTTGTCCCTACCCTTGATACACTTTTAAATCATAAACCAGAGTATGCCGGAACAATAATAAAGATATATGAAAAACACCGGGAAAAAGAACCGGCAATCTTTGACATTGCCATATCCCGCGGTTATGCCTTTGCCGGTGAATATAACCAGGCAATAAAAAAGTTTGATGAACTATTAGCAAATCCCGATACAAAAGAACCTGCAAAGCGGGCACTATTAGAAGTAATAAAAGAGAGGCCAAAGGCTGTGCCTCTGCTCTTGTCTGCAGCAAGAACATTTATGAAAGATGGAGAGATTGAAATTGCCACGCAATTTTTCAAGACTGCCCAACTCGTAGACCCAAAGGCATTCTTTGAAATCATTGATGAATTTTATGATACACTCAAGGCGTTCCCAAAGGACCGCGAGGTCTGGGCTCTATTGATTGATACATTCTTTAATCGTAAACTTTATGACCGGGTAATTGAAGAAGCAAAAAAAGGGATTGAAGTCTTTGGACCTCAAGCCCAGTATTTTAATTTAAGATTGGGACAGGCATTGGTTGAAAGTGGTAATTTAAGTGATGGTGTCAGACCTTTGATGCTTGCCCTGGACGGAGAGGTTGACTATGCAAATGAGGTGATAAAATATTTAGATAAAATCCTCGCCGCAGATAAAAGCAATGTGCCAGCACACTTTGCCCGGGGACGGGCACTGGCACGAGCAAAACAGATTGATGAAGCAGTGGAAGAATATCTACTCACTGCGCGGATTGTTCCGGCACGAGCAGAATATGTCCTGGATGAGTTAAAATCCCTTTCAGCAAAGGCAATTGCAAATCCCCGTATCATTTTTGCAATGGGTGCAATTGAACTAAATTTGAAAAAATATCAGGAAGGTATAAAACATCTTCTCCAGGCGTGTGAACTGGATAACAATCTTGTCGCGCGTGTTCTACCATTACTGGAAAAATTGCAAGTCCAGGCTCCTTCAGCACTTTTATCATTCAGTCTGGCGCGGGTCTACTATCTATCAAACATTAAAACCCCGGCAATAAAATTATATATCAATGCCCAGACCCAGGACCCATCATTCCGTGAACCGGCAATATCAGAAATGAAGAAAATCTGCTCTGAGGAGGCTCAAGATATAGAAGCCCGCAAAGGACTGGCACAGCTCTATTTTGATTATAATAATCTTGAAGATACCCTTTATACAATTGAAGAAATATATCATATTGATAAAAATGAAACGGCCTGGATAAAGCAGTTCATTCTCCAGATTCTCTCTAAAAATCCAAACCATATTCCCTCCTACTATTTCCTGGGCAAAATCTTTCTTACCGAAGAAAATTATACAAAGGCAATTGAAATCTATAAAAAACTTTCAGAGATTGCACCGGCAGAAATTCCCGAAATTATTGTAAGATTAAAAGAATACTATGAAAAATCAGACGAATTAATGCATTACACAGGGAATTTATACAAAGAGATAGGAAATATGAATATGGCAGTTGAGATATTTATGAAATTATTTGATAGAAACCCAAATTATGGCGATAACTTAATTCCCCAGCTTAAAGAAATCATTTTAAAGAACGAAAACTTAGCAACTGTCTATGTACTCTTAAGTCAAATTCATGCTTATAAAAAGGAATATGAGAAGGCAATTGATTATCTAAAGAAAGTAGAAAGGCTTATGCCTGAGAAGAAAGAAGAGATTTTGTTGAAACAGGGACAATTATATTTTGAAAGTGGTGAAATCAACAAAACTCTTGAATTATACACAAAACTTTTACAGGAAACAAAAAACCGTGGTTTTGTATACAAAACAATAAAAAAGATGCGCAATGAATATTTTAATCAAAAATTAAAAGAAATAACTGGTGATTCAGACAATGATAGATTATTAAGGACTAACCTATATCTTTTAATGGATAAAGTAAATGAAGCGAGAAAAGAACTCAATCTGATCAGTGCAGATGCAATGCAAAAAAAAGATTATATTATTTTAAAAGCACGGGTCTTATTAAAAAAGAATCAACCCATTGATGCCCTGGAATCAGTCAGAATTCTGCCCGTTGACAAAGATACTGCACTCCTTTATGCTGATATCTATGAAGCGCTCGGTTCATATACTGCAGCAGCAAGTGCCCTTAAAGTACTTGATGACCTTTCACTTTACCCGCGGATTGAAAGATATGAAAAAATGGCACAGGAAAAACGCCTGGGCAGGGGAAGATATTTTGTTGAAGGGAGGATTTAATGAAATGTCCATTTCTTGTTAAAAGAAAGGAAATTTTTGATCGCGACGGTAAAAAGATTAGCGAAGAAATAGAGATCAAAGAATGCATAAAAAATGAATGTATGGTTTATGATGGTGCGGCAAAATTATGTTCTTTGCTATCCTCCAACATAAAGAACGGAATCATTATTGAAGATTTTAAAAATGGTATTAAAGAATTGAAGAACGAAATGTTCCAGCGCAATGAAGCATTGGGCGTCCTCATCTCTACTACTATCCAGACACTACAGGATGCTATCCTCAATCGCTTTGATATTATGAAAAAACAGAATGAGGTAATCGCCCTAGGCTTTGACAATCTCTCAGGGATACAGCAAAATCTGATTGATACAATTAAAAATCTTTTAGATAAAAATATTGCCCAACTTGAAACTTTGAATAATACAACCCGTGAACAGATTACAGGGATAAAATTGTTACAGGAAACCGGTGGCAATATTGTGGCCGGGCAGAATAGATTAAATGATGAACTCAAGAATGTTCTTGCCGAAATAAAAAGTAGCTTTGATGGATTAAATGAGAACATCAGCCACAAAATTGAAACATTGAAAAATGCAATGGAAAAAATGGCAACAACATATCAAATTGGCACAGAAACCCTCAGCGCGGGTATAGAAAAAACTAATTCCTCAAGCCAGGAGATATTGAAAAAGTTTGAAGTTGTAGAAAACATTGTGAATGGCATAAACAGCATTGCGGAAATTGTTAAGAGTGAGATTGCTGGAACAAAGGTAGAAGGGATTAGCGCACTACAAAATTTGACAGCAAAGTTTGAGGAATTAAAATCTGTTTATAATGATATCTCCCGAGCCCAGCAGGAAAATCAAACAACATTGTTGAAAGAACTCCAGAATACAATTGGTAATAGCCTTAGCGACCTCAAACTATCTTTGAACTCCCTGCTCCAGACACAGGAGAATAATCAACAGGCTTTAATTAAAGAACTCCAGGGAACACTAAGCACCAAGCTTGATGAATTTAAGGAATCATTAAATTCTCTGCTCCAGTTACAGGGCACAAACCAGCAGGATTTAATTAAAGACCTGCAGGGAACGATCGGTTTCAAACTTGATGAAATGAAAGTGCTCTTTAATGAACTTACAAAAATCCAGCAGAGCAATACAGAAGTTATGGCTGGTCAACTGGAAAATATTTTCAACAATACTGCGCAAAAATTTGATGATTCCATTAATGTGCTTAAACCCGAATTATCAAATTTGAAAAATGAGTTTGTGAATAATTTAATGAATCTTCAGAATAGTCTCAATTCATTTGCGACACCCATTGATGAATTAAAAACCACCTTCAACAATCAGTTGGTTACAGTTCAGGAATATCTTAAGAATTTTGAAAATCCAATCAATGAATTAAAAAATTCACTTAATAACCAGTTAAATGTGGTGCAGGAAGGTTTGAATAAATATAATGAGTTAAATGATACACTAAAAACTGGACTGCATAATATCGGTGAATTCCTGAATAATACAAATCAGCATTACCTGAGTTATCTTAATAATATCCAAACGACAGTCGCTAATTTTGAAGGACTCTTTGACAAAACCCAGAGTAATATTGAAAGTATGAGCGAAATGATGAACAATCTAAATCGTAATTACCTTGAATCCTTAAGTAAGATTGCCGGACTTGCCGAAGGAATGCGTAAAGGTGTAGAGAATGTCGGCGAAGGTATGCGCGAATCGGTCAAAGACCTGGTCTCGGAAATGAAAAAAGAGATTGGCGACCTTGAAAAACAATATGAAAAGACCTTTGGTGATATTGCTCGTTTATCTGAGAAGTTTGGTGAGCTGAATAATCAGATTAATCGGATGACACAGGAAATACAAAAACAATTTAAGGAATCACTGGAACAACAAGCCGATATTTCAAAATTCAGCAGCGAGGTCTTAAAAAATCTGAAAGATTACTTTGCCAAACAGGAAGAGCAATATAAACAGGAACAGATTGCGAAAAAGAAAAAAGATGCACTTGACCACTTTGACCGTGCGACCCTTTATTATTACCGTGGTAATCACGAACTTGCGTTAAATGAAATTGACAAGGCACTGGAACTTGACCGCCTGGCAGAATATCTTAATTTAAAAGGGCTTATTCTCACAGAATTGGGTAGAGATAAGGCGGCAAAGAACATATTTGAAGAGGCGCTAAAAATGGAGCCGAACCTTGCTGAAATTTACAATAATTTTGGATTGTTATACATAAAAACAAAAAAATTGAACGAAGCAGTAGAAATGTTCCAGGAAGCGATTAAACGCAATGTAAATTACAGTCTTGCCTATGTTCATATGGGCAAGGTATTGATTGAATTAGAGAAATTTGACGAAGCGATCTCTGCATTTCAACACGCCCTTGAGATTGACCCAACGAATCGTGAGGCAAAAGAGTTGATTGAACTATACAAACAGGGAAAACTTACGGCCTGAAACTTAAGGCAAAATCCTTAACGGGAGTCAACGATGAATAGAATATTTTTATTTATATTCCTCATTTCAAATATCTTTGCTGATGTAATGTATGAAATGGAAACCACAAGTCAGGGATTAATAGAGATGGAACAAAGCACAACGACCCTTATCCGAAATTTTATTAAGGGCGACCTTATGCGCACTGAAATTCAAATAAAGAATCCAATCTTAGGCGATATTGAAAGGATTACAATTATTAGATTGGATAAGGGTGTTGTCTGGGTCATTGACAATGAACATAAAGAATATGCAGAATTTTCCCTAAAGAATGATTCTGTTGAGGGTCAAACAACAGAAATACCTGAAAATTTGCCAGAGATAAAGGTTGAAAAACTGGAAGAAACTAAAAAAATCCTTGGTGTAGAATGTGATAAATATATCGTATCATTAATTTTCAAATTAGATAATGACACTATAGAAATGGCTCAAACAATGTGGGTGGGTAAGGATTTCGCTGGCTATGATGAAATTATGAGTTTTAACAAAAAGATGCTAAGCAATATTAACTTCACCAGTTTGCCAGGAATTGATAATAAACTAATCAGGGAATTCCAAAAACATATTTCTGAAATTGATGGTTTCCCACTGGAATTGCAGCTGAACCTCAATATGCAGAACAAAGAAATTGATATTTCAATGCAAACCAAAAGTACCATTAAAAAGATCTCTACGGTGCCGATAAGTAATAGAGTCTTTGAGATACCTGAAGGTTATCAATTGAATAATTCTATAGAAACCCATTAAAATCATCATAAATCGGGAATAAAACAGGATACTTAGTGTATAATAATAATGAGAGCGATGATAAATTGATAGAGATGGTAAAAAATGGGGATTGTGAAGCATTTGCACCATTAATTGAGCGATATAAGATGTCTATTTATCGTCTTGTTTATCAGATGGTGCATAATCGTGATGATACTGAGGACCTGGTTCAGGAAATATTTATTAAAGCTTATCAGGGAATCAAAACCTTTAAATCGGGCTATAAATTCCTGCCCTGGCTCTCAAAGATTGCGGTCAATCATACGCTCAATTTTATTAAAAAGGAGAGAAAAATTGATGTTCAACCACTTGAATGGGCACAGAACTATGCAGATAATAAGGGAGACCCGGTGCAGATGGTAAAGGAAAAGATGCTCAAAGAAAAAATTGCAAAGGCAATGGCACAATTGCCTGAAGAATATCGGGTGGTTCTTGTCTTAAGGATTGAAGAGCAATTATCTTATGAAGAGATTAGCCAGACACTTGGCATCCCTGCCGGCACAGTGATGTCAAGAATTGCAAGGGCAAGGGAACATTTAAGAAACATATTTAAAGATTTAAAATTATGAAACCAGATAATCTTAACAAACAAAATTTTTCTGAAAATCATGTTCCAGTAGAACTATTAAGTGCCTATATTGATAATGAATTGAATGAAATAGAAAGGCAAAGGGTAGAAGAACATCTCAGACACTGCTCACACTGCCTTAAGATTATTGAAGAATTCAAAGCCATTGATATGGGTTTAAAGGAAATAGAGATTGAAGAACCTTCAAGGGAATTTGTTTTCAATCTTAAAAAGAATGTAATGGAAAAAATAAGAAAAAAGCGTAGCCCTGTATTCTGGAAATTTTTTCCGGTATTGGTACCTGTGGCTGCAGTTGTAGTTTTAGTTTTTATTATCACCGGACACGAAAATTTAGCCAGTCCTGTAAGTATGAAAAACAGAATTGATATTGCTTCAGTCCCTTCTGAAAAACCTGTCCAAACAGACAAGATTGAGGTGGTGATACCAAAACCCGGCATTGTCGCAAAGAGACAGGTACCAGCACCTGCTGCTACAGGGATTTCTGAAGAAAGAAAGATTACTGAAGGCAAAGATGTTGACCTGGCTTATAAAAAAGCCGAGTCACCTACGGTGACAGAACTTGAACAAGTAGCAAGGGAAAGGGTTGCACCGGTTGTGGTTCGGGCAGTCATTGATTCAACCGGCAGGGTTTTAAATGTTGCCACTGGCAACACAATTACACCAGAGGAAGATACAACCCTGTCCCGAATTTTAAAAGGTCAGCAGATTGCTCCGCCCACGGTCAGAGGCAAACCCACCCAGATGGTCGTAGAATTTGTGACCGACGAAAAAGATACAAACGATATTAAATAAACCTTTACTCTTCGTTTTCCTTTAATTTTACAGTCTTAATCTTCTTCAAAAAATTCTTTGCTGCATCCTGCTCTGCATTTTTTTTATTTTTGCCCTTACCTGCAGATATTTCCTTGCCATTGATAAATAATGCAACATAGAATACCTTTTTATGGGGTGGTCCTTCTTCTTTGATTACTTTATACTCTACCTCTTTCTTATTCACCATTACCCATTGATTTACCAGTGATTTATAATCCTGAGAGAGTCTGAACCTTTTTCCTAAAAAGATTTTCTGAAAATATTTTTTGGCATATGCAAGACCACGGTCTAAATATATCGCACCAAATAGTGCTTCAATACCCGCGCTGATATTTGAGCACCTTTCTCTGCCACCGGTTAACTCCTCGCCTTTATCCATTATCAGAAACTCACCAATACCTACTGTTTTACCAATCTTGCAAAGAACTTCTTCACTCGTATACCGTTTTTTTAATTGATTCAATTGTCCTTCATCAATATTGGGAAATTTTTTAATTAAGAATTCACGCACAATAAGTTCCAGTACTGCATCACCTAAAAATTCAAGAATCTCATTGGAATCTGTTCGGGCTGAAGATGTTGCTGAAGAATGGGTCAATGCCTTTCTTAACAGGTTCTTATTTTTAAAACTACACTTTAATTTTTTTTCAATCTTATTTAATGCTTGCGATAGCATCAATTTCAACCAGTGCTCCTTTTGGTAAGCCAGCAACAAAAATTGTTGTTCGTGCTGGTGGTTCGCCAGTAAAATACTCTGCATAGACTCCATTCATCAATGGAAAATCTTCTGCCTTTGTAAGATAGACTGTTGTCTTTACTACATCTTGCAAGTCTGCGCCGCCAGCCTGTAGCACTGCCTTAAGATTTTCTAAGACTTGCTTTGTCTGTTCTTTTATACCACCCTGAACAATCTCACCAGTCTCTGGTGAAATACCAATCTGACCTGCGGTAAAAATAAATTTATTTTCACCAACCGCCTGAGAATAAGGTCCGATGGCTTTTGGAGCCCTATCAGTTCTGATAATCTTTTTCATTTTTACTCCTTTTTTATGATAATACCCTGTTTTAAATAATAATCATTTTGATTAAATGAAAATATTAAATCCACATCAGACTCAATTTTTTTATGATAAATAATCCAGCCTGTAACACCAGAATTTTCCACAATTTCCTGTGCTAATGTTTTTTCCATAAATCCACCCAATTTTATACGATATAGATGGTCAATGCCTGTATCAATGAATACAGGTAATCCTCTTTTATTCAGACTATCACAAAAATACCGGGCATATTCTTTATCAGAAAATGCACCAAACTGAAGGTAAAAAAGTGAATCCTGCGAAATAGTCTGGTTCTCTGACACTTTTATAAAGGCGTATGCTTTTTTAGTGAGGTTCTTAAATGCACCGGTTTTATTGTCTATGACAAATAGTTCATTATTTTGGTTGATGCATATACTCTGTTCATTATCAATAGGATAGATTTCTTTAATGTTATTGTTATTCTTGAGCAAACACCCAATGCGCAGTGTGAGCGGGTCAATCAAAACTATAAAATCATTATTCCAGAATACAAAATCACGGTGCAGAAGCCCATTGTTAAATATGAGTGGCTGACAATCAATAATACCGCCATTAAAATCTATCAGGCATATTGCCTCTGGATTTGTAATAACATAGCCATCTTTATAAAAAAAGAAATCCTCTCCAGGAAATTTAAATTTAACACTCTTTTTTATCTTTAAATTCAGGTCAAGATAGTGTAATCCTGAGGCAGTAAGAATAACAAATTGCTTTTCAGCAGGAACATAATAAAAATTTTTTATCCTGGTAAAAGGCGCATTCCTGATAATTCTACCTTTCAGACAATCTATAATCTTAATCACACTCTTCTTTTCATCGTGAACAATCAAATACAATAAATTTTTGGGCAATTGTGCTGATTCGGTCATTGGTTGATAATCC
>JBBILZ010000018.1:0-43453 GCA_037444665.1 Caldifarciminota bacterium
GAATGTTGGGTCAAGGAAAGAGAGTTCATAGGTGAGTTCATTTGTGCCATAGTCAACTGAGTAATTGGTGTATGTGATTTTTCCATCACGGTGCAGACAGAATGGAGAGATAGAATCCTGACCTGCCTCTACAATATATAAAGGCGATTCACTGCCCGGAGGACCACTACCAAACTGTTGATGCACACAGACAATCTGATAAGGTGTGGTATTGCCTTTGGTAAAGATGGTATAGAGGTCCCAGGGCGACCAGTCTCTCTGCAATTGGCTGTGGCAGAAGTATTCTTTTTCTAGCTCTTGAGAAACCCAGCCAAAATCATAGGTATCACTCCGGTAGCGGATATCATAATCAGCTGCATTACCTATTTCACACCAGACTGAAAAATCGTGAGCCGCATTTACGGGAAACTCAGAACAGATACCGGGTGACTGGCTGTAAGGAGGATAGTCAACAGTAAACCATCTTGGTGGATAGATTCGCTTTCGCTTACGCTGTATTTCATTTGGCACATTAGAAATTTCGTCATACCAGACTACGGAAAGCCAATTGCCATAGCAATCAATGTGCGGGGATTTATCAACATAGTTTGGCGTATACTCAGAAATCCAGTCAATTGGTCGCCAATTTCCATTCTCACGCCAGCGGTAGTAGATTTCATAGTCACCAGTCAAGGGATCCCACTTGTCCCAGACTACATGCGGATTACCATTACCATCAATGGTAATTGAGGCGTGTTTATAAGCAAGCGGCATGCCGAGTTCATAGTCGAGAACCACCGGCTCGGGTGGCTCAGTTGCATAAAAAGGAAACTGGTAAAAGTAAATCGCACTCCAGAGTTGTTCACCACCTTCTAACATATTCACCGAGAATACCACATAGACAGAATCTCCATAAGTAGATACCGATGGTGGACCAGGGTCAAGCCCGGTAGTAACGGGTAGAAGCGTAAACCCATGCCACTGTAGCGTACCATCCTCAAGCCAGCGATACTTTACCTCGCCCTGACCTGAACAATAAACAATGCAGGGCATCTTCGCTATAAGCCAACCCGGAACCAGACCAATGGTTGGATACCAGCCTTCGTCTTTTTTATGGGTCTCCGGGTCTTCAATGATATGATAGGGTGCCCAGTTGGAAGCGGTATAATCAGACATACTATAGTGAACACGCAACACTCAGAACTAAAACCATTAAAAGGCAAGTTATAATCTTTTTCATTTTTTCCTCCATTTTACTCCCTGTATCTTCTACAGGGACAAGACATTTTGCGTGATAAATCGCGCAACTACTGCTAAACGGACAGGGATGAGCCCTACCCAACGAATTTTTTCTCACCCTCACCTCAATCCTCTCCCTTCAAGGGAGAGGAATCATAAAGGGTGGAAATCTCTCCCTCAGAAGAGAGAGCGACAAGTGAAAGCGCTGACATTATATTTTTCTGCTCCGATGTCAGGCGGAGCAGACTCAAACGAACCTTATAAACTCGGCAAAGAAATAACCTTCAGATTTTCTAAGATAAGATAAGACATACTCAATCTTATATAATATTATAACTGTATCATTTAAAAAGTCAAGGGTGGGAAGACAAGAGGATATGTGGATATGAAGACGAAAAATTTTCAGATTTATAATCTATGACCGATGAATCGGGCAAGTACAGTCCGAAAATTTCGCCCCTTAAGGGGGAGGAAAAAGTGGGGAGTAGTCAGACTAACACATTCTTGACGGGCATAATTTTTTTTAGTATAATCAATTTAATTATGCCGGCAATAGTAGTCAGAGATTTATACAAAAATTTTGGTTCAGTCAGAGCGGTTGACGGGATCTCTTTTGACATAAATGAAGGAGAGATTTTTGGGCTGATCGGTCCTAATGGCGCAGGTAAGACAACGACCTTAAGAATGATTGCTACACTACTTAAACCCAGTGCTGGCACCATTGAAATCTTTGGTTATAATATAATAAAGGAAGATGCGAAGATAAGGGAATTGATAAGTTATCTACCCGAAGAAGCCGGTGCCTATAAAAGCCTTAAAGGAATTGAATACCTCAAATTTATGGCAGGGCTTTATGCCACTGACAATGCGGTAAAAAAAGAGATGGTGGAAAGGGCAATTGAAATTGCGAAATTGGGTGAGAGAATAAATGACCGCATTAGAAATTATAGCAAAGGAATGGTAAGAAAATTGCTTGTTGCTCGTGCCCTGATGCATAATCCAAAGTTTGTGATTCTCGATGAACCAACTTCAGGTCTTGATGTAATTAATTCTCTTGAAGTGAGGAATCTGATTATTGAATATGCGCGGACTGGTACTACAGCCATTGTTTCTTCCCACAATATGTTGGAGATAGAATTTCTGTCTCATCGTGTGGCATTCATACATCAAGGTAAAATCATTGAATCGGGTGCACCAGCGAAATTGCGCGAAAAATATAATGCTGAAAACTTAGAGCAGGTATTTGTGCAGAGTATAAATAAATAATATGCAAAAATTTTTCAATATCTTACAAAAAAAGATAAAAGACCTGCTGACCTTAAAGATGCTCCTGCCATTCATTATGTCCATATTTATCCTTCTTTTTGTAGGGCAAATAATGCAGAGAGAGATAGGCAGTATAACAAAACCCGCTAATATTTTGATTATTGATAATGATAAAACTCAATCTTCTCAATACTTGATAAATGGACTAAAGAATGCAAACTATATTATAAATCTGTTTGATGCAGCTGATGATACCCAGGCAGTGAAGATTGCAAAGAAAGAAAAATTTGCAATGTGTGTAATTATTCCTGAAAATTATGAATTGAATTTACATAATAAAAGGACTGCTGAAATAAGAGTATATTCAATTATTACTTCATTAAGTATTGCTTCATCTGCCCAAAGGGTAAGTATCAGGAATATTCTCAGAACAATAAATGAACAGGTAGCAGAATCATTCATAAAAGAATTGAGCCCGGATTTAAAACCTGATGTGTTCCGTGAACCAATTAAGGCAAAAGAGTTTGTTGTGCTAAAGGATATGGTTCAACCAGGAAGTGCTGCATTTATCATTGCCTATATCTCTACTCAGACTGTAATTGTGCCGGTTGCCCTTTTAATGTTGATTATTATTACGGGCACAATGATTGCCTCATCCATTGCCTTTGCCTTTTTCTTTATGGTCGCAATGGGAAGTTTTATGATGCCTTTAAGCACACCCACCCAGAATATTCCGGCAGATATGCAGAATTTTGGGCAACAGATTAATCTGAGCCTTGATACAGGTGCAAAGATTCTCCTGGGATTGAGCATATTTCTCTCTATTGTGACCGCACTTGCCCTGGCAACGCTTTTAGCACTATTTGCCCAGGATGTTAAGGATGCCCAGACAACAATAATGCCTTTAACCTTAATGATTCTCATCCCTTATTTCTTTGCCCTGATGTTTGACCCCGGTCTTATGAGTCTGGGTTTAAAAATCTTTACTTTTTTGATTCCATTTTCTCATACATTTTTTGCCTTTAAATTTTTAATCTTAGGACAGAGGCTACCGGTAATCTTAGGAATAATCTATCTCTTTTTATTTGCCATAGGATTGCTTATTATTGCCACAAAAATCTTCTCTTCAGAGCGTATCCTTACTATGAAATTTAATTTTGGTAAAATAAGGAGATTGATGTGAAAATTTTAATACTCGGTTGTGGTATGCAGGGCAGGGTTGTAGCCCAGGACCTGTCCGTCTTTAGGAATAAAATCACAGTGCTGGATATTGATAAAAAAAAATTGGCACAATTAAAAAATAGGAATATTAAAAAAATCCAGTTTGATATTACCAATCAAAAAAAATTAATAAATTTGATGAGTAATTATGACCTGATTATTGGTGCCCTGCCAGCAAAGTTTGGATTCTATTCCTGGGAATGTGCACTGCAATCTGGTGTGGACATTGTGGATATGTCATACTCGGCTGATGACCCATTTTTGTTACATAAAGAGGCAAAGCAGTCGGGTATAAAGATTGTGCCTGATGCAGGTTATGCCCCGGGTTTGAGTAATGTGTTGATTGGCGAAGCGTGGACACAGATGGAAAAGATTGATTATCTGAAGATTATGGTTGGCGGCATCCCTGAAAAACCGATATCACCATTCAATTATCGTATTACCTGGTCACTCCAGGATTTGATTGAAGAATATACAAGACCCGCAAGAATTTATAAGAATTATAAAATAATAATTGTTCCTGCCCTGACCGGCATAGAAGAAATTTTTGTTCCTGGGATTGGAAAGCTTGAGGCATTTTATACAGACGGTTTGCGCACATTGTTGAAAACAATGAGCCGGATTAGAAATATGGAAGAAAAGACGATTCGCTATCCAGGACATGCAATAATATTTAAAGCACTGATTGATACCGGATTCTTTTCTGAAAGACCGATTAGAATTAACAATCTTCAGATTCCCTGCCGTGAATTTACCTTCAGATATTTAAAAGATGAACTTTCAAGGGGTCCTGAAAATGATTTAACTATACTTTTAATTCACATAAAAGGCAAAAAAGAATTCAGACAATATCAAATTATTGATTATTATGATAAAAAGAACAGAATAACTTCAATGGCGAGGATGACTGGTTATTCCTGTGCAACAATTGCCCGGTGTATTAAAGATTATTCAGAAAATGGTGTTATTCCGCCTGAATATTTAGGGATGGTTCCTAACTTATGCAATTTTATCAAAAGAGAATTAGGCAAAAAGGGAATAAAGATTAAAAAATTGAGCAAAAGAATTTAAGCGCTGGACTGATACTTTAATTCACCATTTACAAAAACATATTCAGCACGACCCACAAGCTCTTTATTTAAAAATGGGGTATTTTTAGATTTTGATTTTATCGTTTCTAAAGTAAGGCGCCATTTCACATTGGGATTTATTATTACTAAGTCAGCAATTGCTCCCTCTTTTATTATACCCAATTTCTCTTTTAAAATTTGTGCGGGTTTTATTGTAAATTTATCCAGAATCTCAAGCCAGGAGAATTTTTCAATATTGACCAATTGCATAATTGTCAGGGAGAGCGCTGTCTCAAGTCCGGTCATACCGAATGGTGCTGAGGCAAACTCCAATTCTTTTTCAGCCTGGGTATGCGGTGCATGGTCTGTGCTGATACAGTCAATCGTTCCATCACGCAACCCTTCAATAATTGCCCTTCTATCAATCTCGCTTCTTAAAGGCGGATTGACTTTGTAATTTGTATTGTATGTTTCAATGACTGTATCATTGAAAAAGAAGTAATGGGGGCAGGTTTCACAGGTTATATCAAGCCCTTCTTTTTTCGCTTTGCGGATGAGTTCTACTGAACCTCTTGTTGAAATGTGACAGAGATGGATCTTTGCTCCAGTGAACCTGCTGAGCATAATATCCCTCGCTACTATAATTTCTTCCGCAATTGCTGGTGAACCTGCAAGGCCGAGCCTGGTAGATACCTCTCCTTCATTCATCACTCCAACTTTGCTCAGAGATTCATCTAAGGCATGGTCAAATATGGGAACTTCAAAAATTTTTGAATATTCAAGGGCATAGCGCATAATCCGTGCATCGCTCACTGTATTTCCATCATCAGAAAATCCTTTTACACCTGCCTTAACCAGTTCACCAAATTCGGCAATCTCTTTACCTTCTCTTTTTTTGGTTATTGTAGCAATGGGAAAGACACGGCACAAATTTGCCTTTTCTGCCTCTTTGATTATATAGTTGACAATTCCTTCATTATCAATTGGTGGTTCTGTATTGGGCATACAGCATATCGTGGTAAAACCGCCTGCCACTGCAGCCTTTGCACCACTCGCTATTGTTTCTTCATCGGGTCTACCTGGGTCACGCAGATGGCAATGGAGGTCAATCAATCCCGGACAAACAATCATTCCCGTGGCATCAATGGTTTTTGCATTTTCAATTTTTATATTTCGCTCAATTTTTTGAATTTTATTACCTTCTATTAGAACATCGGCAATGCGGTCAAACCTCGTTTTTGGGTCAATGACCCGCCCATTTTTTATTAATAGACTACTCAATCTTACCCCCTGCATGGATAAATAGAATCGCCATTCTCATTGCAACTCCATTCTTCACCTGTTTTAAGATTACTGACCTTGGACCATCTGCCACTTCAGGGTCTATCTCTAAGCCACGATTTGTTGGTCCTGGATGCATTATAATACTATTCGGCTTCAATTTTTTTACACGTTCCTGGGTTAGACCATATAATTCACGATACTCCCTTGCTGAAGGGAAAAGTCCTGATTCCTGCCTTTCCAGCTGGATTCGCAAAGCCATCACCACATCAAAATCTCCAATAATCTCATCCAGATTATAAAAAACTTCTACATTGAGTCTTTCAATATCTGTAGGAATTAAAGTAGGAGGTGCGCATATTGCAACATTGGCACCGAGTGCCCTCAAACCAAAGATATTTGAGCGGGCAACCCGAGAGTGTAATATATCGCCAATAATCAATACATTCAAATTTTTTATATTCCCAAAGTGCTGGCGCATGGTCATCATATCCAGCAATGCCTGGGTGGGATGTTCATGGGTTCCATCACCAGCATTAATGACAAAGGCATTAAGATTTTCCGCAAGTATCTTAGGTGCGCCAGAGGCAAAATGGCGAACCACGACACCATCCACCTTCATTGCCTCAATATTCTTTGCAGTATCCAGAAGCGTTTCACCTTTTTTAACACTTGAGGCACTGGCAGAAAAGTTGACCACATCGGCAGACAATCTCTTTGCGGCAATGCTGAATGAAATCTGGGTTCTTGTTGATGGCTCAAAGAATAGGGTCAGTATTGTTTTGCCACGCAAGGCAGGGATAATGGGGATCGGCCTTTCCATCACTTCAACAAATTTCTCTGCAGTATCCAGATAGTATAGTATCTCTTTGTTTCCCAGTCCCTCAATCCCTAAAAGGTCTTTTTTGGGGTTCATTCTTTATCAGTAATTGTTAATTGCTTAATTTTCGGTTTTTGTGTACCCGACATTTTTATCCGTCCGCGTTTTATCTTAATCTTTTTTATTTTTGCCTTCTGGTGAATAAAGACCAGATCCTGGCCATCCAGTTCCTTCACATACACATCCACAATCTCTTTTTTTGAGGTTGCAATCTTTTTGCCGACATAATCCGCTTGAATTGGCAATTCCCGATGCCCTCTATCAATGAGCACGGCAAGCTGGATTGCGTTTGGTCTTCCAAAATCTAAGATCTCTTCAAGAGCAGCACGGATGGTTCTACCCGTATAAAGCACATCATCAACCAGTACAATTACCATATTGTTTACATCAAAATTGATATCAGTGCCTTCTATTATCGGTGTTTCTGAAACGAGCTGGAGATCATCCCGGTAAAGGGTAATATCCAGAGCACCAATAGGAATTTTGGTTTTTTCGCATTCTGAAATTTCTGCACCAATCCGCTGGGCGATGATATCACCACGGCGTTTAATACCAATAAGAGCCAGATTCTTTGTTCCTTTATTTCTCTCAACAATTTCACGGGCAATTCTTGTAATGATTCTTTTAATATCAGTGTGGTCAAGGATTATTTTCATAACTGGTATAAATTATAAATAAAAATTTGATAAAGTCAAGTCTTGACCAAAAATCTTTAACGAATATAATATAAAATGAAGAAGGCAGTAATTGCGCTCGGCGGAAATGCAATATCCAGCACGGGTCGTGATGATATCCATGTCCAGTTTGCGAATACAAGAAAGAGCCTGGAAGTCGTTATAGAACTTATAAAAAACAATTATAACCTTGCAATTACCCATGGTAATGGACCACAGGTAGGCAATGCCCTGCTCCGTGTGGAAAAGACTGCGCAGGAGATTCCTGCTTTGCCACTGGGAGTAATTGTCGCTGATACTGAAGGTGGAATGGGATATATGATTGAGCAGAGTCTGCAAAATAAATTAAAAAAATTGGGGATTGGAAGGGAGGTTGTGACAATTGTGACCCAGGTTATTGTTGACCCGGATGATCCATCAATCATCAATCCCACAAAATTTGTTGGTCCATTTTATAATGAAAAACAGGCAAAGAAACTTTCAGAATTATTTAACTGGGTAATAAAAGAGGACCCGGGTCGTGGTTTTCGCCGTGTTGTTCCTTCACCAAAACCTTTAAAAATTGTGAATTCAAAGATTATTAAACAACTTGTTGACCAGGGCATTATTGTGATTGCTGCGGGTGGCGGCGGTATCCCTGTTTATATTGAAATTGATGGCACATACGAAGGTATTGATGGTGTTATTGATAAGGACCTGGCATCAGCAGTACTTGCCTGTGATATAAAAGCCCAGACTTTAGCCATTTTAACTGGTGTTGACTATGTGTATCTCAATTATAATAAACCGAATCAGCAAAAATTAGAAAAGATAACCGTAACTGAGGTAAAGAGATATCTAAATGAAGGACATTTTCCATCCGGTAGTATGGGTCCAAAGATTGAATCCGCAATAAAATTTTTAGAATCGGGTGGTAGTGAAGTAATAATTACTTCACTACAGAAGGCAAAGGAAGCCTTTTTTGGCGATTTTGGAACTAAAATTGTGCCTGGTTAATTGCTCCTTAAAACCTCCATAAAGGTCTGTAAGTAGCAGCTATAATTGCTCCGGCAATCGCGCCTACAATAATGTTAATGATAATCATCACAATAATGGAAACAATCATATAACCAATGACCTTTTCCTTGGGTGTGGACATCATTACTGGCATACCCACATACATCAGATAAAGTCCATAAAGGGAGATTAAGGTAACAAGTATGCCCAGAACAGGAAAGATATAAAGTATGCCTGCAACAAAATAAGGGGTCATAGAATATACTGCGAGTTTGTACGCATTTGTGCTGTTCTGGACCGAATCAAAGGATGGCGCCAGGGCATTAATAACAATCCCTTCTATATAAAGTCCCACCAAAGTCATAATGAACCAGACAATTGCCCAGACAATGGCTGAAGTAAATGGATACCTGATCGTGCCAAACATTCCGACATTTATGCCGATGAGCACATAGCCTAAAAATCCAAATATGGTAGGAATCAGTGCCAGAGGTATTGCATACCCGGTCATAACCTGACCGATTCCTGTTGTTTCTGATTTTATCTTATCCCACTCAGTTTTGGGGCTGAACAGGATTCCCTTAATTCTCTCAATCATTATTTCCTCCCTTATTGAACAAATTATACTTAAAATTAATAAGAAGTCAATACATTTATGCGAATGATACACATCCCGCTCTTGCCGAAAAGGAACAAAGGGTGATTTCTTACTTGTAGCATCCATTTTCAAATGGACGATTCGTTTTCGTCCGGCTGAAGCCGAACGCTACAACTTCCCCGGGATAGGTTGGGGACAGAAACTATAGATTATGAAAAACAGGGGGTATATTGCCCCCTGCCGGAGATGAAATGAAGTGCGGTTATTTGGGGTCCCACTTCATTTCACGAAATAAAATTTCACCCAGAACAAAGAGCTAATCTTCGTGGTCTCCTAAACCAGTAACTTAGATTTATTATTATCATTACCTCAATAGGACTACAGCATAAGTTTGCTCATAACCATCAGCCTGAATTTTAATAAAGTAAACCCCTGCAGGAAGCAGAGAGCCAGAATTATCTTCACCATACCAGGGAACGACATAAGGATAATGGAAATAGCAATCAATCAGGTCAAAAGATTTGACCAGCCGTCCCAAAGAATTATAAATCTTTAAAGAGAGATTCTGTGGACTGCTCCTTATTCCTTGCGTCTCGTTCTTTAACATCTGGCATCTGATTTCCAATTTATCTCTGAATGGATTGGGTAGCACCTCTAATGTGATACCTTCTGGATAAAGGTATCCTTTTTCTTGAACACCTAAATAACTCGGAATCAGTATATCATCAATGTACCAACCTTCACCAACCCAATACTCCAGATAATCACTTATAAACCTGAATCTAAGCCGAACAGTCTGGCCAGAGTAATCGCACAACGAGTATGTTTCTTGTTGCCAGGCATTCTGAGTTCCATTAAATTCAGCAAGTGTTTTCCACCAGCCTGAACCGTTATCAATTTCAATATATCCAAAGTCCTTATCTGTTTCCAGACTGTATTGGTGATAAAAATACAAGTTAGTATCTGGAGTGACCACAAAAAATGGGGAATATAGCGATGCGTCATTTTCATTTGTATACTGGTGATAACTTTCAACACCGCTATACCAAGAATGAGTTGGAGAATGGCCTTTGTAGCTGGTAATATGCCAATTATCCTTCGTCCCAGAATGGGTCCAGCCATTTTCACCAGATTCAATATCATCAAAAAATCCTGGGGATAATGTAATAAGAAATGGAATTGTATCGGCGGTAGCACCGAAGTTCAAAATAAAATGAGCCATATGCGGTGTGGGACATCCCTGGTTTATGTCAAATAGAAAATTGATGATTGTATCCACATCACCAGGACTAATTGCAACACTCAGGGGATTTGAGTTTATAATCGTTAAATAGGGGTCAGAACAGGCTACATTCGCACCACCCGTATAAACACCATTGCCCAGATTTTTGCCAGAAACCTTCATTAAGATTCTTTCACCTGGCTCAGCCCAGCCATTACCGTTCCCATTTGTTTCTGAAATTCTCATCCCAAAATATTCCATCTTTGGTTCAGGGATGGTACCAGTTTCTGCACCCTGATAGATCGTTTTATTGCTTGCTTGCACAAATACAACAATTTTACAATTATGTTCATTCCAGGATGTCCCGATTGAGAAATTGCGAGAGCGGATGATACTATCTGACGCTGGTATTGTAACTGGCTCTCCAATACCATCTGGGAGCATATCCCTTAGCACAAAATCGAGTTTAGGCATTCCTTGCCAGCTGTATGGTATTTCATTTTCTACAATCGCAAAATGGAGGTTTCCACTAATTGCACTTGAGGAATCATTTATAATTGTGGCGTTTACAATACCGGTATTCGCAATTGAATCGTAACTACAGGTAAGATTAATTTTGAGCGGACTGGAAACTGCAAACCGCTGGTTTAAATCGTGTCGGTAAAACTGATAGTTTGTTCCCAGGTACGCACCACCCATATTGATTAGTGTTCCGTCAAAGATAACCGTAGGATATGCTGAAACATTATAATAGCTTCTGCGAACCTCTGCTTCGGGAATAGCAAATCCATCGTTTATGTGATAGGCAATTACAACAAGGGAATCATAGTCGCGCTTATAATGCTCTTCAAGTCCGCGCGCGGCGCCCGGACAGAAATGGCACCAGGTGCCGGTAAATTCTTCAGCAACTACAACCCGCTGATTTGCAAACAGACAGGTGCTCAAAAAAAGACCTAATAATAATATTCTCATCTCATCCCCCTTTTTATTATATTCACTTCATCATAATTATTCTCACTTATTTGTAATTATTACTTTTTTTTCTATAATTTCTTCCCGACTTTCCAATCTAATAAAATATTTACCTGATGGCACTGGAACACCATTATTATCCCTTTTATCCCAATAAACAATTAACTTACCACTCCCATTTACTACAAATAAATTTCTTATTAATCTGCCAGCGCTATTGTAAATTCGGATTTTTGAGCCATTCTGATTTGTTTGAACCCTAATAAAAACCAGTTCACACGATGGATTTGGATAGACTTCCAGGATTGAATTCTTCATTTGTTCTGTCCTCACTTCATTAATAGCGCCCGCTTGTAGAATAACAAAAGGATTTGGGGTAATAGCAACTGAACTGTCATTACCACTTCTGGCGGTATATCGGATATAACAATTATTTGATCCCTGAATATTACCAGGGATATGCCACTGATACCGACAATTATTTGGAAGGCTGTCTTTAATCAATATCCACGGACCATTCTGCCCGGTTATTGATAATTCAAGTTTTATTGTTGCGGTTCCGGCAGGGACGCCGCAGGTCCATCTAATAAATTGAACAGAGCCGCTGTAAAACTTCTCACCGCCTCTGGGAGATACCGGAAATACAAAAAGACTCTCAGGAATTGATGATTCTTTGTAGAACCTTGGACGGTTTACTGAAACAAAAAAATCACCTGAATCAGAGACCAGAGCAATGTCAGGATAACCATTATGGTCAGCATCTGGACCGACTGTGAAGGCACTACAATCTCCTGGATAGGGCACATAAAAAGTAGATGCCAATGTCCAGCTTCCAGCACCATCACCTAACCACACACTCACTGTGTGATTTCCAAATGCGCACACATCCATTAAGCCATCAATATTCATATCACATATCTGAGTTGCTTCATAAGCTCCTGTATTCGGTAAATTACCAGAAAAAGATGTCCAAGTGTTATTTCCTTGCCAGGTCCAGACCTCAACGCCACCATTTGAATTGCAGAATGCGAGATCCTGGTCACCATCATTATCTACATCGCCCAGAGAAGGACCTTTTCTACCTCCAGTGCCTCCAGGTGGCAAATTTCCGTCTGCAATTGTAAAGTTTCCCGCACCATTACCAAGGTAGATACTACCAAATTGATGACCTACACAAAAATCACTAAAACCATCGTTATTCACATCACCAAATAGAAAGTGGTTTGTTGAATTTCCGCCAATAAAACCAAAACACTGGTGCCAGGTGCCATCAAGATGATTGACAAAAATGTGTATCCCATCGTCGGCACCAAAGGAATTTCCGCCAAAATCTAAGTCGCCGTCATTGTCAATGTCCGCAAAATCAGTTCCGAACATCCCATAGGGTTGAGGATCACCGATAGATATACCATCGTCCCATGGTATCCAGTTTTGCCCACTTCCATCTCCAAGTGCGCATTCCATAATTGAATCGCCAAAATCATTGCTTGAATAGTTATGGTGCATTCCATATCCGACATCTAAAAGACCGTCATTATTTAAATCACCCACCGCAATACCTCCATAGCCGAAATAGCCATTCTGATAGACATTCCAGCTACCCTGGCCATTGCCAAACCAGACCATTACACCGTGTGAATTTGATGGTGAACCGTGGTCACCAATTGAAAGAATATCAACATTACCATCGTTATTTATATCCACAAGTTCTAATTCAGTTTCACCCTCTTCCATCTGAGGATTATTTAATCCTGAAGAAGACTCAATATAATTTAGACCGTATGCAACAGAAAATAAGACTATGAGAGAAATCAGCAAAGAGGCAGAATTCTTGCCAGCTTGAAGAGGGTTATTACTCTCCCCAGGCTGATTTTCATCTCCAAATTTTCTAATATCTTTGACTATCTTCCTGGCAACTATCATTCTACCTTCACTATCCTTAATACTACAGTAGCTCGTGTCTCACACCGGGCATAGTAGACTCCGCCTGGTAAATCTTCACCGATTCGGTCGCCTTTATATCTACCTACACGCTTACCTGTGAGGTCATAAACTAAAAAGTGGAATTGTTCGTATCCCGGTATTTTTGTAAAAGAGACAAAGGGATTGGGGAAGGCATTGAGCCTTTTGTCCTTTATAAAAGTGCCGGGTTCCCCATCTTCAATACCACCTGGGTCACGTTTTATAAGATAAAAATCATAATCTCCAGCACCGTAGGACATTGTATAACCGGCAATGATATAACCAAGGTCTGGAGTTTGGAACCCTGAACGTCCATAATCCCAATCACTACCACCATAAGTGCTAGACCACTGGACATTACCCTGACCATCAGTCTTGATTATGTAGACATCAAATCCACCCGAGCCAAAGGATGCGGTATGCCCCACGATAAAATAACCACCGTCTTGGGACTGGGATATGGCAAAGCCCATATCCTCATTTGTTCCCCCATAGGTCTTCTCCCACATCAGATTACCACCAGCATCTGTTTTAATCACATAGATATCATAACTACCTGCCCCGCTGGAACTTGTGGCTCCACAGATGATATAACCACCATCACTGGTTTGGGCAAGGGCATTTGCACTCTCATCACCACTGCCACCATAAAAGTGTTCCCAGATTTTAGTGCCCATAGAATCGGTCTTTACTAACCAGGCATCGCGAACCAAACCGCCGCTTTGTGAGTTACTTGCACCACAAAAGATATAATCGTGGGCCTGGGTCTGGATTATTGCATGAGCGCGATCTGAAAGATTGGCGCCGATTGCTACCTGCCAGACCATATTTCCACTTGTATCGGTATGAATAAGGTATGCATCATCACCGCCAGCACCAAAAGAAGTTGTATAACCTATTAAGGTATAACCACCATCAGATGTCTGCATAACATCGTAGCCGCGGTCATCACCACTTCCACCGAATGTTCGTATCCAGACCGAATTGCCCTGGGAATTGACCCTGAGTAAATAAACATCACAGGCAAATGGTGCATTAAAGATTCCTGCACATACATAACCTGAAGCAGCGGTCTCTTTTATTGAATAGAGATAATCACCCATTGAGCCACCATAGGTCTGTTGCCATACAAGGTTACCCGAGACATCGGTCTTTACCAGATAAGCATCGGGCCAGCTTCCACTCCAACTATTGCTCATCCCAGCCATAATAAAACCTCCATCCTGGGTCTGCGCCATTGCATAGCAGACATCCGTTATTCCGCCACCATAAGTTCTTTCCCATGCGCCCTGAACAAATGATATTATGCTCAAAATGAGCAAAACCGAAAAGAGAGCCCTGTCCATTTCCAACCTCCTTTAAATTAGTGTATCTTGACGACCCTTAATGAGAATGATGGTTCATGCACAGACCTGATAAAAAAGACCCCATTTGGTAGGTCTTCACCAATCCGGTCACCCCTATATCGCCCCACACGATTGCCAAGCACATCATAGACAATAAAGTCTTCCTGCTCATAACCTTTGATTGTAGTGTAGTTCGGGAATAGATTAGGCAGACATCTATAATGAGGATTCTGTGCCTGGTCCGAATAGGTATCCTCAACAACGCCCACATTTCCCATAGAATCGGTTTTGACAACAAATATATTTCCCGTATTCGAACCACCTTGTCTACCACAAAAAACATAGCCATGGTCAGGTGTCTCCTCTACCCAGTAACCAGTAGCTCCTGGAATAATCGACCAGTAATTTTGGCACCATATGGAATCACCATTGGGACCCAATTTCAATAATCTCATGATTGATAATGCAATAAAACCGCCATCTGATGTTTGTTGTCCACAGACGGATGAGTACAGGGTGGTATAACCTGGTCCAGCTATTCCAAAAAATTGTTTACTCCACACTGTATCTCCAGAGGCATTGGTTTTTATTATATAGAGGTGTGGATAAGCTCTAGGGCGAGCCCCAAAAAGGATATAACCTCCATCCTGAGTCTGCACACCAGTCCTACCCTCATCAATAGAATCAATACCAGTAGTGCCGTAGTATCTTAGAAATTGCAGATTGCCATTTGCATCGGTCTTGAGAAGAACAAAGTCTTTGTCCATATAATCTATCCAGGACCCGGTTGCAACCATATAACCACCATCCTGGGTCTGTTGGGCAGCCAATGATTTGTGATAGAGTCCATAATCAGGAAGGTCATATGTTCGTTGCCACTGGAGATTACCTGCAGCATCAGTCTTCACTATATATATATCATAATATGAGCCCTGCCATCCCGCACTCATATAACCGCCATCACTGGTCTGACAGACAGAGTATCCTCCTTCAAAACTTGATGTCGGGTCAAAAATCCTTGACCATACTGTATCACCAGTACTATTAACCTTGAGGAGATAAAGTCCTGTGTAGAAACTGGTTGTCACTATGTCCCCACTTATAATATACCCGCCATCATTGGTCGGCTCCACACAATACCCGGCGGTATTATCTGCATAAAATTTTCTCCAGAGTTCATTGCCATTTGCATCAAGTTTGAGTAAGAATGCACGGCTGACATAGTTCATGCTAGTGAATCCCGTAACCACATAACCACCTAAGGTGGGTTTGACTGATAATGCCGCCTCACCCCCACCAAAATCTATTATCTTCACCCATTTCTGCTGGGCAGATGCAAGAGTGGGAAACAGGGATGCAAAGATAATGGAGATACATCCTATGACCCTGAAGACTTGCTCATTCTTACGGATTGGTAGATTCATCATTTTAACCTCCTTTTTTAATTCTACCAAAAACAATGGTGCTATCATTTTATCTCTCTTTTAATATCACCCCCTTTCAATTGAAGATTATTTATAACATCATCAGGTGTAAAATCCCTTGATAAAAACCCAAACCACCCTAACCTATTTTCACACCCTTCAAGGGCGGAGGGAATCTGTCTAAAAACCGTTCTATCGTTTGAATCGTAGGTATTGGAATTATTCAAATTCCAATACTTATTTATATTTTATTTTTAGTTATGTCCTTAATATCACTATGAAGCCAATAAAAACTCTTGAAAAATCATTAAGTTTTTGGAAATTACCAAACCTCTTGACAATTTGCATTTTTTTGAATATTATTTCCCCGAATATGTATAACAAATACTTTGACCTTCGCGCAAAGGCGCTAAAATATTATTTTAATAATAAGACCTCTATAAGGAAAACTGCCCGGCATTTTTCATTACACTACCAAACAGTGTTCAAATGGATTTCCAGTTTCAAAAAGTTATGCGGCCAGGGTTCTGCACAAAGACCTTTTAAAACAAACGCCAGCCGGTTGGACAGAGAGGGTAAAATTGTTGAAATAAAGGAGATGTATCCAGCACTGACCCTCTCTCAGGCAAGATTGCTCTTGCAACAAAAAGGCTATGCCATTTCCCTTAATGGCATCTGGAATGTATGGTGCCGTTATGGCTATGCCGGTTTTGACTGGAATATGATGAGTAATGACTTTACTGTATTTTGCAGATGGTCAAGGGAAGCAAAAAGAAAATTTCTCCTGGCAGAACAATTTTATTCAATTGGATTAGTTCCTGAGGCGGCAGCGCTGTTAAATACCATTCCGTTTTTGCCCCGAAATGACCTCCTATTGAGAATTCCTGATGAATATCTAAATCTTCAAAGAAAACTTGAAAAAATATCAAGACAATTCGGTGAACTCCCATTACCTGAATATATCACGAAATTATACGCTATTTATCAGCAATTCTTGAAGAAGAAATACTATTATTCAGCAATTCGTGCTGGGCTCCCCCTTATTTTTAGTCTCTCTTGGAAAGGCGAATACAAAAGAATGAGACAGATAATAAAAAGACTAAAGCGCTTTTTAAGTAGGGGTAATCCCCGTTTGTGTAAAAACCTCTTCCCATATTATTTTTCCCTTAACCTGATGGAAGGTAGATCTTTTCTGGAGGAGTTGAGGATAAAACAATCACTCAAAATTGCGCGGTTGTGTTATACGATTGCAAAACGCCATAAAAATACTCCCCATAGACTCCTTGCTAATTTAGGGATATTCTATATAACTCTTGAAAGATATGATTTGGCACAAAAGTTATTAAATCGCGCATTGCCCGGGGTTGATGAAGGGATACAGAAAAAATTAAAATCTGAACTCGGGCTTATCTCTCTTTTAACAGGGGAAAAAGAAAAGGCACATAAATTATTAAAAGAAGGAGGCATTTACACATGGGCACGGGAAGCCAAATATTTGCGATTTAAGTCACTCATCTTTTTAATGGATGGAGAATTGTTCAGGGTAGTAGACCTAACCAAAGAGGTGCTTCGGATTTCAAAGAGTAGCGAATTGAAACAGGACATCGCCAATTCCTATTTAATGATGGCGTCTGCCTATGCTGGTCTGGGTGAAGCAGATAAGGTAAAGGAATTACTAAAAAATTTAATAAAATTTACAAAGAGAACACAGCTCCATCGTCTCAGAATAATTGCTACAGTTTTGTTGACTAAAGATATACCAACCAAACAACTGCTACTCTTACCATCAATCAAACTCGCCTGGATTTTACATAAAAGAGGATTCCGAATGGCATTTGATTATGCCCGTAAAAGAGGCATCACTTTCTATCTTTATCGTTATCTTCTTTTCTGGTCTGAGACTGTGCTTAATGAACTTCAAAAAGTTAAGTTTAATAAAATTCCCAAAGGGCTACTTAAACTACCAATATTTAATAATACAACCGTTGCATTCCGGATAAATTTCTTAGGTAGATTAAATTGCTACCGCAATCAAAAATACCATAGAGTAAGATTGAGGCCAAAGGATTCGGCATTTTTGATCTATCTCTGTACAAAGGCGATGGAACCGGAGAAGACGATAAATTTAGAGGAGGTCTATAAGAATTTCTGGCCCGGAAGCGAAACAGCATCACGCAATTTTTCGCATTTGTTGGTCAGAATAAAAAAGACATTGAAGATACCTACCCATTTGTTGACTGTGTCTTGGAGTTATGGAGAGCCAGTTTTAATAAACGAAGGAATCTATTTTACTACCGATTTGCAGGAGTTTGAGCAAGTCTTGGCACAGGCAAAGGCGCTGGAGCGGGCAGGAGAATGGGGATTTGCCCGCAAAGAATATTTAAGGGCATTTAAATTATTCCGTGGCGAGCCATTTAAGAAGAATTTTGATGATTGGTCCGTGGATATGAGGTTTAAGATTTTGTCTCAACTTGAGACCGAGACAATAAATTTTGCAAAAAGTTGTCTGGAACATAAAAACAAACAGGATGCTAAAATAGTGCTGGAAAAGGTCTTAAAGATAATTCCTGATTCAGACGGAATCCGCAAACTCCATGAACGCTTTCGGATTATTGATTTTCATTAAAATATTTATATAATTATTTGTTATGAAATATGATAAGGAGATAAATTATTGGCTGAATACCGCTGCCCACGATTTAGATGTGGCTGAGTTCCTCTTCAAAAATGGTAGATACGATTGGTGTCTTTTTATTGCTCATTTGGTCTTAGAAAAGACGCTAAAGGCTTTTTATGTCCGAGACAATCATAAAATGCCTCCGCCAATTCATAGATTAGACATTTTGGCAACTATGATAAGGCTAAATCTATCAGATGAACAATTGGAATTTTTGAAAAAAGTAAATGAATTCAATATTGAGGCAAGGTATCCTGATAAGAAGTTTTCTTTCTATAAACTATGCACCAAGGAGTTTGCTGAAAAATATTTTACAAAGATAAAGGAATTATACAAATGGCTTTTAGAAGAGATAAAATAGTTGATGAAATAAAGAATTTAATAAAAATACTTAAAAAAAACGGAATTAATATCTCTGCCGCGTATCTATTTGGTTCATATGCGAGAGGTAGTGCTAATGAATGGAGTGATATTGATGTAGCATTAGTTTCTGATAATTTCAGTGGCTTAAGATTTTATGATATAGAAAAATTACTTTCGGTTCTTAAGAAATATAATCATTTCATTGAATTTCACCCCTTTAAAAAAGAAGATTTTAATCCTGATAATGATTTATTTATTAAAGAAATAATATCCACCGGGATTAGAATCAAGTGACGATTCTACAAATATCTAAAGAATACTCACAAATTCATTAAATTATAAACAAATTATTTACTTGGTGGTGAGGTTTTAGAAAACTTTGATGATTGGTCATTGAATATGCGATTCAAGATTTTGACCCAACTTGAGACCGAGGCGATAAACTTTGCAAAAAGTTGCCTGGAGCATAAAAACAAACAGGATGCCAAAAGAGTGCTGGAAAAGGTTTTAAAGATAATCCCTGATTCAGAAGAGATTAAAAATTTGTCTGATAGTCTTATAGTCGTATAGTCTTATGGTCCGATAGTCGCATGGTCTGATGGCCCTACGGTCCAATGGTCCTATAGTTTTATAGTTGGATGGTTTTATGGTTGGATTGTTGGATAGTTGTATAGTTGTATAGTCTGATAGTCTCATGGTCCGATGATCTTATGGTCAGAGGAGGTTGTAGCGTCCATTATTAAATGGACAATTTATTCGGTCCAAGGTAATAGGTTAGCCATTCTAAAAAATTGGATTAAATCAAAGTGGTTGCCCAATTTCCCGAAGGGACTCTCGTCCCATCGGGACGGAGCATTGGGCTCTTTTTGGTGCTTGATAAATCAAGCAACTACAATTTCAGGATGGCTAAACTATTACGGTTCAAGTTTTTCTGAAATCCATCCTCAAATTGTTTTAGTTTGAGAATACGACAATACGACAATTGTCGTATTGCCGTATCAATGTATGTGCTGTATAGAGATTTATGATAACGTCATTTTTAAGATTAAACCAGGTAAAAAACAAAAAATATTATAATGAATATTTAAACAATTAAATAATTAAACAATTGTTTAAGTGTTTAAATAAGCTGTTTTCTTCTACTTGTTAACAGGGGGGGGCTTGTTGGAAGATGTTGATTTTTCAGAAAAATGGGATACAATTGAGCAGTGGGCTATGTCTGATTCTCAATTTTTTCCTGAGATTGATCGGATTATTGAAAAGTTGAAACAAGATAAAAAAGTTTTCGTTTCAGGTGTTTCGGGTTCACCTCTGATTTTATTTATTCTTGAGCTTTCAAGAAAGATTTTTCCTGTTGTGTTTATTACCACCAAAGATAATTTAAAACAACAAAGAGATAATTTTACTGGAATTTTTTCCGAATTGACAATCATTGACGAGAGCAGTCCATTTTATGAACCTTCACGAGTGATGATTATTGATGAGAAATTTTTAAATAAAGAAATTTATTGCCGAGAAAGGCTTGACCTTGTCACAGGTAAATGTATTGACCGTGATAAATTTTTAGCACGACTTGAATCAAGTGGTTTTCAAAGAGAAGAAATTGTTGAAGAGGCAGGCGAATATGCAGTGCGGGGTGGTATTATAGACCTTTATCCTGAAGGACAGCCAGCCGTGCGTATTGAATTAGATGCAGATAGAGTTTACTCAATAAGAAGGTTTGATATTCAGACACAACGTTCATTTGAGGTGCTTGAGCATTATTCATTAAAACTTGCTACAACTGATTTATTGGTTGTAGTAAAAGAAGAGATACAAAAGACAGGTTTATTAATTGTTGAGAAAGATTTTGATTTGGCACTCCCGCAAATAGTTTTAGCACCATCCGGCGATTTCAATTACCATTTCAGTCTGCCCCGTAAATATTTCGGAGACCTGAAAGCATTGCAGAAGGATATAGACCAGGGCAATTATAAATATAAATTTTTGATCCACCCATCGCTCAATAAAAGATTGTCATCAATCATCGGACCTATTGAGATCAGTCCTGTGTCTTTGAAAGAAGGTTTTGTTGATGAAGATAGAAAGATTGTTTTTCTCACTGAAAAAGAGATATTCGGTTTGTTGCTAGTGAAAAGACCGCGCTATAAGGGGCTCTTTATAGATGATTTAAAAGGATTGAAGATTGACGATTATGTAGTACACAATAACTATGGCATTGGTCAATTCAAGGGCCTTGTCCAGATAGATTTTGAGGGTAAGAAAGTGGAATGTCTGCGCATTGATTATGCTGGTTCAGATAAGGTCTTTCTGCCTGTAGAAAAATTAAATCTTCTTGAGCGTTACATAGGCAGTGAAGGTAGACCCCCAAGATTATCAAAATTGGGTAGCGACCTCTGGCTGAGAACCAAAGAACGGGTGAAAAAGGCAACAGAAACCCTTGCCCTGGAATTGATAAATCTTTATGCCCGGCGTCAACTCAGCAAAGGTTTTGCCTATTCACCAGATTGTCTGGAGGTAAAGGATCTTGAATCAAGTTTTATATATGAAGAAACGCCATCCCAGCAGAATGCAATCAACGATGTAAAAAAGGATATGGAATCTCCAGAACCAATGGAACGCCTTGTTTGTGGAGATGTGGGATTCGGTAAAACAGAGGTTGCAATCAGGGCAGCATTTAAAGCAGCAATGGATGGAAAACAGACAATGTTGCTCTGTCCAACGACCCTGCTTGCATTTCAGCATTACAATACCTTTATTAATAGATTAAAAAATTTCCCGGTGCGGATTGAAATGGTTTCACGATTCAAAAAGGCAAGGGAGTTAAAAGAGATATTCAAAGAGTTAAAACAAGGTAAGATCGATATTGTTATTGGAACGCATCGCCTTTTAATGCCCGATGTAGTATTTAAGGATTTGGGACTTTTAATTATTGATGAGGAACAGCGCTTTGGGGTGCTACAGAAAGAAAAGATCAAAAAGATAAAGCCTGGGATTGATATTATCTATCTCTCTGCGACGCCAATACCACGGACACTTTATATGAGTCTGGCTGGACTAAAGGATATTTCTATTATTAATACACCACCGGCTGGAAGAAAGGACATTATTACTCGCATTATCTATTTTGATGAAGAGGAAATAAAAAAGATTATTTGTTTTGAACTGGGACGCAATGGACAGATATTTTTTGTGCACAATCGTATCCAGACTATAGAAACGGTCAGGTTACGTCTGCAACATCTTTTACCCGAACTAAAAATTTGTGTGTTGCATGGACAGATGAGGTCTGTGCTAAGTGAAAAGAAGATGATAGCGTTTCTTGAGGGTAAATATGATTTACTTTTATCCACAGCAATTGTGGAATCAGGCCTTGATATGCCACAGGTAAATACTATTATTGTTAACGAAGCGCACAAATTTGGACTTGCTGACCTGCATCAATTAAGGGGCAGGGTGGGAAGAAGCGATGTGCAGGGCTATGCCTATTTTATTGTTCCTGAGCGCAGGATTACTGAAGAGGCGCAAAAAAGATTGAGTGCCCTCGTTTCCTATACCACGCTCGGTTCTGGTTTCAGGTTGGCAATAAGGGATATGGAGATTCGTGGCATCGGTAATATACTTGGAAAAGAACAGTCAGGTTATGTGAATGCAATAGGTTACTATAACTATGTTAAGATTCTCAACAATATGGTAAATGAATTAATGGGAAAACCAACAATGCTTGAACCAATACTCAACCTTAAGATTGCCGGCTATATCCCTGCTGAATACATTGCAAGTGCCTATGAAAGGACAGCAATGTATAAAAGATTTATGGAGGTTCAGTCCGAATATGAATTGGAAAGACTTAAAGATGAAATCATTGACCGCTTTGGCAGATATCCACCCGAGGTTGAGAATCTCTTTTTGCTTTCAAAGATAAGGCTTACTGCAATAGGTTATAATGCCAGTGAGGTTGTTCAAAAAGGAGACTCCATACTCTTTTATCAACAGGGTAGATTGATTCAAGAATTATCAGTCAGTAGCTTAGCGCTGAAGATGAATTAAATTAAGAATTTACTGACCAAATTAAACCACTGTTCATCAGTTAGACGCTCGTATATATTACTAACAATCTCACCACCATCAGCAATTGTTACACCTATCTGCTCATTAAATTCTTCATGGAGTCTATCAAATTCCTTTTCTAACCAATTTCTTGCGTTTTCACCCTTTTTAAATTCACTAATCTCGCGTGGCGGCTTAATCTTGAAAAGCCAGCCCAGATTATAAGGGTCTTTTGTTATTACTGATGGCTGAGATTTTATGATTTCGTTTGTTTCCAAAATTTCCATAGAGATTGGCGATTTTATTTTGACTACACGATTTTTACTGCCTATCTGCCAGCACTCTTCGCCTTTTTCAATCATTTGGTTGGCTGTGATTTTTATATTATCAATCTTTCCAATTATTTTTGTCGCAAAGTCATCAATACCAACTTTTACTGTTTCACCCTCAATCTTTAACCAAATATGGTTGGGTGTGTAGTAATAGTCTTCTCTGAAGGCGAATCCTTTTAATAGTTTTTCCTTTTTTAGTTCGCGCTCGCGTCTCCTTTTTAAATAAGGATTTGCCTCAATCATATCCTGAACATACTGGTCAACAGCACAATGCCAGCATTCATAATTATTAGAGCATAACTTATAAGTAAAATCTCCAGTTAGCATATATCTGCACTTGCGTTCATCTGCGGGCAATTGTTTTAATTTCTTTATGGCTTCAATCACCAATGGAGATTCAACATATGTGCCGCTGGCATCACTAATTGCCTGGTCAAACGCACAGTTCTTACAATCATAATCAGAAGTACAGACTCGGTAAGAAATAACCCCGGCCTTTGTCCAAATGCAAAGGTTTTCTTTATTTTCTGCCATTTTTCTCTCCTTTTTTTCTTTTTGCCCTTTGGCCAAAAAGTCTTTATAAATAGGGCAATCACTATAATTGACTTCACAAGGATTTTCTGCAACGAGTCTATCCTTGGGAAGCATTTTTTTCACTGCACAAGCAGTGCAATATTGAACTAAAACTTCTTCCAAGAATGGGCATTTCATTTTTACCTCTATTACTCCTATTATGCAAAATCTGTGCCAGGATTATTTTGAAAAACAGCACTATTTTTCAATGGTTTTCTTAATTATATTGGTCAGATTGTGTTTAAAAAACAAACAACAATAAAATATTATGATTTTTTAAGCAGTTTTAGTGGTTATTTTATAAACACTTATTTTCTTTAAACATAGTTTGTGATTATGGGTAATTTATGTTGAGAGTTATGGTTTTTTCAAATCATATTCTTTAATTTTTTTGTAAAGCGTTAATCTATTTATTTTCAAAATTTCAGCACACCGTTTTATGTTCCAGGCATTGGCATTGAGAATATTCAGAATGTGCTCTTTTTCTATGTCCTCAAGGGACATCGTGGATTTTAGCGAGGTTTGGATTAATGCTTTTCTTGCAATAGATGCAGGCAAATCTTCTATGGTAATTTCTTTAGTATTGCAGATGACCACACTATGTTCAATAACATTTTCTAGCTCCCTGACATTTCCTGGCCAGTCATATTCCATCAATAATTCCATTGCTTTTGTTGAGATCGTTTCTACTTGTTTTCCTGTTTCAAGCCGATATTTATCCAGGAAGTGCTCAATAATAATTGGCAGGTCCTGTTTACGTTTTCTTAAAGGTGGGAGCTCAATTGTTATGACATTTAGCCGATAATATAAATCATCTCTGAAAGTTCCATTCTTAACCATTTCTTCAAGATTTTTATTGGTTGCAGCAATTATTCGGATATCAACCTTTAATAATTCTTTACCACCGAGCCTTTTAAATTCTCTTTCTTGAATAAATCGCAGAAGGTCAACCTGGGTCTTTGGACTAATGTCTCCAATTTCATCAAGAAACAATGTTCCTTTATCTGCTATTTCAATACGTCCTTTGTACTGTGAAATTGCTCCAGTGAATGCACCCTTCTCATAGCCAAACAACTCTGCTTCCAGCAGAGATTCAGGCATTGCTCCACAAGCTACCGGAATAAAGGGACCATTCTTTCTTGGACTCAATTCATGGATTGCCCGTGCAATAAGTTCCTTACCGGTGCCGCTCTCTCCTCTAATTAATATTGTGGATTTTGTAGGTGCGACTGTTTTAACCATTTCAAAAACCTTTAACATCTCTGGGCTTTTTCCGACCAGGTCCTGAAATTTAAATCTTTTGGTTAATTCTTTTCTTAATCTTATGTTCTCTTTAATCAATCGTTGATGTTCAATGAGTTTCTTTATTACAATGCTTATCTCTTCAGGATTAAACGGTTTTACTATATAGTCAGCCGCACCTTCTTTCATCGCTACAACTGCACTATCAATCGTAGCGTATGCCGTAATAATCACTACCGGAATTTTAAAATTACTTTCATTAATTCTTTTTAATACCTCTATTCCATCAATTTCAGGCATTTTGAGGTCAACAATTGCTAAATCAAAATTTTCACTTTTTAGTAGTTCTAATGCTTTATAACCATTTTCCACGGCAATAGCATCGTAACCATCTTCCTTGAGCCAATCAGAAAGCGAACATCGCATTATCTCTTCGTCATCAACAATCAGAATTTTACTCTTTATCATAGAGCCTCCTTAAGTTGATTGTAGAACTTGCTGTCTAAAAAATTCAGCACATTTTAAACAAAGACTACATTTTTTATAATCCAGAGTGAAGATGCTGTCAGCCAAGAACATCGCACACCTCGGGTCATCGCAATGAACCAAGCCAAAGCAGTGTCCTAATTCATGTATCATGGTTTTTTTTAATCGTTCAGAAAGTAGTTCTTTATCATCAGGTAATTTGTAAAAATTTTGATTCAGGCGATGTATTGAAATAATTGCTACTCTACCGTCAAGTTGGGCTTCGCCAAAAACATAAGTAAGTATAGGTGTGCATAAGTCAACATTTGTAATACCCACAAGCTTTAGCGCATCTTTCGGAAAATCATCCATCAATGTCTGAAGAATTCTGTTGGCATAATACTGATTCCTAATCGGGTCAAATGCAGAAACTGGACACTCCAGGAATTTTCCTAATTTAAATGGTAGCAAAAATATTTTTTCCAATTCATTAAGAATACAAGTGATATTGTCAATCTTTTCTAACCCGACAGGACTTATGTAGATATATTGAAGTGCCACATAAGATTATATAAATACAATTCTGCTTGTCAATCACTTTTCTTAATAAGTAAATTTGACAATTGACAATTGAAATTAAATTGTTATAATAAAAAACAGTTTATGAATGAAAAGAAATTGATTGGTTTAGATTTTGAATTGATGAGGCCATTTCTTGAAAATCTTTTGAAGAATATGGAGGGTGGAGTATTTACAGTAGACCTCAACAAGCAGATCACATCATTTAACAAGGCGGCAGAATGGATTACGGGTTATTGTTATGATGAAGTAATTGGTAGACCTTGTTATGAAGTATTAAAAAGTAGTTTATGTAATGAGTTCTGTATTTTTGATAAAACTATCAAAACAGGAATTCCCACAATGAAACACGATGTGATTATCACGGGAAAAGAAGGACAACAGATTTATGTTTCATATTCAGCATTCAGTTTAACAGATGTTCATAAAAAAACAAGGGGTATAGGTGTTATTTTCCGTGATTTGACCGAATTAAAAAACCTTAGAGAACAGTTGCTCCATTCGGAGAAACTGATTGTGATGGGGCAACTTGCCGCAGGTGTGGCGCACGAGATAAACAATCCAATAAACGGAATTATTAATTATATCCACCTGTTTTTGAAACGGCTTGAAGAAAATCGTATTGCCCCTGAATCCTGGAAAAAAGATTTAAAGATGGTGGAAAGAGAGACAATGCGTATTGGTAGGCTGGTTAGAAATCTATTAAATTTTGCAAAAAAGACCGAACTTGAACTGAGAAAAATTCAGTTGGACCGTTTAATTGATGATACATTGCCACTTTTGGAGGACCAATTTCTTTTAAAGAACATCCAGGTGAATAAAAAATATGAAAAACATATTCCTGAAATTTTTGGCGATTATAATCAACTCCAGCAAGTTATAATCAACCTGACCATAAATGCAGTTCAAGCAGTTAATAAAGGCGGCAAGATTGAAATAAGTTTGAATGCAGAGGGCCAAAAAGGTAGCGAATGTTTTGTTGTTCTTTCTATTGAAGATAATGGTGTGGGAATACCTGAGGCAGATTTGAATAAGGTCTTTGACCCATTCTATACTACAAAGACCAAAGAGAAGGGTGGAATCGGTCTTGGTTTGACCATAGTCAAGCAGATTATTGATGCCCACCATGGCCGCATCACAATTAAAAGTAAACCAGGTGAAGGTACTACTGTATCAGTCCGTTTCCCCACGGTTTGATCTCTATTGTTATATCGTCAGTGGCTTTTATTTATATCCAATAAATTGGGCGACTAAATTATTGTGGAAGGCAGAAAAGGCTCAAGAGGTTGAAACGCGAAAAAAATTGGGGGTTGAGGGCTAAGCCAGGGCTAAAAACAAGTGCTTGACTTTTAATTCCTTTTAAATATAATAAATTTATAAATAATAAAATCAAACGAAAATTTTCAATAGTGAATAAAAACAATAATTTCTAATAAGGAGTTAAAATGAAAAAAATTGGAGTTTTTATCTGCCATTGTGGAATAAACATTGCCAAAACTGTAGATGTTGAGGCATTGACTGAGGAGATAAAGAAGTATCCTGGAGTTGTTCATGCCGAGAACTACAAGTATATGTGCTCTGACCCCGGACAGAATCTGATTGTAAAAGCAATAAAAGAAAAGAAACTTGATGCGGTTTTGGTTGCAGCATGCTCTCCAACCCTTCATGAACCAACATTTAGAAATACAACAGAACGTGGTGGGCTCAACCGCTATGTATGCGAAATGGCAAATATTCGTGAACAATGTTCCTGGGTACATGAAGATAAGACTATTGCCACGCGCAAGGCAGGGGATATTATAAAGACAATGATTCAAAAAGTAAGATTCAATGAGGCATTAGAACCAATCCTGGTTGATGTGACGAAAAGGGCACTGGTGATTGGTGGAGGTATTGCAGGAATTCAGGCAGCACTGGATATTGCTAATGCTGGGATAGAGACGATTCTTGTTGAAAGGTCACCTTCAATCGGCGGTCGGATGGCACAACTATCAGAGACATTCCCAACCCTTGATTGTTCCCAGTGTATCTTAACTCCCAAGATGGTGGAAGTTGTTCAGAATAAAAATATTAAACTGATGCCCTATTCAGAAGTAGAAGATGTAACCGGAACAGTGGGTAATTTTAAGGTTAAGATAAAACAGAAATCCACTTTTGTTGACTGGAACAAGTGTAATGGTTGCGGTGATTGTGCTTTGGTCTGTCCGGTTTTGATTCCCAATGAATTTGAAGAGAATCTCACGACTCGCACTGCAATCTATCGTCCTTTTCCACAGGCAGTCCCCAATCGTTTTACCATCACCAAGAAAGGCCATCCTCCCTGTAGGTCTGCCTGCCCAGCCGGGGTTAATGCACAGGGTTATGTAGCCTTAATCCGTGCTGGAAAATATAAAGAGGCATTAGCACTTGAGCGTGACGCAAATCCATTTGCAAGTGTTTGCGGTAGGGTATGTAATCATCCCTGTGAAACCGAATGTGTCCGTGGTGAAGTTGAGGATGCAATTTCAATTGCTTCCTTAAAGAGGTTCATAGCTGATTTTGGAGATTATCCATTAACCCAGCGAAAGCCGACCGGCGAGAAGATTGCTGTTGTAGGTTCGGGTCCGGCCGGACTTGCCTGTGCCTATTTCCTGGCAAGAAAGAATTATCAAGTAACAGTCTATGAAGCAGAAGATGTTATTGGTGGACTCTTATACTGGGGCATTCCTGCATTCCGCTTACCAAGAAATGAACTTAAAAAAGATATTGATTATATCAAATCATTCGGTGTAGAGTTCAAGACTGGAATAAAGGTTGGAAAGGATATTTCCCTTGAGCAGTTACAGAAAGGCAATCGCGCTGTCTTCCTCGGTACTGGTGCACCTGAAGAGCTAAAATTAAATATTGAAGGTGAAACACTTCAAGGTGTGCTCCATTGTGTAAGCTTCTTAAAAGAAATAAATTTAGGAAGAAAGATAACCTTGGGTAAAAAAGTTGTGGTCATTGGTGGTGGAAATGCTGCGATTGATTCGGCAAGGGTCGCTAAACGCCTGGGTAGCGATGTCACGATTCTTTATCGTAGGTCAATAAAAGAGATGCCAGCAAATCCTTGGGAGGTTGAAGAGGCATTAAAAGAAGGGGTTAAGATTGAATTCCTGGTGGCGCCAAACAAAATCTTGGGTAAGGAGAAGGTAGAACAGATTGAGTGTATAAGAATGGAACTTGGTGCACCAGACGCAACAGGCAGGAGAAGGCCTGTAGCAATACCAGGAAGTGAATTTAATCTTACCATAGATAATGTTATCGTTGCCATTTCCCAAAAACCAGTTGTTGATTGGCTCGGCGATGAATATGAATTGACCAAATGGGGAACATTAAAAGTGGATTCAGAAACATTGATGACAAATGTTCCCGGAGTCTTTGCTGGCGGTGATTTGGTTTCTGGACCTGCAACTGTGATTGAGGCGGTGGCTGCCGGCAAAAAGGCTGCGGACAGTATAGATGCATTTTTAACCGGGGTAAAATTTGAGCATAAGAAATGGCCGGTTGCTCGCCCTGACCCTGAAAAATTAAAATCAATTCCGAAAAAGGCAAGGGCTCAGATGCCCAAAATAGCGCTTGATGAAAGAAATGGATTTAAAGAAGTTGAACTTGGCTTTGATGAAAAGACAGCAAAGGATGAAGCAAACCGATGTTTAAATTGTGCAATCTGTAGTGAGTGTCTTGAATGTGAGAGGGTTTGTGAACCAAAAGCCATCAATCATTTAATGGAAGATAAAATCGTTGAGTTTGATATAGGTGCAATTGTTGTGACCTCAGGCTATGATATCTATGAGCCTGAGCGATTGAAAGAGTATGGTTATGGCACAAGCCCGGATATCATTACATCGCTCCAATTTGAGAGATTGTTGTCTGCTTCAGGTCCTACTGCAGGAGAGGTAAAGAGACCTTCAGATGGTAAGGTGCCAAAGCGCGTAGTATTTATTCAGTGTGCTGGTTCAAGGGATAAAGAGAACCATCTTGAATACTGCTCCAAGATTTGCTGTATGTATACTGCAAAGCATGCAATTTTATACAAGCACCGTGTGCATGATGGTGAACCAATAATCTTTTATATTGATGTGAGAACACCGGGTAAGGGATTTGAAGAATTTTATAATCGGGCAACTGATGAAGGTGCCATCTATATCCGGGGTAAGGTTTCAAAGGTCTATCCAGAAAATGGGAAGATTATTGTTCTTGGTGCAGATACCCTGGTAGGCAAGAAGATTGAGGTTGAAGCAGATATGGTTGTGCTGGCAATGGGAATGGTTCCGACGCGCAATAACGAAGAATTCATTCGGAAATTAAAGATTCAATGCGATGCCAATGCATTTTTAACTGAGGCACATCCCAAGCTACGGCCCGTAGAGACGAATACACTCGGTATCTATATTGCGGGTGCAGCACACGGACCAAAAGATATTCCTGAGACTGTTGCTCAGGCATCTGGCGCAGCAAGCAAGGCAATCGGAATTCTATCCCAGCCCAAGATTACATTTGAGCCATTAATTGCTACTGTTGATGAGAATCTCTGTTCAGGATGCAGTGTCTGTATTGGTGTTTGCCCATTTGGTGCCAGGGAAAAAGATAAAGAAAAGAATATTGCAAAAGTCATTGATGCCCTTTGCCAGGGTTGTGGTGCGTGTTGTGCGGCATGTCCGAGTGGTGCATCACAATTGAAAAACCTCAGGGATAAGACCGTGCTTGAAATGGTGAGCGTTGCAATAAAAGATTGATTATTAAGTTCTGGCGCAAGCCACTTGATATAGATAAGATTAAGATCCCGATAGGCGAAATCCATATAATTAAGGACCGGTGTAAAGGTTGTGGTTTTTGCGTTGAATACTGTCCAAAAAAGGTCCTTGAGGTATCCAAGGAATTTAATTCCAAAGGCTATCATCCACCACTGGTTAGAAATCCTGATGCCTGTCGTGAATGCCATCTCTGCGAGATGCTTTGTCCTGAATTTGCCATCTATATTACATTAAAGGAAGAGAAACCAGTGAGTGATATCATTGACCAGTTAGAGATGAAATGAATGAACCTGATAAAACTTTGTTAAGCGGAAAATATTTGTTGTCCGGTGCTGAGGCATGTGTTGAAGGTGCTTTTATTGCTGGATGCAGGTTTCTGGCAGGCTATCCGATAGTGCCGGCACTTAATATTTATCATCATTATCTAAAAAGGGCAAAGGATTTAGGGGCAACATATATTCAGATGGAAGATGAGATTTCTGCCCTTGCGGCAGTGCTTGGTGCTTCCTGGAGCGGCAAAAAATCTATGACTGCTACTGCTGGACCCGGCTCTTCATTAATGATGGAACACTTTGGTTTGGGTGTAATGCTTGAAACTCCTTGTGTTATTGTGAATGTGCAACATATTGGACCAGGCCCTGGTATGCCCACAGCGCCATTTCAAGGTGATGTAATGCAATCAAGATGGGGCTCACATGGTGATTATGAAACAATTGTTCTTGCCCCTTCATCGGCTCAGGAGATGTTCAACTTTACAATCAAAGCGTTTAACTTTTCTGAACATTATCGTGTGCCAGTGGTGGTGCTTTCTGATGCATACCTTGCCGATGAGAAGGAAGAGGTGATTGTCCCGGCATTAGAAAAGATTGAGATAGAACCAAGGCGATATTATGATGGGCCAAAGGAGAAATATCTTCCATATAAAAGAGAAGCCGACTTCGTTCCTTTAATGGTTGATACTGGTAAAGGTTATAAATTTCATGTCACAGGCCTTACACATGATGAGCGCGGTTATCCAGTAATGAATGAAGAATGTCAGGAATTTAATGTTCATCCACTCGTCTGGAAGATTAGAAAAAATGCAGATAAGATAATTAATTTTACTGAGGTAAAAACGGATGATGCAGATGTTATTGTCATTACTTATGGTCTTGGATACAGAACATGCCTCAGCGTAGTAGAACAGTTAAGAGCCGAAGGTATTAGGGTAGGTCTTTTAAAACTGAATGTGATCTGGCCATTTCCAGAAAAGCGAATATATGAAACAGCAAAAAAGGTAAAGGGTATTGTAGTGATGGAAATGAATTGCGGACAGGTTGTGTATGAGGTTGAACGAATAGCTGGAGGAGCTACAAATGTGCTATTTACCTTACAGAGTATTAATAAAGCAGACACAACCCGGAATTTAATTTCAGCAATAAATCATGCTTTAAAGATTAACGGAGTTAAAGACAAAATTATCGGATTAAATGATTTAATGAGTGCAGGAGATTAAAATGGAGACATTGACGAAAATACCTAAAGAGATACATCCAATGGAAAATTTGCTCCGGATGGAGCGGATCCCCCATATCTGGTGTCCGGGGTGCGGTATTGGCCTGGCAGTCACGGCATTTGCTGCTGCAATTGATAAAGCAAAGATAGATTTGAATAAAGTGGTGGTTGTTTCAGGTATTGGATGTACAGGAAGGGTTGCGGGTTATATGAAACTTGATTCATTCCATACCACACATGGTCGGGCGATTGCCTTTGCTACAGGTATCAAACTTGCTAATCCTGAATTAAAGGTTGTAGTAATTTCTGGTGATGGCGATTTGATTGCCATTGGTGGTAATCATTTTATCCATGCCGCACGCCGTAATATTGATATGGTTGTAATCTGTGTAAATAATTTTATCTATGCAATGACCGGTGGCCAGGTTGCACCAACTACCCCATTAGGTGCTTATAGTACTACATCTCCGTACGGTTGTGTAGTAGAACCTTTCAATATTCCATATATTGCGGATTCCTCAGGTGCAGTATATGTTGCGCGCTGGACTGTGCTTGATGTGCGTCGCCTTACCAATTCCATTAATGAAGCATTGAATAAAAAAGGTTTTTCAGTAATAGAGGCAATCTCGCCCTGTGCCCAGTATTATTCAAGAACAAATCGGCTCGGTGAAGGCATAGATATGTTAAGATTCTATCATGATAATTCAGAAATCAGGCATGGTGAAGATACAAAGAATTTAGATATTGGTTTTCAGACAAAGATTATTGTGGGGAAATTTGTAGACCGTGAACGGCCGACTTATTTAGAAGTATACAATAAAAAACTTCAGGAAATGGAAGTTTAAAATTAAGGCAAATCCTAATGATGTCTTCACTGGTAATTATTATATAGATGGTGATGTTGCCGCAGGTTATGGTGCGCTTGCTGCGGGCTGTAAATTTGTCGCAGGCTATCCAATAACACCATCAACCGAAGCATTTGAGGCAATGTGCCGGAGAGGTCCATATACTGGAGCAATCTTTATTCAGATGGAAGATGAACTTGCTTCTATCGCTGCAGTAATAGGTGCGCGCTGGGCAGGAGCCAGGTCAATGACCATTACTTCAGGCCCTGGTTATTCATTGATGATGGAAGCAATTGGTTATGGAGCAATGACTGAGACGCCTTTTGTGCTTCTGAATATTCAGCGCACTGGTCCATCTACTGGTGTTCCGACCAAGACTGGCCAGGCAGATATTATGCAATCGCGCTGGGGTTCACATGGTGATTATGAAATCATTGCAATCTCACCTGATTCTCCACAGGAACTATTTGATTACACAATAAAGGCATTTAATTTAGCAGAACGATATCGCTGTCCAGTAATGATAATGTCTGATGAATGTGTTGGTCATATGACCGAAAAGGTTGTTATTCCTGAAGCGGATAAGATTGAAATAGAATCACCGCGGATATATACTGGTCCAGCAGAAGAATACTTCCCATTCAAACCAAAATCAGACCTGGTGCCGGATATGGCAAAGGCAGGTGAGGGGTTGAGATTATACATTACCGGCCTCCTCCATGATGAACGTGGTTATCCAGTAACAAAAGAAGAATTTAAAACACAATATTTAAAAAGGCTGGTGGATAAGATCCGACTCAATAAAGATAAGATTATTGAAATAAGAGAAGAAGATACTGAAAACGCCGAAGTTGTAGTGGTCGCCTATGGTATATCAGCACGGGTTGCAAATAAGGGAATTGAGATTGCAAAAAATCGGGGAATAAAAGTTGGTAGTATTCGTCTTATCACGGTCTGGCCATTTCCGGATGAAAGGATAAATGAGTTATCAAAGAAGGTGAAGGCATTCGTCGTTCCTGAAATTAATTATGGCCAGATTGTATATGAAGTGGCGCGTTGTGTACATGGCAGGTCAAATGTGATGCTTGTTCCACATGGAGGTGCGGGTGTTCATAATCCCGATGATATTGCAGATGCAATTGAATATGTGGTGAAACAGACAGCAATATATGAAGGTGTTATTGAATTCAAAACAACCCTTGAAAAGAAAATTTTTGAAAAAGTAATTAAAATGGTCGGGAGAGAAGAATGAATCTTTTTATTGATATTCTTGACCGGGCGATTGAAAAATCAGGAGTGCTTCGTAAAAATATTTCAGTCGTATCAGATATTCCATTTGCTCCTGCAACAACAAAAAATTTAGGGATAGATTTTTTTCATACAATGCGCGGTCGCACCATTGCCTTCGCAACAGGGATGAAATTGGCAAATCCCGGGCTTAAAGTTATGCCTGTTGTTGGTGACCTTATCACCATTGGTGGAAACCATCTGGTTCATACTGCACGAAGGAATATGGATTTACTGGTTATCTGTATTAATAGTTTTGTCTATTCACGGATTGCGGGACAACCTGCCCCCAAATCAGCACTCCCATTTTCCCCTTATTCACCATTTGAAGAACCATTTAATATCCCGCATCTTGCCAATTCCTGTGGTGCAGTGTATACTGCACGATGGACTGCACTCCATTCTGAACAATTGATAGATTCTATTGCCGAAGCAATGAACAAAAAGGGACTTTCTGTGATAGAAGTTCTCTTGCCCGGTCCCAATTTTTATAATGATATTGAAAAAATAAATGAAGAACTATTAAAATTTTACTTTGAAAATTGTATAATAAAAGAAAATCTTGAGCCGCGAAATGTTCCTATATTACCCGAAGAGAAGATTATCGTGGGTAAGTTTACAGATAAACAGAGACCGACATTCCTTGAAAGATATAATAATCAGTTGAGTAAAGCACTGGGTGAAAAATTCAAGCCTTATGGAGTCTAATTATGCCTGAAATAAGATTTGCTGGTTATGGGGGACAGGGTATTATTCGAGCTGGATTGATTGTCGGTAAGGCAGCTGCACTCTATGACAATAAGCATGCCACAATGAACCAGGATTTTGGTCCTGAGGCAAGAGGTGGTGCCTGTAGTTCCCAATTGGTCATTTCTGATACCAGGGTTCTATATCCCTATGTTACAAAATCGGATTGTTTGATTGCTATGTCTCAGGAAGGATATAACAAATTTGAGGCTGAATTGAAAGATAATGGTATGTTACTTATTGATAAAGATTTAGTTAACCCCAGAATGGTTCGGCAGGGCATTAAGATTTATCGCATTCCTGCTACCCGTTTTGCTGAAGAACTCCGCAGCAGAATCAGTGCCAATGTGGTGATGCTCGGATTCTTTACGGCAATAACAAAATTTGTGAGTGAAGATGCAATGAAAAAAGCCATTCCCACTCTGGTACCTGAAAAGGCTGTGGACACTAACTTAAAGGCATTCCAGCGAGGGTATGATTACGGACTCCAGGCATTAAATAATCAGTAATTAAAATTTTTTATGTTTTGATTGTTTGTATCTAATTACAGGTAATGATACAAACATAATTACCAGGAGGTTTATGCAGAAAGGGGTTCTGGTTATCGGGGGTGGTATTGCAGGTATTCAGGCTGCCCTTGACCTGGCAAATGCGCAATTCCGGGTATATCTTGTGGAAAAATGCCCGAACATTGGCGGAAGAATGGCTCAACTCCACAAGATATTTACCTCAATGGATTGCACGGCTTGAATACTCGGTCCAAAGATGATGGATGTCGGTCGACATCCTAATATTACCCTGTATACGCTCTCTGAAGTAAGAGAAGTTAAAGGTGAGGCAGGGGATTTTTCGGTCAAAATTATAAAACACCCCAGATATGTAAATATTAATCAATGTACTGCTTGTGGTGACTGTGCCAAGGTCTGTCCGATGGTTGTCCCCAATGAGTTTGATTTAGGGCTTAAATCAAGAAAGGCGATATATACTCCTTATAACCAGGCAGTGCCTTCAGCTTATATCCGGGTAAAAGAAGAGTGCCTTGATAATGTACCGGAGCGGGCAAGAAAAATAATGAAGCGAATACAGGAAAAGAGAGAAAAAAAATATACCCCCTGGGAACTCATTGCCTGCGGTAAGTGTATACAAGCCTATAAGGCAAAGTGTATAAATTTTGATGAGCCAGAGGAGATTATTGATTTAAATGTTGGCGCAATTGTTGTTGCAACAGGAGTAGCATACTATGACCCCAGAGAGGCGAGTGAATATGGGTATACAAGGTTTGAAAATGTTGTGACCAGTTTTGAATTAGAGCGATTGCTGGATGCGGCAAGTCCTACCCGGGGAGAGTTGCTCACTTTTACAAATGTTCGCCAGCCGAGGCGGATTGCTTTTATCCAGTGCGTTGGCTCCCGTAATATGAAAGCAGATATTCCATTCTGCTCAAGAATCTGTTGTATGAATACAATCAAAGATACGCTGGTGATTAGAGAACACTATCCCGATACAGAAATAATGGTATTCTATATTGATATACGGGCATTTGGTAAGGGATTTGAAGAGTTTTATAGAAGGAGCCTTAATGCGGGAGTAAAATACATCAAAGGTAAACCATCAAAGATTATTGAAGATAAAAAAACTGGTGAATTACTCCTTGCCTATGAAGACCAGTTAAAAGGAGAAATCAAAAATCTGGTTGTTGATATGGTTGTTCTTTCATCAGCAATGGTGCCAAGTGAGGGAACAAAAAATCTTTCGCAAATATTAGGTATTGAGCTGGATAAAGATGGTTTCTTTAAAGAGCAGGACCCGTGCAGTTACCCCCTGGAATCAACCAGACCTGGTATCTATGTATGTGGCTGTGCTACAGGAGCAAAAGATATTACAGATGCCATTGCTGAGGCAAGCGGTGTTGCAGCAAAAGCGGGTGTGCTGGTTAAAGAAAGTGTCGTTGAAGAAAAAAAAGAAGAGATTTTACCACTTGACCTCTCTGGTCCGCTTCGTGTTGGTGTCTTTGTTTGCCATTGCGGCACGAATATTAGTGCAGTTCTGGATATTAAACAGATTTGTGAATATGCAGCAAAATTAAAGGATGTTGTTTTTGTTGATAACTATCTATTTGCATGTGCCGAGAGTGTGCAGAAAAAGATTCAAGAGGCAATCTTGCAAAATAAATTGAATCGTATAGTTGTAGCAGCATGCACACCAAAGACACACGAAGGTGTTTTTCAGGAGACACTTTTAAAGATTGGATTTAATCCCTATTTATTTGATATGGCAAATATCAGGAATCAGTGTTCCTGGGTCCATCAGCACGACCCAGAAATGGCTACAGAAAAGGCAAAAGAGATTGTAAAAATGTCAGTGCAAAGGGTAAAGAGATTAGAACCCCTATCACCTAAAGCATTGAATGTAGGAAGGGAAGTGCTGGTTATTGGTGGCGGTGTTTCTGGCATCCAATGTGCGATTGACCTAACAAATCGTGGATTCAAGGTCTATTTGATTGAAAAAGAAAAGGAACTTGGTGGAAGGGTGCAAAGGTTGTCCAGTGTTTACCCAGCAGGTATGAGCGGCGCATCATTGATTGAGAAAAAGAAAAGAGAGTTAAACGATAAGGGTGTTGAGAGCTATACTGATGCAGATATCAAGGATATCAAGGGATTTGTTGGAAATTTTGAAATAAAAGTTGCAACACGAGGAAAAGAACTGGATTTAAAAGTTGGCGCAATTGTGCTGGCGATCGGTGCGGACCTTTATAAACCACTGGATAAATTTGGCTACGGACAATTCTCCAATGTTCATACCAGTATGGAACTGGAGAATATGCTCATAGAAAATTCAGAAAATCTGCAAGGTCTGAAGAGTGTGGCATTTATCCAGTGTGTTGGTTCACGGGCAGAAATAGGTAATACCTGGTGTTCAAGGTATTGCTGTCAGTCTGCAATAAAACAGGCAATATTGTTGCGCAAAAAAGGAATTGATGTTACAATCTTCCACCGTGGGATAAGAGTTTATTCAAAGGGTGCAGAGATGATGTATCGTCAGGCAAGGGATATGGGTGTATTATTTATTCCTTATTCAGAACTGGCAAAAGGTGAAATACCAGAAGTCATTGGTGCCAGAAAAGCAGAGAAGATTGAAATGTATCTTGATGTAATTGACAAAGAGATTGTTGTGCCGGTTGATGCGGTTATTCTGTCTGTAGGTATGGTGCCCAATGGAAACGAGACAATGAAATTATCAGATTTATTAAAGGTGCCCAGGGGGAGCGATTTATTCTTCTTAGAAAGGCATTCAAAATTTGGTCCTGTGGAAACAACAGTTGAAGGTGTATTCCTTGCCGGCTGTTGTATGTTTCCAATGGATATTGGTGATTCCATTTCCCAGGCATCAGCAGTGGCCGCTAAAGTATCTTCATTATTATCCAGGGATACAATTGTTTTGCCGCCAATAACTTCCTCAGTGGACGAAATCTACTGTCGTGGTTGCGGACGCTGTGTGGATGTGTGTGAATTTCATGCAATCTCGCTTATTGAAAAAGAGCCTGAGCTTTTTATCGCCAGAGTGAACGAGGCATTATGCAAGGGCTGTGGTACTTGTGTTCCTGCCTGTCCAACTGGTGCAATTGATTTGCGGCATTTTAAATCCGAACAGATAAGTGCCCAACTTGAGGCATTGCTTAAATGAATTTCGAACCAAAAATTGTTGCCTTTTGTTGCAACTGGTGCTCTTATCCGGCAGCAGATGGTGCGGGTGTTGCCCGATTACAGTATCCACCAAATATCCGGATTGTGCGCGTGATGTGCGGTGGCAGGGTGACACCGGGAATGGTGTTAAAGGCATTTGAACTTGGTGCAGATGGTGTCATTGTTGCCACCTGCCATTTTGAAGATTGCCATTACATATTCGGAGCAAGAAAGGCTGCAGATGTCCATAAGATAACTGAAAAACTTGTAGAGATGCTTGGTATTGAATCAGCAAGACTAAAACTTGATTGGATCTCTTCTGCGGAGACGACAAAATTCGCAAAAGTTGCCACAGAATTTACAGAAACCATTAGAAGACTCGGACCGAGTTCTATAAATAAGAAGAAAGATAGTATATCGGAGAAAGAAGATGGGTAAATACACCGAAACTGAAAATTCGAAAAACGAAATACGAAATTCGAAACAAATTCAAAGGCCCAAAATACAAAATTCAAAACGATACGATCTTGAAGAACGTACAATTAAGTTCGCCAGAAGAGTCAGAGATTTCGTAAAACAATTGCCTAAAACGCTTGCAAATACTGAAGATATTAAACAATTAGTAAAATCATCGGGTTCTGTTGGTGCAAATTATATTGAAGCTAATGAAGCATTAAGTAAAAAAGACTTCATAATGAGAATAAAAATTTGCCGGAAAGAATCCAAGGAGAGTCGATATTGGCTGAAACTTTTGTGCACAAATAATAAATTTGAGTTAGAGAACGAAAGACTATCATTGATTGATGAAGCGACTGAACTTATGAATATCTTCGGTTCCATAGTAAGGCGGAGTGAGTAATGTCAGAGTTAATTAGAATTTGTTTTGAATTTCAATATTCGGATTTGTTTCGGAATTCGAAATTCGGATTTGTTTCGGAATTCGAAATTCGGATTTCGAATTTATTAAAGGTATGAATCTCGCTGAAGCAATTCGCAATTCCCACGCCCTGCTCTGCCTTGATTGTGGCAAGTGCACGGGCGTGTGCCCGGTCTCTAAATTAAATCATAATTTTTCACCGCGGGTATTATTAAATAGGGCATTGCGGGCTAAGAATGAAGATTTATTTAAAGATAAAAACATCTGGCAGTGCCTGACTTGTGGACTCTGTAATGAACAGTGCCCGGCTGATATTAATTACATTGACTTAACTCAGGCGATCCGGTTTGAGGCATTAAAACTTGGTGAAGAGGCATTATGTTCGCATGGTGGTGCAGCACAGTCTTTAATGAGAATAATGTCTTCACCCGAACTGAGCCCCAAACGGATGGAGTGGCTTGATAAGAATTTAAAAGTTGGCGAAACTGGTGATACTCTCTATTTTGTTGGTTGTGCCCCATTTTTTGATGTGTTATTCAGTGATATTGTAGCCGTATCAACAAAGACCGGTAATGATACAATAAAAATTTTAAATTATCTTGATATTACACCGGTTATACTTAAAGAAGAAAGGTGTTGTGGTCATGATTTGTTATGGCAGGGCGATTTTGAAAATTTTAAAAAGCTCGCTGAGTTTAATATAAAATTAATGAAGGATGCAGGAATAAAAAAGATAATATTTTCCTGCCCTGAATGTTATCGCACCTTCAGGATTGATTATGCAAGATATTTTGATTTTAAAATAGAGATGTACCACATTTCAGAGATTATTTCTCAGGCAGTGAGTGAAAAGAAGTTAAAATTAAAAGAGTTTGCAAAAATTGTAACATTTCAGGACCCGTGCAGATTGGGCAGGCACCTTGGTATCTATGAGGAGCCGAGAAAGGTAATGAATGCAATCCCGGGACTCATTTTAAAAGAGATGAGGCACAACAAGAATCGGGCAATCTGTTGCGGCGTGAGTGCCTGGATGAATTGTTCCAATTATTCAAAAAGGATTCAGATAAGGCGATTAAAAGAGGCAAAAGAGACAGGTGCTGAATTATTAATCCTTGCCTGTCCCAAGTGTGAAATCCACTTTAACTGTGCAATGAAAGAAGCACCTGAGGCACAGAGGCAGGATGAGATAAAGATTGAAACGAAGAATTTCGTTAGTCTCGTTGCAGAAGCGATAGGAGATTAAATATGGAGATAAATTCGAAATTCGAAATCCGAAATCCGAAACAAAATCTAAATTGTAGCGCCCGATTTCCCCATTTTTCTTGTAGCGCCCGACTTCAGTCGGGCGATGATATCCGTCGTCCATCTAAAGATGGACGCTACAATGGAATTAATTGTAGCGTCCGACTTCAGTCGGACGAAAAAACAAAATTAACTGATTACAAAACCTTTGGCAGAAGCCATGCGCCTCGCCTGAGAGAAATAGACTACAAAAAATTAATATATCCAATCCATATTATCGTTGGAACGCACCAGCGGCAGCCGTTTTTCCTACAAAAAAGATTTTCAGAAGTTATAATAGAAGAAATAGAAAAATTTGATAAATACATCGTTGCCTGGTGTTTAATGCCTGATCATTTACATCTTTTATTTAATCCTGATGGTAAAGAAATAAATATACTTAATATAATTAAGCTTATAAAGGAAGAACCTCCCGGAAAATCAATTATCTCTATGGCGTGCAAAAAATCTGGCAAGAAAGTTTCTATGACCATATCCTAAGAAAAGAAGAGAAAATTGAACAAGTCTCGTTATATATACTAAATAATCCGGTAAGAAAAGAAATTATAGACGATTGGCAAAAATATCCCTATTCATGGTCGAGGTACTATGAGAAGTAATCTATTCGACCCAATACCTTTTTATTTTTGTGATAACGCCCGACTCTCCTATTCTTATTGTAACGCCCGACTTCAGTCGGGCGATGAAATCTCTCGTCCATCTAAAGATGGACGCTACGGGGAAAATTTGTTTCATTCTTGCTGTAGTGTCCAGTTTCAACTGGACGGAGAAAAAAATGTTCGTCCATCTAAAGATGGACGCTACAAAAGAATAAATTGTAGCGCCCGACTTCAGTCGGGCGAAAAACCCTCCCGTGCATCTAAAGATGGAAGCTACCAAGAAAAAATAAGGATAAACCTAAAATAGAGGGATTTTATGGAAAAAGAGAAGGTCATAGTCAATTTTCGTTTCCGTGATAAATTGAATCAGGTTCCTGGTGGCAAGCACCATAACTATTGTTATCAATGTAGTGCCTGTGTTGCCTCCTGCCCGGCCGCAAGATTTACAAAAAAATTCAATCCCCGTGTAATACTATTACAGACACTCCTCGGAATGGAGGAGGACCTGACTGGTAAGGATTCACCAATCTGGCTCTGCACCAATTGTTATGCCTGTTATGAAAGGTGTCCGCAGGATGTCCGTCCCATAGAAGTGATTATCGCTTTAAAAAATATCTGTGTAGAAAAAGGCACGGCACCAGAAAATCTTACTAAACTATCAGAGAATATCGGTAAGACCGGTATTAGTGTTGCGGTAACCTCAGCAGTTAATCGTATCCGTCAGGAACTCGGATTGCCTGAACTAAAGAAAATCCCTGTTGATGAATTGAAACAGATAACAGAATAACTCCAATCACCCTTAGGGTCAGGTCTTAACCTTTAACCGTTTGCATTCCCGGCTTTTCTGCCTTTGATTGACGAGAAATAAGAATCTGCTCTGAATTTGCACCATCCCCTTCACCCCATGGCAGCCCAAGAGCGAGTTGGCAGCACTTTTCAGCAAGGTAAAATTTTGAAATTCTGTTTTTTTCTTGTCATTGCGAGGCAACGCAGTTGCCGAAGCAATCTCATCTGTTATTGAATATATCAGGGATTGCGAGCCTTTGCCTTCGGCAAAGGCTCGCAATGACATTAAAGATGAATAGTGCGGGCTAATTGATATTGAATAACAGCAGATTCTTCACTTCGCTCTGAATGACAATTTTTTAATAATGTTCGAGGCTTATTAACTATTTTGGTAAATGTGATTTTAAATAATGAAATTCATCTACTTCATTTAGGTAAAGAATTAATCCAACATAAATCATTAGTAAAACGTAAATATTTGTTTTTCCCAAATTACTTTTTATTAAAATTGCATATTATAAAACTGGGGGGATGGCAAGAACGCACTTATGTAATGCGCACACACATCCTTACCACCTTTCCAGTAAGAATTACTACTGAGGTTATCTAAAATTACTGGTGGGAATAGGGCAATATTTTCGTTGAGG
>JBBILZ010000019.1:0-42597 GCA_037444665.1 Caldifarciminota bacterium
AAAGGAATAAAAAAAATTATAAAGAAGGTTTATGAGTTTGGACCCGGTTGACCAGAAAGGTGCATCACCCTATGCCTATTGTGCCAATAATCCAATAAAATTTACTGACCCGACGGGCGAGACTTCAATGGCTGCAGATTGGATTCAGTGGCAGATGGAAGATGATGCAGCATTTTTTGGAACGATGGGTGAAAATGGTCTTGTGCCTTATACGGGCTGGCGCTCAAAGACCTGGTTTTTAGGTTCGTCAGCTGAGTTAGACCCAGATTTCTGGGCACCGGGCTGGGATTGGTCAGCGGGTGCCAATGATTTGCTTAGACAGGTGATGTTTTTATTGAGCTCTGGAATATTTGAATGGGAGATTCTTACCGAGAACGGTTGGCAATTTATTAATATTGGAGAATGGATAAAAGTTAATAATATCCGCATAATAAATGCCAAAATGCCTGGAATATTGGGGTATACTGGATATGGAGAGGCGTTTGGGCATAAGCTGGGACCCCTTGTAATGCTTATAAATTTATCGTTAATTGCGGAAAAGGGCGGTGGTCTATATGAGGTTGCAGGAACCATACTCCACGAAGCCACCCATTTGCTACAAAGAAGTTTTGGATTTGAGGCTGGAGGTTATAATGAGGGGACTGCAACGCAGTTACTTATGCAACAAGAACGGCAAGCTTACAGTGTTGAAGGATTTTATTTTGGAAATCTATACACTTCTAATTTTCGTAATGCATGGATACAAGGTGCAATGCTGTGCGGTTTAATACGCCCGTGACATGGTAGTGAAAAATTGGGTATTTAAAATGTCTGGTTGTGTAGGGGTGACCTATGGAATTATAAAAAGAAATAAGCAATTTTCTACATTACATTTTTGGGCATGGACGAACATTAGATTGTTTCTACATTTGATTATTATTTCTTGTGTTAGTTATCATAAATTAACGCAAGGCACAATGAATCTAGTTTTTAGTACAGATTCAATGAGTGTGATTAGTATGAAACATCTTGAGGCAATGTATATAACAAATGCCGATTTAGATGCCACAACCGATGGACATCTTAACATAATCGCTGGCGATAAATATATTTTCATGTTGCACGCTATCTATCCTCCGCCTGCCATGCGCATTTTCCCACCTGAAACACTTGTAGACTACCGCTTATTTATTTTCTTGGATTCAATAGGGGTAAATAATTCGGTGGAATTGAGTCGGACAAAAGCACTATTTTATCATGACGAGATTTGTAACTTCAATTTGACAATAAAGGAAATTGGTTCAATAGTTCTAAAAAAATTTATTATTTATCGACAGATGAAAGATACAATTTTGGGTTACATATCTTTTAAGGGCGAAGTCTACGATATGAACCCACGAAAATACTATGAATACAAAACCTCAAGAAAGGTAGAGGGTCAAGTTTGTTTTAAAGCCGTGAAGACAAATTTAAAAAAGATTTCCTCTCAACTAAAAGAGTTCTGGTTGCCCAAAGGATTTTTGATAGATTTCTTAAAAGAATGATTTTGCAGAAGTGAAAAAGGTCAGTATTTATTTGGAAGCTAAACAAATGGAGGTAATTATGTCAAAAATTAAAAAGCCATTTTTGTATTTGCTGATAGTGCTTTTACCAGTGTTATGTGCTCAAAAGAGGGTTTGGCAGGGGCAGTATATAACCATCCAGACGAATGAATTTCCTAAGGAAGATTTCAAGGTTGGTAATTATATTGTTGTTGCCTATACTCCTCAGGAATACAATAAGAAGTCTAAAGTTATTTACCAGTTTGATATTATGGAGAATCAGAAGCGCACTCGTATGATTGTATTTCAGGAGTGTTTTCTGTTAATTACAGAAAGGCCAGAGCCAAACAAAATGGATAAGGATAAAGATTATGATTATGCTTTGATTGAAATTAATCCTGCATATTTCGGCAAATTGAAACATCTATCTGTGGTTAGTGGGACTACTCATAAGCTCTATGAGAAGATGCACAGTTATGAAGAGATCAAGGAGGAAGTTATTGATTTGATATTGGGCAGAGGATTGATGCCGGAATATTGAAGATTAGATAAAACAACACTTTATTTTTGCATTTCACTTTTGCGGTTAAGTGGAAGGCGATTTTAATTTAGATATTTTAGTGGTTTGATATTGCGATATGTTTGCTATGCTTAATTGACAATTCTTTTTTTATTAATATAATTAACTTATAAAGGAGATTAGATGGAGAGAATAACAGTAGATAATGCAGTGCACTTTGGTCAGCCTTGCATTGCAGGCACAAGAATACCGGTGTATTGTATTCTTGAACTCATTGAAGCGGGTATTTCTTTTGAAGAAATTATTGAAAAATACTATCCTGGGATTATGATTGAGGACATTAAGGCTTGTATTCAATATGCTATGAATATTATTAAAGCCGAAGAAGTGCACATTGCCGAATAACAATAGATGAGATTTTTAATTGACGAAGATGTTTATGAATTAACCATTAAATTTTTGCGTGGACACGGATATGATGTTGTAAAAGTTGCAGATATTGGCTTACGAGGTAACCCTGATGTAGTTATTTTGAGCTATGCTTTGCAGCACGGTTTAGTGCTTATTACACGCGATAAAGGATTTGGCTCTTTAGTATTTTTAAGCAAGAAAAAAGAGGCTTGTGTAATTCTGTTGCGATTAACACCTGAGACTCTTGAAGAAGTTAACAATGAGCTTTTGAAGGTTCTCAAAATTCACAGTGATAAACTATTGCCTGGGTATTTTATAGTTATTGAACCAGGTAAACATCGGGTAAGAAAAAAGGATGACCAACAGAAATAACTCACAGCGTTACTACGACCCACAGATTGGCAGGTTTATGAGTTTGGACCCGGTTGACCAGAAAGGTGCATCACCCTATGCCTATTGTGCCAATAATCCAATAGGATTTACTGACCCGACGGGTGAGGTGATGAGTTATTCCCATATTGAAGAGATGTTTCAAGTTTATGGAATGTGGAAGGCTGGTTTTACGTACTATACTTTTTGGAATTATGATGAGTGGGGTAATTTACTGGGTATCGATTACTATAGCCCCACCGATTTGAACAATCCATATTTAGAATTAGGAATAATCCCACCGGCGGTATATTTCGCAATTTCATGGTCTAACAGAATATATGGCGCTTATTCTGACAAGGTTTCTTTTATGCGGTGTGTCTATGTATTGTCTATAGCAAGCCCGAGGGCGGCTTACTATTTATCAGCATACACACAATGTTCTGTTTTCTTAGGGGATCCTGTTATGGCAACAACGAACAGCGCTATAACCTATATGAATGAGGATGGGTCGATTTATGTCCATTTCGGCGAACATACTTCTTTAGGAATGCTGGCGAAGAATATCTTACATGAAGCCTCACATATTTGGGGATTCCTGAATCCGGAGTTAGATTTAGGCCCAGAATTTATGGAAATGTGGTCAAAAATAGGAGAATCGGGGGTTCTTTTCAGGCGCTATTATGATTCCCCTCAGGATCGTTTTGCAATAGATTTAATTCGTGACATTGGACCTCTGTTTCGTTATGGAATATTATGGCCAAACTGGCCAACTCGGCCAACGGACACTGGGTGGTTCTTGCTATATAGAGAAATATGGCGACCATAATACTATAATACTACTTGCACGATGAATCTCAATGTTTATAATAAGTGCAATGCACATCAGAATTAAGATTTTGTTAAAGGGTTATATGGGGATACCGAAGATCGGATTTATATTGCTATCCACGGTCATAATATTCGGTATGTTCCAATGTTATTATCTTACGACCCCCCAATTAACTAACAAAGATAAGAGTGAACTTGTGCAGATGACTTTGGTTAAAGTTCTTGAAGAGAAAGTAGAGCCGTTCTACTCTGTGCTGCAGGATACCGGTTGTGTTGTTCTAACCAACTATTCACTGGAAGGAATGAGTTCCATACAATTATTCACCATAGATTTAAAAATACTTGATAAAAATGCAATGAAAACAAGAGCTGACAGCATCGGTCCTTACAGATGTTTCCATTTTCTTTTTGATATTGTAAATAATGATAATGTGATTGTGATACTGCACTTAGTGTGGATCTTACCAGATGAGGAAATTGGAAGTGAATATATAAACCGACCAATGTTGGCAATAAAATTTCATAAGGAGCGAGGTATGTGGAAACCCGGCGAAATTTTGCATACGGAATCACGCTACTGAACATTATGAAGCATGGAGCAGAGATGAACTTTTGCCGTTGGCAGCAATTGGTATACTGACCCAATCTTGACTTATCTTTAATTTCTGGTAAAATTAGCAAGATGAAAAGAGGCATTCGTAAATATCGGACATTTTTGGAAGCAAGGTTGGATATGTATCGGGAGATGTGGAAAAGAGGATTTCAGGAAAAAAGGGTAGCAAGATTCTTAAAAGAGTTCGCCGATTCCTTAAGAAAGTATAATCATCCAGCAAGCAAAATTCTTTATAAACCGGGTCTCTATTTTTTTGAATCATTTGAGCAATCTCAAAGAGACCTGGAAATGCGAATAAAAGAAAATGATAACCCTTGAAAAATTATCATTATTCTGTGATGTATTAAATAGACATAGTGTCAAGTATATCTTAATTGGTGGTTGTGCGGTTATTTTACATGGATTAGAAAAGCCAACTTACGATATTGATTTTCTTGTGGAAGATACGGAGGAAAATGTTGCAAAAATAAAAAAAGCATTGCTTTGTTTTTTGCGTGAAAATGAAATAGCAGAGCTTAATGCTAAAATGCTTCGCCATTATCAAGTTGTCAGGGTGGGGCTCGGTGGTTATTATGTTGACCTATTAACGAAAGTGGGTGATATTGATTATAAAGTAGCAAGACAGGAGATATATTTTGAGAAAGTTGGTGGTGTTGAGATTCCTGTGGCTGGTCTGGATACGATGATCGCTTTGAAACAGAGCTATCGGGAAATAGATCAAAAAGATCGGCTTTTTCTTGAGGGTAAAAAAGAGTATTTAAGGCGGAAAACGAAAAGGAATAAAAAAAATTATAAAGAAGGTTTATGAGTTTGGACCCGGTTGACCAGAAAGGTGCATCACCCTATGCCTATTGTGCCAATAATCCAATAAAATTTACTGACCCGACGGGCGAGGTGATGAGTTATTCCCATATTGAAGAGATGTTTCAAGTTTATGGAATGTGGAAAGAAGGTCAGCCTCGGATTATGGTTGGTTTTGGTAGTGAATATGGATCAATGCAAAGCTACATGGAAGCGAATTCGTGGTTCTATATGGAGGTCGCCCTCAATGAATACATCAGCCAAATGCGATTTTACTTTGCTAAGCATGATTATTTTAGACAAACATACCAATATGGTTCAACGACAATAGAGACCTATATGTATTTTAATCCTATTACTATGTCAGTAATGGTTGGAATGAATCGCTACGACAATCCGGAATATGTAGCTGGTAGTGGCGCAGGACTGGGTTCAACCTATACAGTGGCCGATGAAATGAATCTAATGCGAACAGCCTATGTCAATTTTATGGTAGCAAATTATCCAATTCATGGTTCAACAATTGTTCCTGAATATGCTATAAGATATTTAGCCGGTGACCCCAATGTATGGGCTTGTGCTGACTGGTCGTATGAACTTAATGCGATGTTTGGATCAATGAACTTACAATATTGGCAAACAAAAGTTGTGAATATCTGGAAAGTTCACTCTCTGGTAAGTGCCACCTGTTATGGCGAATGGACACGGTACTTTGATCCTTATTTTATGGCACCATTCCTTTATGGTTTTCAAGTTTTTCCACCTTTACCTTATCGATAATTTGAAAGAGGAAAATAGTATTATGAAAAAGTTAGACCCGTTTTCTTTTTTACTCGTTTCAATATGGAGTATTGGAACATTAATAAAATTGCCTGATCTATTGGAACTCAATAGAGGCCCCGAATTGATTTTGAATATCGCGGCGGTTATGCTCATACTAATTATTTTAATAATATGTGCCATTGGAATAAATTACAGAAAATGCTGGGCGCGAACTTTATATCTATACGTCAGCATTATTGTTATATTCTTAATTCTTTTTGTTACCATTTATTCCCTACAAAAACAACAGGTTCTGGACGCTACTTTGCTCGGTTATAGTCTTCTTATTTTTTCTCCTTGGATTGGTATTCTCCTATATGGCATTTACTATTTAAACCGCAAAGACATCCGTGAATCCTTTGGTTTATCAAAGGATAATAAATCCAAAAATTAAAAAATAAAATGGAAAACTGGTGTGGAGACAGGGGTTGACTTTTTGACAGTAAGGCGGTCTTTATTTTAGGCATTTTGCCTATTTGCTTCAGGCAAAAACTTATAGGTCTTTGGCTTCGATATTGGCTTCATTAGATATGTCTATCTTTTAGGCAAACGAAATTCTACACAGTTGAATTCCGTAGAAATATATGTATAATAGATTATTGATAAGGGTCATTTAACGAGGGCGGGCACCCTTGAAAATTCGGGTAGAATACATCAGAGGTAGGATGACAGAAGCAAGAAGCAAGATAAGAAATCGTGAAAGAGCGGTAATATCTGATTTCTCTTCTTTACATCCTGGCTTCTATATAAATCATTGCGATGCCCTGGGTAGTCCAAGGAAGATGACGAATGAGTCAGGCACTGTTGTCTGGACGGGTGCCTATCAGCCGTTTGGAGAGATGATAACAGGCTCGGGCAATGTGCATGGGTTTACAGGGAAGGAAGTGGATTCAGAGATGGGTTTAAACTATTTCTGTCAAAGATATTACGACCCACAGCTTGGCAGGTTTATGACCCTTGACCCCTTTGGCGGTTACATTGAGCTCCCCCAAACCCAGATGAGATACGGCTATTGTGTGAACAATCCCCTTAAATACATTGACCCGCTGGGGTTGAACCCACCGATGGAGTGGTTGTGGGATGAAAATATAGCGTGGACTTGTTATGATGATATATGCATTGGTGTATGGACACCACCTCCTATTCCACCGCTTCATCGTATTCCTGATGCTTCTTCAGATGAAGGATTAATAGGTGCGGATGAAGATGCGTATTCAGACCCTTATGGTGGTGGTACTGGTGGTTATCTTGGAGGTCGGAGGAGAAGGAGTGGTTATAATCCTTACGGCGGGGGCGGTCAACCCGGTCATAGTGGTACTCCTGCACACAATATAGTAATCGGTTTCCAATTTCAAGCGCAGGCTACATTTTTGTGGTGGGGCATGTCATGGGGTCAAACTTACATTATTACGCCTGCTGAACAGCGTGGCTGGTACTTTTTTATGGAACCAAATAAAGGGTTTGGACTTGGTATCGGTCTTGGACCTATTGTTGCATGGGGTAGTGGTCCATTAACTGGTGATATGGCAGATTTTTCCGGAGGCGGTGGGCCAATAATTATTTCAATTTTTGATAATGGACTTATGAAATCAATATTCTTTGGATATAACTGGGGAGTGCCAATCACAGTATCTAGTGGATTAATGACAACAGAAGAAATGGACAATTTAGAATGGCCATAATATATTAGAGTAACAAAGGGTGAAAAATATGCAGCTAAACAAAAAGAGTGTATTATTTCTATGTATCCTACTGATAATAAGTGTACTACTGCTAATCTTTTTTCATACCGACAATGGTTTATATCTATTCGCTGTATTTCTAATACTTTGGTTTTTGCTTATTGTTTTGACTATAAAACCATTAAGTAGATTTCAATACCGAATGATCTTTCAAAAATCACCTACGGAAAAACAATTAACGCAATTCATTTTAGGAGGATTTGTATTTACTCCGCTGTTTATCCTCTATGGTTTGTTAAATATTAAATATCCTACTACCCCGTTAAATTACTTTTTTAGAACTGTAATTATTGGGTTTCTACTTATTGGAATATATGTGATCTACAAATATATCAAAAAAGAGAAAATTTATATAGTTAAAGGTGAGGAAGAAAAACCACCATCTGTAGTCCATTCTAAAAAAGTTGCTATGGCAGATAAAGATATACAGCAAGGCCATGCAAATCATTTAGAATGATAGCATAGTGACAAAAATAATAAATAAACATCTGGTTCGTATTTTTTTGCACTTTTCTACTGGCAGAAAAAGGTCAGGTGTAATAAAAGTAAAAACTCAGGATAATGGAAAATAGCTAATGATGAAACGGGATTTAAAAATTTTATTAATAGGTCTTCCTCTGCCTATTGTAATGGGAATACTTATTGCACTTCTATTAAATCTGTTTTAGTTTGCAACATTTTTCTGCCTGCCGTAAAAATGTTGTTTTTTGAATTTGCTGAAGAACTTCAGGTTTATGTTTTTTAGTTTTGACAATATTTAAAGTAATTTATTATTGGACTTTTAGGTATTTGAATATGGTGTTGACACAGGAAAAAAATTGGCTAAAATTAATTTAATAAAAGGAGATATTTATAGCACATACAGAAGCAAAGATTGAGCAAGATTATGTCATAAAGAATCCGGTTATTCATGGTGGTGAACCTGTAGTTAAGGGAACGCGGTTTCCGGTTCGTTCAATTGTTATTTACATTTTAAAAGAAGGAATGTTGCCGGAGGAATTGGTTAAAGAGTTTCCCCAGTTGACACTTTCGGCAGTCTACGGTGCACTTGCTTACTATTATGACCATAAAGAGGAGATTGATTCTTTGATTAACGAGCAGAAAGAGTCTGAATGGAAGGACAAAGTCAAATAAAAATTTATCTTGATGAAGATGTTCGGTTGCTTCTTGCTAAAGTATTAAGGGAAAGGGGATACGATGTAATAAGTTGTGTTGAAGAGGGGTTAATCGGGTTGAGTGATGAGCAACAATTATTACAGGCAATAAGTAAAGAGAGAGCGATATTATCGCACAATATAAGAGACTTTGTTCATCTTCATAAAAATATTATCAAAGTCATTTTGGTATAATTTTAAGCGAGCAGGTAGATTTTAAGATTCTTTTAAGAAGAACGCTACGATTCTTATCAAAATCAGCGCCTGGGGATGTGAAGGGGCAGGTGGTTTGGTTAGGTAATTACGGATAATTTAGCGAACTGTATGCAGAAGAAAAAACAGTCAGAAGGCGATGATGGGTAAACCGACAGGATTTTTCTGCCTGGCAAGAAAGTGTTGCAATAAAAGTTTTTCGAGTGTGCTGTATTTTGCAGAATTTAAATTTAAGTTAATGATTGCGATGAACAAGATAGTGGTGATAAAATGAATAGACATCAGGATAGAGATAGAATGAGCCAAAGATGAGAGTGATTAAATTGTCCATATTTTTTGCACTGATATATTCCAGTGCTCGTTTGATTGAGCCGGCAATTAAGAGATTTTTTTGATATTTTTTTGCCCGCTTATAAATTTCTAAGGGTTCCATTGCTCTGGGATTTTCAATTCTAACAAGAAGAATTTGCTTTGCTTCGGGGAAGATATATTTTATTGCATAATTTATGTCTTTATCCCTGCTACAACCAAAAACAATATAGAGTTCTTTTTGTTTTTTTATATCTGAGCCAATAAAAAAATTTTTCAAATTATTATTTAATGCACAGAAAGAATCTTCATTATGCGCAACATCATATATGACCAGAGGTCTTTGTGAGATGATTTCAAACCTGCCTGATAATTTAACCTGTGTTAATCCTTTTTTTATTGCAGAAATAGAAATCGGGAAGCCTCTATTTTTCAATTCGTATAATACAGCAAGCGCAATCTTTAAATTTTCAAGTTGATGTGCACCCACAAGGGGCAGAAATATGTCGAACTTTCCCAATGGACCTTTGATGTGCATTTTAGTTCCTGAAAGCTGAATTCTTTTAATTTTTATCCCCTGCAGTTCATCAGCATATATAATTTTATTTTTTCGCTCCCGGGCAATTCTTTTTAAAAGTTTTTCTACACTTGGATGCTGGTGGATGGTAATAAAAAATCCCCCTGTTTCCCCCTTTATAAAAGAGGGATTGAGGGGGATTGCTTCCCTGATAATTCCTGCCTTTTCATAGGCAATCTGTGATAATCTGTTCCCAAGCAGGTTCATATGGTCATAACCAATTCTGGTAATTACTGGAATTCGGGCATCAACAACATTTGTCGCATCAAGCCTGCCACCAAGACCGACCTCAAGGACTGCAAAGTCCACCTGGTTTTTTGCAAAGTGCATAAAGGCGATTGCGGTTAAAACTTCAAAGAATGTGCGTGCACCAATGCGGGTTTTAAAATTGATATGGGGTCTGATTAATCTGATATATTTCTCCATCTGTTTTTTGGTGAGCTCTTTATTGTTAATCTTTATTCTCTCGGTGATTCGTAAAAGATGGGGTGAGGTGAAGAGCCCAACTTTGTAGCCATTTGCAATCAAACAGGAGTTGATGATTGTGGCAGTAGAACCCTTTCCTTTTGTACCCGCAATTAAAATAACATTCTTTAATTTTTTTTGCGGTGCGCCAATCTTTTCAAGAAATAATTTATATGCGGTGAGGTCATACTGATAACCAGGAATTTTTTCGTAGTTAATAAGTGAGTTTAGAAATTCTTCAGGTTGCAATATTTTTTCCATTTGTCTTCTTGGATTATATTCAAATATTTCAAGATTTCAAGGTGATTGCATCCTGAAACTCTGCCAGTATTTGGGAGTATTTTAGTGCCATAAATGGCACCGCTACAAAGAAAGGTATTTTAATTTATAAAAACAGACCCCTCACCTTTTTCCTCTCCCCGTTTTAACGGGGAGAGGATGAGAAATCTAAGAACGGATATTGTTGACAATTTCCTGTTTTTACCATATAATTCACTATGGCTAAGGGCAAAACAGAAAAAGAGAATGACCATCAAAAAATTATTGAAGGTTTGGGTCGTGTTGCCAGCGGCGACTTTGCAACGGAGATGCGTTTATCAAGTGATGACCCAGATATTGCAGCAATTGCTCAGGCATTCAATAATATGACACGCAAACTGAAAATTATGATTGATGAACTGAGAGATGAAAATCGCCAGATTTTAATTACTACAAAAAGATTAAAAAAAATTTTTGATAATAGTAAAGATATTATTTTGTATATCAATAAATACGGGACAATTGTTGATATTAATAAAAGTGTAAAAGAAATCTTGGGTTATGAGCCGGATGAATTAAAAGGAAAACATTTTGCCAAGACCGATGTAATCTCTACATCGGAGATTCCTAAGTTGATAAATAGATTTAATTTAGCAATTACAAAAGGTATTGGTAAAGACATAATGAAATTGGAATTTAAAAAAAGAGATGGCGAGAAGTTATGGCTTGATGCGAGCATAAGATTATTAAAGAGCGAAGATGAGATTGAGGGAGCAGTCATTGTGCTCAGGGATATGACAAAACAGGTTCAGGCTGATACAAAACTATATGAAGAGCAAGAGAAATTACGGGTTGTTCTTTCATCAATTGAAGATGCAGTTTTCATTCTAAATAAAGATTATCAGATTATTGAATACTACAGAGCTCAAGCTCAGGGTGATTTTTTTCTAACTAATGACTTTGACAAGTATATCGGAAAGCCAATTAAATCTATTATTCCTAAATCAACATGTGGAGAGATTGAAAAGGTTATCGGGCAGTGTATGAAGACAGGAAAGATACAACAGGTAGAATGTTCCTGGACTGTGCATAAACAACCTTATTGTTTTAATATAAGGGTGGCTCCTGTGCGTGACCAAGATGGTAATATTGTCGGAACGGCTGTGGTTATTCGTGATATTTCCCATAGAGTAGAGATGGAGAAGGCGATTGCCCGTAGTGAAAAGAAGTATCGTGAGATATTTGAACAATCACCGCAGGGTTTGATTATCCTTGATGCAGAAGGTAAAATCGTGGATGTTAATAAAAAAATATGTGAATGGTTAGGATATAAGCCTGAAGATATGATTGGCAAGGACCATATATTATATCCCTTTCTTACAAAATCAGGTAAAATTGTTGCCATTAAGAAATTTATTCAAAGATTGTCCGGAAAATTTATACCACCTTATGAACTTGAATTTATTGCTAAGGATGGAAAAACTTATATCGGTGAAATTGATGCCCGACCCATTAAAGATGAAAAAGGAAATATTACATTAATAGTAGTAATGGTTACAGATGTAACCAGACGACATTAAAAATATTTTTTATTTTTCCACTTGTCCTATCGGTTTCATTTTTAAAGCAATGTCAATTGCTGGTGCAGAATGGGTCAGGGCACCTATTGATATACAATCAATATCCAGTTCTGCATAATTGATGATATTATCAATATCTATTCCGCCGCTTACTTCAATTTCAATCTTCTTTTTTGATGTGCGCACATATTTTATTGCCTGGTCAATCTGTTCCAGATGCATATTGTCAAGCATCACCCGATTTACACCAAGTTCAATTGCCTCTTTTAGTTCATCCATTGTTTTTACTTCAACTTCAATGAATATCTTTTTCTTTTTGCTATTCTTTCTGACCGCATTTACTGCATTGGTAATACTTCCAGCAATTTCAATATGGTTGTCTTTTATTAAAACCATATCATACAAACCAAATCTGTGATTGTATCCGCCGCCAGTTTTTACGGCATATTTTTCCATAATGCGCAAGCCGGGTGTGGTCTTCCTTGTATCCATAATTTTTATTCTATTGTTATTGACGAGTTTGACAAATTTTCGCGTCAGTGTCGCGATACCACTGAGTTGCTGTAGAAAATTGAGCGCAGTGCGTTCTGCTTTCAAACAACTACCAGCAGGTCCAATGATTGTTGCGATTGTCATCCCGGGGCTGAATTCTGCTCCGTCTTCCATCTTTGCCTCAAAATTTATATTTTTATCAATCTCTTCAAATACATATCGGGCAATGTGGACTCCGCATAGCACTCCATCTTCCTTGGGAAAGATAATTCCCAGGGTCTGGGCATCTGGCGGTATGATGGAATCAGTTGTAATATCGCCTTTGCCCAGGTCTTCTTTTAACGCCATGCGGACAATCTTTCTGAATTTATTTTCAGGGTTTTTAATGTTGCCTCCTTTTCAGCAAGAAAAATTTTGAACACTCTGTTTTTTCTTTTTGTCATTGCGAGCGAACAGAGTGAGCGTGGAAATCTCGTAAGGTAAAGATAATATTGCTTATTCTTCATTAAAATCGCTTTCGTGCGCTCCTTTTATCATTTGCTTCAATCTTATTTTTGACTTTTTTTATCTTATCACGAAGTTCAGCAGCCCGTTCAAACTCCATCAATGAAACCGCATCTGCCATCTCTTTGTATAATCGTTCAATCTCTTCAAAACTTGCTTCCTCCTTTTTTTCATCAGCGAATAATCGGTCTGCTACTGATGTTGCCTTTAAGATTTCTTCCCTGGTTTTTACAATACTCTGGGGCGTGATATTGTGTAATTTATTATACTCTACCTGCTTGTTGCGACGCCGTTCCATTTCCGCAAGCGCCCTTTTCATTGAATCTGTAATCTCATCAGCATAAAGGATGACTTCACTGCGGACATTCCTTGCTGCCCTGCCCGCAGTTTGAATTAATGAACGTTCGCTTCTCAAAAAACCTTCACGGTCAGCGTCAAGGATTGCTACTAAAGCCACTTCAGGAAGATCAAGCCCTTCCCTTAAAAGATTAATCCCCACCAGCACATCAAATTCACCGAGTCTCAGACCGCGCAAGATTTCTACCCTCTGGATTGCATCAATTTCAGAATGGAGATAACGGACCTTTATGCCGAGCTCATTGAGATACTGGGCGAGGTCCTCTGCCATCTTTTTTGTCAATGTTGTAACCAGAACCCTTTCCTTATTTATAATCCTTTTTTGAATTTCATTGATCAGGTCATCTACCTGATTGGATGCGGGTTTTATTGTAACTATGGGGTCAACAATGCCAGTGGGACGGACAATCTGCTCAATAATCCGGTTATTAGATTTTTTAATTTCCCATTCTGCTGGTGTGGCAGAAACACAGATTGCTTGATTAATCAATGATTCAAATTCTACAAACTTCAATGGTCTATTCTCCAGGGCTGAAGGCAGACGAAAACCATATTCCACAAGGGTCAATTTCCGTGAATGGTCGCCCTCATACATCCCTTCAATCTGGGGAATAGTGACATGGGATTCATCAATTACAAGTAAAAAATCTTTAGGAAAATAATCAATCAAACAGAATGGTCTTTCACCCGGTCTTCTACCTGATAGATGCATTGAGTAATTTTCTATGCCCGGACAATAACCAAGTTCAAGCAACATTTCACAATCAAAGAGTGTGCGTTGTAGTAATCGCTGTGCTTCAAGTAATTTGCCATTTTTCTCTAACTCAGCAACCCGTTGTTCAAGTTCATTCTTAATATTGGCAATAGCGATTTCAATTTTGGGTTTTGTGGTAATGAAATGTTTGGCAGGAAAGATTATTGTCTCATCAAGGTCATCCATAATATGACCGGTGAGCGGGTCAAAAATCTGGATTTTATGGATAGTATCATCGCAAATTTCCACGCGGATGCCATTTTTTTCATCGGCAGGGAATATATCAATGATTTCACCCCTGACCCTGAATGTTCCCTGTGTAAATTGGATATCATTACGCTGGTACTGGATACTGACGAGCATATCCATCAGTGATTCTCTACTTTGCACCGCACCCTTTTTTAAAAAAACGACCAATTCTTTGACCTCATCAGGTGAGCCGATATTATAAATACAGGAAACAGACGCAACAATTATTACATCATTCCTTGTTAGAAGGGATGATGTTGCCTTTAATCTAAGACGCTCAATTTCTTCATTGATTGAGGCATCCTTCTCAATGTATAAATCTGTCTCAGGAACATATGCCTCTGGTTGATAATAATCATAATAAGAAATAAAATATTCAACTGCATTATCTGGAAAAAAAGATTTAAATTCGCTGTATAACTGGGCAGCGAGGGATTTATTGTGTGATATTACAAGCGTGGGTCTTTGAACCTGTTCTATAACATTGGCGATGGTAAAAGTTTTACCTGAGCCGGTCACACCAAGTAAGGTCTGGTATTTATTGCCTGCTTTAATGCCTTGAACTAATTTTTGTATTGCCTCGGGCTGGTCCCCTGCAGGTTTAAAATTAGAGACGAGTTTAAAATTCACGCCGGAAGATTTTGTATGACCTTGCAGGGATGGATAATCTCAATTGCTGGTTTGCCACAATGTGCTTATCACCTGTTATCAGGTCTGTATAAGTTCCATTCCAGGCAGACAGAACCACGAAACTTGGTGCGTTATCACTATTAATAACAACTATGATCCCACCGCGGTCAAAGGCATAGACCCGATTTATATCATTGACATACAGAGTAAAGAAATATTTATTGGATAGGATGGGATTTGATTTGCGGATATTGAGCAATTTTTTAATCTCCTCAAATAGTACTCTATTCTGCTTTTCAAGGGTCCAGGGAAAACTGCCCATATTAAATTTTATGCCTTCAACCTTTCCTAATTCATCGCCAAAGGTTATTACTGGTGAACCGCAGGAGGTAAAGAGAAATGCATAGACCAATATTAGACTATTTATATCAGTAATACCGGCAATCCTCTGGTCAAAGTCACTCAGGTCTATCAGATTAGTTAAATTGACCTGTGCAGGATTAAAGAACAATAACTTTCTCAATTCATTATCAAAATCACTTGTGGCAATGGTTTTGTGAACAAAGTAATTTATTATCAGATCAGCCATCTTTTTGTTTGTTGTGCCATCAAATCCATTTATTCCGGTATTTTCAGCACTGCCCAGAATGACTATCAATGGATATTTCTTTTTTAAAAAGTTTTTTAACTCACGCACAAAGTCCGGGTCAATCTTACTGTCTTCACCAATATATATACCGTCAAATCCAAAATGTAGCCAGTAGTCAATATAACCATACAAAAATGCCTTAACTGAATTATCTTTAAGATTTAACTTAGGGAAGCGGGCATCGTCCAGCCAGCAATCATAATTGGGTGGAGAAGTTTTAACCGGCAACCCTTGAATATTATACCAGGAATAATACTTTGAAGATGTACCATTTTTTACTACATCAACAAAAGCAGGAAAATCATTGCCCGTATGTGTGGTAACAAATTTTAAAATGATTTTTTTGCCGGTCTTATGCAGTTCATTTATTAATTGTTTTAACTGGGTGGTATCACCAAATGTTGGGTCCATATTGCCATAATCTCGGGGATTGTATTTGTGATTTGAACTTGCAGAATGTATTGGTTGTAATAATAATATATCAAAATTCAAAGAGTCAAGATAAGGAAGTTTTTCAATAATGCCTGCCAGATCCCCACCATAGGAATACTCTTTATCAGGTTGTTTGTCCCAGGATACTACATTGGGTGGGTCGTTCAAGGCGTTGGCGTTGTAAAAACCATCTGGAAAGATACTATAATAAATTTTACCATATGCCCATTCAGGTATTGAAAAAGGAGGCGTTGTGCTCCTATATGTTCCCATCTGTGGTAAAAGCAATGAATCTGTTCTATCGCGCACTAAAAATTGATAGGTGAGTGATGTATCAAAGCGTCCAATGTCTGCAGTAAAATAGTCAAATTTGGCGTCCTGATAACTGATAGTCATCTTTGTTCTCTTGCCCGCATATATAATAAAGGCTTCAGTGACCGCACCCCTTGCGGCTCTCAATTTTACCTCACCCATCCAGTGATTCACATAAAAGAAGTTGTCCGGGTTATGAGTAAGCACATCAATATTTATGGCTTTAGCAAAAATTGTGAAATAGATTACCAATATACTGATTTTTCTCATACATAGAATTTTACTCAACAAATAAAATTTGTCAATAGGTTGTATAAGATTTTTTAAAGACTTAAGCCTTTCTGGGTTGCTTGACAATGCAAATTTTTTGATTAATATAGTAATATGCAAAATGAACGAGTTTTTTTCCTCAAAAAAGTGATTGGTGTATTATATGGGAGTTGGTCTTCAGAAAGAGAGATTTCCATCGGTTCAGGCCAGACAGTTATTGAATCGCTTAAAAGGCAGGGTTTTCAGGTAAAAGGCATTGATGTGGACCGGGATTTTATCAAAAAATTGAAGAATATAGACATTGCTTTTATTGCCCTGCATGGTAAACCAGGCGAAGATGGAGTTGTGCAGGGAATACTGGAATTTATGGATATTCCTTATACTGGTTCGGGTGTTGTAGGTTCTGCGATTGGAATGGATAAGATAATTTCTAAGTATATATTTGAATCCCGTGGTATACCAACGCCACCATACTATTATGAAAAAGAGATTGATGTGGATAAAATTATTGAAAAACTTTCTTTGCCAGTTGTGATTAAGCCCAGGGCTGAAGGTTCAAGTGTGGGCGTATTCATTGTGGAAAACAGGGCGGAATTGGTCAAAAAAATAAAGACCATCAGAAATAAATACCCGGACATATTTTTTGAAAAATATATTCCTGGAATGATGGCGACCTGCGGTATTCTTAATGAAGTGCCTTTGCCCATTCTTGAAATCGTGCCCAGGAAAAAGAAATTTTATGATTATAAATCCAAATATACAAAAGGGATGACAGAATATATTGTTCCGGCAAGGATTCCTGAAGAGCAATACAAAAAGACCCAGGCAATAGCATTGGCTGCACATCAAGCAATTGGTGCTTATGGTTTTTCCCGGGTTGATTTTGTATTTGATTTTGACCATACGCCATATGTCCTGGAAGTTAATACAATCCCTGGATTACTTCCTGAATCCAATCTGCCCCTTGAGGCAAGGGCGATTGGATTGAATTATGATGAACTGATATTTGAAATCCTTAAGACAGCATTGATAAGGGTTAAGAAGTAGTAATCTGCGAATTACATAAGTTCTTTATTATAAGCAAAGATACTGAAGATTCCACCAGTGTGGATGAAGATAACTCGCTTATAATTTTTCTTTTTTAAATCCTCAAGCATTCCATAAAATGCCTTACCCGTATATACAGGCTCAAGAATGATTCCTTTTTTTGCAATATTTTTTATTGTTTTAATCTCTTCGGGATATGGTATGCCGTAGCCATCACCAACAAAACCATCAATGAGATTGATTTCATTGTTCTGGATTTTAGACTTTAGATTAAATTTTGCGATTGCCTTATCACAGATTTCCGAAATTTTATTTTTAAAATATTCTACTGTATCACAGATTATTACACCATTTAAATCAATATCTAATTTTAGCAATTTTTTTCCTAATAATAATCCTGCATAGGTTCCACCCGAGCCTACAGCACAATAGATTGCTTCTATTTTGTTTTCTTTGATAAAGGTTTTCATTTCGCGTATACAATCAATATAACCGAGTGCACCAACCTCATTTGACCCGCCCTCAGGAATAATATATGACCGCTTGCCTTTTAATCTTTTTGCATAATCTGCCATTAATTCCATACGATGCTGGTATTCTTCAGGGGTGATAAATTTTATATTCGCACCAAGGAGTTCATCAAGTAAGAGATTGCCGGTATGTTCTTCACCACCCTTTTTCCTCAATAACAAATGACATTCAAAACCAAAAATTTGTGCAAATGCCGCAGTTGTTCGGCAGTGATTGGATTGAACAGGACCACAGGTGAGCAATGTATCACACTTTTTATTTCTCGCATCAGCAATGAGATATTCAAGTTTGCGCGCCTTATTGCCCGAAACGAGCAAGCCATTCAGGTCATCGCGTTTCAAAAAAATACGAGATTTAGCAGGCAGTTCTCTGATTTCTTCAATCGGCGTCGGTTTTAATATTTTTGTTTTTTTCATATATCTCCTTTGCTAATTTTAATCCCTCTTCTTTTGTTTTTATTTTACCCTCAAGTTGCATATCAAGTAGTTCCTGTAAAATTATTTTAAATATTGGTCCTGGTATCAGACCCAGGGCAATGAGGTCATAGCCGTCAATTAATCTTTCAATCTTTGGCTTTGCATCATCGGCCCGTTTTAATGCGAGCATTTTTAAAAATTTCTCTTCAAGGTGTTTGGTGTGACCTGCAGTTGCATAGCCATCTGCCCAGGCAAGCATCATTGCACCAAAATAATCATCTCCTAAATCACGGAAAAATCTGCGGATTGCACGGTCTGTTAATTCGCCATTTGTTGCCAGCAAGTGTGGTCTCATATGTTCTTTTACCAGTTTCCTTACCATTGAAACATCGTTGCGCGAAAGTTTCAAACGTTTATAACCTAAAATTTCAACAATCTTTGCACCCTTTGTATCATGGCCATAAAAGTGCACATCTCCATTTTTTAACAAGAATGTATCAGGTTTTGCCACATCATGGAAAAGTGCGGAGAGTTTGAGGAGTGGCTTGCGGCGTTCAACAGAAAAATATTGAGAAAATTCTGGCTCCAGTGTCGTAAAAAATCCTTCCCTCATCAGTCTTTCAACTGCATAATAGGTATTGAGTGAATGCCCCCATAAAAAACTATCCTCAATTATCTTTTTTGCCTCGGGAAAAATCTGGGACAGTAAGCCGAGTCCATTCATTTTCAATATCTGTTTATATGAATCAGGCACAGAGATTATTCTTATAAATTCGTATCCAATTCTTTCTGCAGCAACATTCTTTAGATTTACCTGTTTTGCTTTTTTAAAAAATTTTTTATCAATCTTAAAATTTAACTCCAGGGCAAATCTGAATGCCCGTAGCACACGGAGTGGGTCATCAATGAGTGTATCATCAGAAGTTAGACGGATTATTTTGTGTTTGAGGTCTTTTACACCACTAAAAGGGTCAAGGAACTCAAATGTATCCAAATCCACAGCCATTGCATTAATTGTAAAATCTCGTCTTCTCAGGTCCTTTAAGATATCGTCTTTATAGCCGACAAAATCATAAATAATTTCATCTTTGACCACTCGTGCTTCATCATCTTTTTTGCTTAATAAAACAAAAGAGCCCTGAATTTTTTTTGCGACCCGACGGGCAAAATATACACCTGAGCCTTCAACTGTAAAATCATAATCCTTTGGTATTGTATCAAGCAGAATATCCCTTATGGTGCCACCGACAAGAAATAATTTCTGTCTCCGTTTCAGCACAGCAATCTGCTTGATGTATTGGTCTATCTTGACTCTTTCTATCAATTTTTCCATCTACATATTTTATTCAGATAAAAGATTAAGTCAACGGAACAAAAAATATTAAATGTTGACTTTAGACGAAATTTTGTTAAAATAGTTTATGCGAAAGATAGCAATCTGCAATCAAAAAGGTGGAGTGGGTAAGACCGCCACTGCCGTGAATTTAAGTGCAGGGCTATCTCTTGCTGAGAAACGAACCCTGCTTGTTGATTTTGACCCACAGGCAAATGCCACAAGCGGGGTCGGTGTTGATTATAAAAATTTAGAGATTTCAGTCTATGATTGTCTTTTTGATGCCACACTTATTCACCAGGCAATTATAAAAACAAAATGGCTCTATTTTTCAGTTCTGCCCTCAACACCTGACCTTGTTGGGGCTGAGGTTGAACTCGTTTCTGAAAATAATCGTGAGCAGAAACTGAAAACTGCACTTAGTTTGATTGATGGAGAATATGATTTTGCAATCATTGATTGTCCACCTTCACTGGGCTTGCTCACGCTTAATGCCCTTGTTTCTTGTGATAGTGTTATTGTGCCTATTCAGTGTGAATATTATGCCCTGGAAGGGCTTGAAAAATTATTAAAGACATTGAAGACAGTAAAAGAGAATCTGAATCCAAATTTGAAAATAGAAGGCATCCTTTTGACTATGTTTGATGCACGATTGAACCTTTCAAAGGATGTTGTAGAAGAGATTAAAAGCCATTTTGCTAATTCTGTTTTTGACACAATCATTCCCCGTTCTGTGCGTATTGCTGAGGCACCATCATTTGGAAAGTCTGTATTGCATTATAATCTTTCTTCTTCGGGTGCCCAGGCATATTTACATTTAACAGAGGAGATTTTAAACCATGCGTAAAAGGGCACTTGGTAGAGGGATTGATGCCTTAATTTCTCAGGAAGAGAAGGTCGTTGTGCAGGAAGGTTTCAGAATGCTTCCGATTACAGATATCAAACCAAACCCGTATCAACCACGGGAGAAAATTACTGAGGAGGGCTTAAAGGAATTGGTCAATTCAATCAAACAAAAAGGGATTATTGAGCCGATTATTGTAAAAAAATGGAATAATCAATATATTCTTGCGGCGGGTGAGCGTAGATTTCAGGCAGCAAAACTTGCCGGATTGAAAGAGGTACCGGCAATTGTAAAGGACCTTTCTGAACAGGAATTATTAGAAATAGGATTGATTGAAAATTTACATCGCGAAGATTTGAACCCGGTTGAAGAAGCACTTGCCTATGAGCAATTAAATAAAAAATTTAGCCTGACCCATGAACAGATTGCACAACTTGTAGGTAAGGACCGTTCCACAATCACCAATGTTTTACGACTTTTAACCCTGCCTGAGAAAATTAAAGAATATTTAAAAAAGGGTTTGCTCCAGGAAGGACATGCACGGGCGATTCTATCACTTAACAATGAAATACAGATGCTTCAGATTGCAGATAAGATAGTTCAGGATAATCTTTCGGTCAGGGAGACGGAGAAACTTATCAAAAAATGGGCAAAGATACCAAAAATAAGGCCGGGTAAAGAAAAAGAACCGAATCTTTTAATCCTTGAAGATGAACTTTCAAAGATATTAAGAACAAAGGTGTCAGTTGAGTGGAAAAGAAACAAAGGTAGTATAACCATTTATTGCCTGAGCCTTGAAGATTTTAATCGCATTTATGAATTTTTGCGTAAAATTAAAAGAACTTAAAGAATGAAAATAATTGATATGAAACAAAAAGGAGGCTATTAAATGTATCAAGGTTCGTATGTTGCAATAATTACGCCATTTAAAGATGACATACTTGATGAACAAGGATTGAAAAAAAATTTACGCTATCTTATTGATAATGGTTCTAATGGTATTGTTGCCTGTGCTACTACTGGAGAGAGCCCGAATCTTGATGATGATGAATATGGAAAGGTGATAGAGATCTGTCTTGAGCAGACTGGAACCAGGATTCCAGTAATAGCCGGTGCAGGCACCAATTCAACCTCCAAGACAATTAAATTAATTCACCGGGCAGAGAAATTGGGAGTGCAGGGTCTATTGATTGTAACTCCATACTACAATAAACCCACACAGCAAGGATTGTATCAGCATTATCGTGCGATAAGTAATGAGACGGATTTGCCCATAATTATCTACAATGTTCCTGGTCGCACGGGTGTTAATATCCTGCCGCAGACTGTGGCAAGGCTTGGCCGTGACTGCAAAAATATTGTTGCAATTAAAGAGGCAAGTGGTAACCTTGACCAGGTCTCTGAACTGGCAAGCCTTCTTGGCAATGATTTTGATATTTTATCAGGAGACGATTCTCTAACCTTGCCTATGCTGGCGATCGGTGCAAAGGGCGTGATCTCAGTGATTGCCAATATCTTTCCTAAGGATGTGGCAAATATGTGTCGGCTATTTTTTGACAGCGAGATTGATGAGGCAAAAAAACTACATCTCAAAATGTTTCCCGTCATAAAGGCACTACTCATTGAGACCAACCCCATACCTATTAAGAAGGCAATGGAATTGATGGGGCTTGCTGCGGGCAGTCCCAGATTGCCACTTGTTCAGATGAGTGAAGAAAATGTAGCAATCTTGCGTAAGAAACTTATTGAATACGGACTGGAAATATGCTAAAAATCGTGGTTTGCGGCACAGCAGGCAGGATGGGAAGGGAAATAATCAGTGCTGCTCAGAAGGATAATGGTATAAAGGTCATTGCCGGTGTAGAAGAAAAAGCGAATGCCTTTGTGGGCAAAAAGATTGAGGATGTTCCTGTTTTTGATGACATCCTGAAGGTAATTGAAAAATCTGATGCAGTTATAGAATTTACGAGCAGTAAGGCAACAATGGAGAACCTCAAAAAAACCGCAAAGTTTAGAAAGCCTTATTGTATTGGCACAACCGGATTTACTGAAAAAGAGATAAAACAGATAAAAATGTTTGCCAAAAAAATTCCCATATTTTTAAGCCCGAATATGTCAGTAGGTGTGAATCACCTTTTTAATCTTGTTAAGAATACAGTTGAAATACTTCCTGAATATGATATTGAAATTGTTGAGACCCATCATCGGATGAAGAAAGATGCGCCATCTGGCACTGCCCTAAAAATCGCAAATGTGATAAAAAGAATCAGACCCGATGTTAAATTTATTTACGGCAGGCAGGGGTTGAAGGGAGAGCGAACTAAAAATGAAATTTGTATCAATGCAGTAAGGGGTGGTGATGTAGTTGGTGAACACAGGATATTATTTTTAGGACAGGGTGAATTTCTTGAATTGCGACACTATGCTACAAGCAGACAGTGTTTTGCCTGGGGAACGATTCAGGCAGTTAAATTTCTCGCTAAACAGGGACCGGGTTTATATTCAATGGAAGACCTCTTAAAAAATATTTATGCTAAAATCCATTGACAGATTTGGCCAGAGTGATATAATTAAAAAAAATTTTAAAAGGAGGTAAAACTTGGTCTGGAAGAGCGGGATAAGTAAAATTGAGCCCAATCATATTGTGACCAGGGGGTATCGGCAGGAAGATTTGATTGGCAATGTGCCCTTTGCCTCGGTTTTTTTTCTGTTAATCAAGGGCAGGATGCCGGACCAGAAAGAGGCAAAAATGATTGATGCTATTATTACTTCGTCAATTGACCATGGAACAACGCCTCCTTCTTCCCATTCAGCAAGGGTTGTGGCATCTGCTGGCGTGCCGCTGCCTGCTGCAGTGGCAGCAGGAATCCTTGCGGTCGGTGATGTGCATGGTGGTGCAATTGAAGAATCTGCCCGGTTTTTGCAGGAATGGGTTAAGAAGATGAAAACAGAAAACTGGGATTATGAACAGACTGCCCGTAATCTGCTCAATACACTAAAATCCGCAGGCAAATATATGCCTGGCTTTGGACACAGAATTCATACCCAGGACCCGAGAACAAAGAAACTTTTCCAGCTTGCTGATGAACTGAATATTACTGGTGACCACATAAGATTGACCAGGGCAATTGAATCAGAATTTGCCAGAGCAAAACCATTGCCCGTGAATGTTGATGGCGCGATTGCAGCAATTATTTCTGATATGGAATTTGATTGGCGTCTGGGCAAGGCATTCTTTTTGCTCGGCAGAACTGCAGGACTCATTGCCCATGTATATGAAGAGATGACCAGGGAAAAGCCAATGCGTCGGATGTGTGAACAAGAAGTGGAATATGATGGACCATGGGAACGGAACCTTGATAAATCCTAAATCCGAAATACGAAATCCTAAACAAATCCGAAATTACAAATTCAAATTTTCAGAATATTGTTTGTGGTTTTGGTCCATGGGATTTAAACATTGTTTAGAATTTAGAATTTCGAATTTCGTGCTTAAACAAAGTAGACAAAGGCGATTTTAATATGCCCACCATCGTTGAAAAGATATTGGCGCGAGCATCAGGTAAAGCAAAGGTGGTGCCTAATGAAATTGTGATGGCAAAGGTGGATGTAGCAATGTCGCATGAAAATGCGGATGTGGTTTTAAAGTCATTTCAGGAGATTGGTGTGGAAAGGGTCTGGGACCCGGAAAAGATAGTGATTCTTTTTGACCACCGTATTCCTGCGGAATCAGAAAAATCTGCAACGACCCATAAAAGAATTAGAGAATTTGTTAAAGAGCAAGGTATCAAACACTTTTATGACTTAAAAGAAGGTATATGCCATCAGGTTCTGCCTGAAATGGGCCATTGCCGTCCTGGTGAAATTCTCGTTGGGACCGATTCTCACACAACGACCCATGGTGCCTTTGGCACATTTGCTACCGGGATTGGTGGCACAGAGATGGCTGGTGTCTGGGCAACTGGAGAACTATGGTTAAAAGTTCCTGAATCATTCAAAATAAAAGTTATGGGTAAATTTGCAAAATATGTTACAGCCAAGGATTTGATACTGTATATTATCGGGCAGTTAAAGGCAGATGGTGCGGATTACAAATCAGTGGAGTTTTGTGGTCCGACCATTAGTGAAATGTCTGTTGCTTCAAGAATGGTGCTGACAAATCTCTCAATGGAGATGGGCGCAAAGAATGCCTTTGTTTTGCCAGATGAAAAGACGATTGAATTTGTTCGGAAAAGAACCGAAAAAAAATTTGCAGCGGTATTGCCGGATGAAGATGCTGAGTATTTAAAAACATTTGAGTTTGATGTGAGTAATTTAAGAGCCCAGATTGCCTGCCCCCATTCAGTTGATAATGTTAAGGCAGTTAAGGAAGTTGCTGGATTAAAGGTCCACCAGGTCCTTATTGGTTCCTGCACAAATGGCAGACTTGAGGATTTACAGGTTGCCGCAGAGATACTGGAAGGGAAAAAGGTTCATTCTGATGTTCGCTTGATTGTTATCCCAGCTTCAAGAGCAGTCTATCTTGAGGCATTAAAGGCAGGGTACATTGAAATATTTTTAAAGGCAGGTGCATTAATTCTCAATCCAGGTTGTGGCCCCTGTCTTGGAGCACATCAGGGTCTACTTGCAGCCGGAGAGGTCTGTCTGTCAACGACAAATCGGAACTTTAAAGGAAGGATGGGCAGTCCGGATTCATTTATCTATCTTGCATCTCCGGCAACTGCAGCATTTTCCGCAATAAAAGGGGAGATAACAGAACCACTATGATTAAATTCCAAATCCCAAGTCACAATAACCAAACAACACATAAAATCCAATATTTAAACCACCCTCTCCTTAGTCCTCCCCCTTTAAGGATTCTGTTGCAAAATTGTAGTTGCACGATTTATCGTGCATTCGAAATACTGAAAATTCATTACATTTTTAGCCTCATAAATGAGGCAACTACAAAAACGACAAAATCTTCAAGGCAAGGACAGAGGTGGGGTATGTTTTGGGTTTTGGTCATTGGAATTTGTTTGGGATTTGGTTTTTGGATATTGGAGTTTTAGGTTATGATTAAAGGTCGTGCTTACAAATTTGGCGATAACATAAATACTGATGATATTTATCCGGGCCGTTATCTTTCTATTACTACAGACCGTGAAGAGATGGCAAAACATTGTTTTGAACTGGCATATCCAGATTTTTTGAAAAATGCAAAACCTGGCGATATCATTGTTGCTGGTAAAAATTTTGGTTGTGGTTCATCAAGGGAACAGGCCGCAACCTGTTTAAAATATTTTGGCATCAGTGCAGTCATTGCTGAATCATTTGCCCGCATATTTTATCGCAATGCAATAAATCTTGGCTTACCAATTTTGATCGCTCCTGAAATTACTAAAAAGATTAATCATAATGATACCCTTGAAATTGATTTAAAAAAGGGTATAATAAAAAATATGGAAACATGGGAGACAATAAAAGTTCTGCCATTACCTCCATTCATTCTGGAAATTCTCAATGAAAGGGGGTTAATACCATATTTGAGAAAAAAGATTGCAATTAAAAAAAAGGGGGAAAGTAGATGAGATACAGACTGATAAAGGATGAGATTGCTTATACTGGCGAACAATTGAGAAGTAATTTTGCTTATACTACTTTTGGCATTGTGGGTGATTCAATAGTTGCTTTTTGTGGTCCCTGTGATGTAAAACTAAAGGAGATGGTAGATATTGAAGATTTGAAAGCCGGTAAGGCAATCTATTCTGAGTATATGCTTCATTTCATTGTGGAGCATTATGATACAGATATTGAGAAGATTATTCTCAAACAACTGATACTTACCTGCATTGTGCGTGATGCAATAAATGAAATCAAAGGAAAACTCATTGTAAAAAGGGTCAATTCAGACTTATACGAGGATGATGCGAAAATTACTATTTCTGTAGCAACAGTTTCGCCCCTTTCTTCGCTCATCCATTTTGGTGTAAACATTACTTCAACAAATACGCCAGTGAAGACCAAAGGTCTGAAAGACTATGATATTGAACCTTATGAATTTGCCAATATGATAATGGACCGTTATACAAAGGAGATAGAAAAGATAAATAATGTCAGATGCAAGGTAAGATGGGTGCAATGAAAAGGTTTACGGCTATGGTTAAAGGTCATCGCCCTTTGTATCATAAAATATCTTTGTCATTCGTTTTAAAAACAGTGAACCATTGACTGATGACGAAACGGACATCGTAACCTTACAACTGATTACGAACAACTAAAAATATATGGCTGGTTATTTAAGAGAAATCTTTACTTCAATCCAGGGCGAAGGTATTCGTGTAGGGCAGAGAATGACCTTTGTCAGATTTTTAGGTTGTAATCTTTCCTGTAATTACTGTGATGTTCCTGAGTGCCAAAAAAAGGAAGGTCCATTTATTTATAATCATAAGACATTTAATAATCCAGTGGAAATCAGTTTTGTCATTGATAAGATTACTGAAAAGATTGTAGCAATGACTGGTGGTGAACCCCTGCTTCAGCCACTATTTTTATTGCAGTTGTGCGAAGATTTAAAGAAACAAGGGAAGATAATTTACCTGGAAACCAATGGCACACTGCCCGGTGCACTTGAAATGGTTTTAAAACATATTGATATTATTGCCCTTGATTTTAAAATTCCTACTGCAACCGGTCGCCCCGGGATGTGGAAAAAACATGAAGAGATACTCCGTATTGCAAGTAAAAAAGATATTTTTGTAAAAATGGTGATAAACGAGAATCTTATTCCCAGAGAACTTGATATGGTGCTTTCAATAATTGAAAAGATTGATAGAAATATTCCGCTAATTATTCAACCCGTATTTGGTAGAACAATCCCCAATCTGCTTGATCTCCAGAAAAAGGCACTCCAGAGATTGAATGATGTGCGGATTATTCCACAGGTACATAAATATTTACACATGGAATAAAGACAAAATATAGGCATTAACCCCGCATTATTGATAATCACTGTTATTGCGAGTAATCTCATCACTTTCCTGTCATTGCGAGCCTCGCCCATTATCAATGGGCGGGGCGAAGCAATCCCTACCACTTCTGTCATTGCGAGTTCCGTCTTTGACGGAACGAAGCAATCTCATATTTTGAAATCAAAATGAAAAACAAGCAATATTATCTTTACCTTATGAGATTGCCACGCTCACTATGTTCGCTCGCAATGACAAAAATGAAAAAAACAGAGTGCCAAAGGAAATTTTCTATGCTATACCAATTTCTTTGTGTTTTGCAAAAATATCATCTGCCAGTCTTTCCAGTGATTGGAAATCTTTTTCTTTGGGATATCCCTGAGCAATGACCGGTGCTACGATTTCAACTTTAAGATTAGGAATCAGACCCTGCAGGGTTTCCGGCATCTTTCCTCCCCAGGAATAAGAACCAATAATTGAGATAAATCTTGTTTTTGGTCTCAGGGCATTGACGAGATATGTAGCATATACTGCAGCAGGGTGCGGACCAGTGAGCACTGTTGGCGTGCCAATGACAATGGTTGCTGTATCAACGAGTGCCATTGCCAATTCTCCAATATCAGTCTTTGTCAGATTGAATGGTTTGATTGTAATACCTCTTTTCATTACTGCATCAATAAAATATTCTGCCATTTTTTCTACACTGCCGTGCATAGAGACATAGGCAAAAACAACCTCATTTTTTACATTATCACTTGTCCAGTCTTTATATGCATTAATAATAAAATTAGGTTTATTGTAGATTGGTCCGTGGCTTGGAGCAATTATCTCAATGTTAAATTCTTTTAATCGCTCAAGATGTTTCTGGATATTCTTTCTAAAGGGCATCATAATCTCAGCATAATATCTTTTTGCGGACTCATAGACCTTGGCTTCATCTGTTGCATATAAATCACTTGTGGCAAGGTGTGAGCCAAAAAAATCGCAGGGGAATAGAATCCGCTCTTCTTTTAGATAAGTTAACATTGTTTCGGGCCAGTGGACCCAGGGTGCAAAGATGAACTGGAGTGTGCGGTTGCCAAGAGAAACTGTATCATTGTCTTTTACTTCAATAAATTTATCTTCAGGGATGAGTAACAAATCCATCAGCATTCCTTTACATTTGGAATTTGTAACAACCTTTGCCATAGGATAGCTATTTAACACTTTTGGTATTCCACCGGAATGGTCTTGTTCTGCATGATGAGAAATGACATAATCAATCTTTTTAATACCGAGTTTATTTAAATTTTCAATCAACTCATTCTCTTTTGCTGGGTCAACCGCATCTATGAGTGCAGTTTTTTCGTTTCCTATGATTAGATACGAATTATAACTTGTGCCATCAGGCAGAGGGATCAACTCATCAAAGAGTCTTCTATCCCAGTGATTTGTGCCTACTACATAAATTTTTTCTTTAATTTCTCTGATGTGCATAAAACCTCCAAAATTTTTATTAAAGTCTTGTTCTACTTGTCACTAATATAGGTGGTGGCAGTCTTTGGAACTTTTAATTTCAATTCTTTATGATAATAATCATAAGTGAGTGGTTCCAGACTTTCATTTATTATTTCTGCATCAACAACCCTGCCAATAAACATTGTATGGGTACCACAGTCCAGCGAACCTATGACTTCGCATTCAATATAGCCGATTGTATTTTCAAGAATTAATGGTGCTCCAGTCTTTCCAATTTTATAATTGACTCCTTTGAATTTGTCCAATTCACGTCCTGATTTAAATCCGAATTGACCAATAAATTTGGGTGGTGTATCTTTTGAAAGTATTGCAATAGAAAAGACTCTACTCGTTTCAATGTATTGATGTGTTAGATTTTGTTTATTGACCGAAATTCCCATCTGGGGTGGTTCAGCAGTGATCTGGAATACTGTATTAACAATCTGACCATTAATTTTATCGTCCTTTTTTGAACTTACGATATAGATACCATAGGAAACTTTGTGTAATGTTTTTATATTCATAAAACTTTCTCAATATGTTTAATCAATTCCTCTTTTGGAACGACCCCGATTATTTCATCCACAACTTTGCCCTGTTTGAATATTTTCATATTAGGGATAGACATAATCTTATATTCTAAGGTCTTACTTGGATTTTCATCCACATTTATCTTTGCGACCTTCAATTTCCCTTCATATTCATCAGCAATTTCATCTATGGTTGGTGCCATCATCCGGCAGGGACCACACCAGGCTGCCCAGAAATCTACCAGAACCGGCGTTGTAGAATTTTTTACTTCCTGGTCAAAATTTTCATCAGTTAAATGTATTACTGGCATAATGCCTCCTTACAAATCCCATTCAGTCAATTACCATTCACCAATTTAATCAATTTAAAATACTTGCTCTACTGCTTTTACTTCTGGTATCGCGTCTTTGAGCCTCTTTTCAATCGCCATTTTAAGAGTAAGCATACTCATTGGACAGCCACCGCAGGCACCAGTAAGTTTTACCTTAACAATACCATCGTTACTGACCTCAACAAGCTCTACATCACCACCATCCATCTGTAGATTAGGTCTTATTTCGGCAAGTATCTTTTCCACCTTTTCTTTCATAAATAACCCCCTTTAAATTATCTGGCATACCATATTTAGATGCCAGGATTTTAAATAATGTTTATTATCAATGATACCAAGAAATTTCGCAAAGTCAAGGGATAGAAAAGCAGACTACTCCCCACTTTTTCCTCCCCCTTCAAGGGGGAGGGCAAGGGTGGGGGTATTGCACATTGTTTCTACAAAAACATAAGAATTTTTCCACCCTCCCCTTTATCCCCTCCCATCAAGGAAGGGGATAAAGGACTAACTTTTGTAAAAAGTGGAGAGTAGTCAGATTGAAAAGCAGATGATGAGTCAGCAAAGTAGAGAGGTGGCAGGTTCAAATTCTCTTGACTTGGATAGAAAATTAGGGATAATTTATAGACTGATTAATCACTTTGCCTGTATGGACAGGCAATAGGTTAGCCATTCTAAAAAATGGAATTAAATCAATGTAGTTGCCCAATTTCCCGAAGGGACTCTCGTCCCATCGGGACGGAGCATTGGGCTCTTTCTGGTGCTTGATAAATCAAGCAACTACAATTTCAGGATGGCTAAACTGTTACGGCAATAAGAATTGGTGAAAGGAGGTTGCAAATGCCTGCACAAAAGATTGAAGTGCCTGTTTCACGGGCAAACAGGCTGGTCAACTCAGGGAATGTAATTCTTGTAACATCCTGTTATAAAGATAAAAAAAGTATTATTACCATTGCCTGGCACAGTCCGATCTCTATTAAACCACCTGCCTTAGGCATTGCAGTAGGAAAAGAACGTTTCTCTGCAGAATTGATTAAAAATTCTAAAGAGTTCATTGTTAATATTCCTGCCTGGGATATATTAGACCAGATGCTCTATTGCGGAACATATTCAGGCAGGGATGTTGATAAATTTAAAGAAACAGGGCTCACTCCACAGAAGGCAGAGAAATTGATAAATACACCGAAAATAAAAGAATGCATTGGAGCGATTGAATGTTCAGTAATAGACTCCATAGAAGTTGGTGACCACATTATGTTCTTTGGTGAAGTGCTTTATGCTGAGGCAGAGGAAGATTTATTTAAGGACGGTGTCTGGGATACAAATAGGGCAGAATTGATATACCATCTTGGTGGAAGCTGTTTTATGAAGTCTTCAGAGATTCATCGGGTGTAGTAGGTCGCTATATGCCAGTATGCTGTAATATACCCTTTATAATTGGCTTAGAATGAAACTGATTTATACCACACTGTGGATTTTATTGATGGTAATGAATGGCACTGCAAATGAAACTGACCGTGTCAGTGAGGCAAGAAAAGAACATCAACCCGAGATTGATTCGCTGTTTGATAGTCTGGGCATAGAGTATCCACCAGAACGGGTCTTGATTACTGCCTATAAAAAGGAGCAGATTCTTCAATTATGGGCAAAATCAAAAGATGATAGTATTTTTTCGTTCTTAAGGGAATACAAATTTACTGCTTATTGTGGCGCATTAGGACCAAAACGCAAAAGGGGTGACCTGCAGATTCCAGAAGGGTTTTATCATATCAATTGTTTTAATCCTCGTTCCAGGTTCCATCTTGCAATGGGCATAAATTATCCAAATGCATCAGATAGAATACTTGGAAGTAAAAGAGACCCTGGTGGTGATATTGCTATTCATGGCTCGGCAGTAACCATAGGTTGTATCCCTATTGGTGATGAAGCAATAGAAGAACTTTATATTATTTGCTATGATACAAAATTTAGAAATCAAACAAAGATACCTGTCTATATCTTTCCCTGTAAGATAGATAGTGCCAATATGGTTATGCTCAAACAATTTGCAGGAGAGGATACAACATTACTTAAATTCTGGAATAACCTTAAACAGGGCTATGATATTTTTATGAAGCAAAAAAATCCGCTCAAATTTTATGTCAACCGTAAAGGTAAATATATTTATGAATGATTTTAATTCAGATTCAAACAGATTGGACGGATTCAAATTATTTTTGGTAATGGTTTATAGTTATTGGGCATGGATGCTGGTATGGTCATAGGGCATGGTTTATGGTCAGAAAAAAAATACGCGGCTAAAGTCGCTGTTAGGTTTTTATTGCCCACTTTAGCCTTTTTGAGTCATATTTCGACCTCTGCATACGATACGGGCTTCGTCCCAGTTCAACGATTAACGATTTTTTCAGGGGCATTTATTTTGCTAAAAAGGGGGTCTTATGCTATTATTGCTTTTTTTGTGTAGTATCACTGTTGATTCAAAGATTGATTCAGTAGTAATCTACAGTGATAGGGTAATGGTTTCAAGGATTGCCAGTATCTATCTTGAACGGGCTACGGATTTGGTATTTGCAGATCTGCCCGGCAGTCTTGATGACCAATCTGTGAAGATAAAGGCGACTGGTCTTGTGGTCGGCGAGGTCCAGATACAGAAAGGATATATGGCGTATCCACACCCGAGATTAAAAGAACTTGAAGAGAAGATTAAATTTCTTGAAAAAAAGGACCGTGCACTTTCTGATGAACTAACAGTAATGAAAGAAAAAGAGAAGTTCTTGCAGACAATTTCGGTCGGAGCACCGGATGTGATATCAAAAGAAGTCTATACCGGAAAGATTACTCCCCTTGCCTGGAAACAGGGTCTGGAGTTTATGGTAAATGGATTACTTGGCGCAAAGGCGCGCATAGCCCAGATAGAAGAGGAGCGTAAAGAATTGGTTACTGAGTTAGATACCCTGAGAGCGAAACTGAGCGATACAAAGGCATTGATACAAAACAGAAAGTCAATAAAATTTGATGTTCACCCTGAAAAATCAGGAAATTACAATATAGAATTGAATTATATTTTATATGGTGTAACCTGGCGAACCCACTATGAATTAAGGGCAAACCCTTCAGAAGGAAGGATTCGTATCACCTATTCTGGGAAAATAAGCCAGCGCACTGGCGAAGACTGGGAAAATACAAAGATTGTTCTTTCTACAGGTAAACCTGCGCTTGGTGGTCCTGCACCAACCGTTGAACCCTGGTATATTTATTCGTATAGATATGAGAGAGAAAAAAGTTTACCACCGGCACCAGCAGCTACAGCCATGGAAGTCACTGCTGAAAAGTTAACTGTGATAACAGAACAGAGAGGAGCCCCACCAGTAGAGACCGGTATTGCGGTCTGGTATCCTCTACCCGGTAGATACACGATAAAGACTGGAGAACCAGAAAAGAAAGTGCAGATTTATGAGTCAGATTTTGATGCGGGTTTTGAATATCTAATAATTCCGAGATTAACAGAACTCGCCTACTCAACTGGTAAATTTCAGAATAAGTCTGAGTATCTCTTTCTTGCTGGTGATGCAGGCACTTATGTAGGTGATGATTATACAGGAAAGACATATTTATCCAATCTTGCACCTGATGATTCTGCTACTGTATCATTTGGTGTGGACGAGATGATAAAAGTGAGCAGGGAACTCAAAAAATCAAAGGTCTCTCGCGGAGGTCTTTTCAAAAAGGTTAAGAAACACGAATTGGTTTATGAAAACTCTATTAAAAATTTTCGGAACAAAGAGATTACCTGCACTATCATTGACCAGGTGCCAGTATCACAGGAGCCGGATATAAAGGTTTCAGATATTAAGTTTGAGCCAAAACCCAATGAAGAAGACAAGGACCGGGGCATTTATTACTGGAAGATAACTATTAAACCAGGAGGTTCATTTAAGATTACTACATCATTTTCTGTTGAGGCGCCAGAGACATCAAATGTGGAGGAAATGCTTTATTAGATATATCTTTATAGGCAATTGTTGACACAATTGAAAATTTATAGATAATGATTAATAAGGAGGTCTTATGTCAATGATGGAAGTTGAGCCGAAAATTGATACCGTGATAGTTTATCCAGACCGTGTGCAGATAATAAAGGTCTGTGAAATTGAGTTGAATGAGCCATCAGATATAGTGATCCCTAATCTTCCTGGTGCTCTTGATGATGAATCAGTAAGGGTAAAGGCAAAAAACATAAAAATTGGAGAAGTACAGGTTAAACCTGGTTATAAAAAAGAATTATCTGAGAGGGTGAAAGAACTTGAAAACAAACTAAAAAAACTTGAGATTGAAGACCGGGTATTGATAGATGAGAGTGCGGTCTTACAGGAAAAGGCAAAATATTTAGGAACAATATCGGTCAGCAGTCCTCAGACAATTTCAAAAGAACTTTTCACGGGCAGTATTTCTCCCGATGCCTGGCGTGCTGGTTTGAATTTTATTGGTGATGAAATGCTCAATATTAAAAATCGGCTTGCAGAGATTGAGCGTTTGCGTGCCAAACTCAGGGAGTCAATGGATGTAATAAAAAGGGAGTTTAAGGATATCCAGGCAGTATCGCAGAACAAAAAGACAGTTGTTTTTGATGCAACACCCCACACATCTGGTAAGACTGTGTTAGAAATAAGTTATGTGGTCTATGGTGCCAGCTGGTCCACATATTACGAATTAAGGGCTAATCCAGCTGAATCAAAGATTGAACTATCTTATTTTGCAAAGATTGAACAACGGACTGGTGAAGATTGGAAAGACACAAAGATTATTCTCTCTACTGCACAACCTGCACTGGGTGGCACTGCACCTGAACCACAACCCTGGTATATAAATCTCTATGTTCCAGAACCTGTGGCAAGGGCAAAAAAGGCTATGCCCGCTGAAGCAATGGCATCATCTTCTGCAGCGGATATGGAAGCAAGGGAAGGAATTTATGAACCCGCACCGCCGGTTGAGACCGGCATTGCAGTTAACTACCCATTATCAGGAAAGTATACAATAAAGAGTGGTGAACCAGCAAAAAAAGTAAAGATTTGTGATGTATCACTGGAAGCAGAATTTGAATATTTTATCATACCGAGAATCACTGAATTTGCATATCTAAATGGTGGAGCCAGAAATTCAAGTTCTTATCTGTTCCTTGGTGGTGAAGCCAATACTTATGTTGGCGATGACCTTACAGGCAGGGTCTATCTGAATACTATTGCACCCGGGGAAAAAATTGTTTTTTCCTTTGGCATTGATGAACATATAAAAGTAGAAAGGAAGCAGAAAAAATCACATATAGAAAAGAGTGGACTCGTCAGGAAAACAATAAAATATGAATTTGTATACGAGAATATTATAAAGAACTTTCACAAAAAAGGAATTAAATATACAATCGTTGACCAGTTACCTGTGCCACAGAGTCCAGAACTTAAGATTCAGGACATTAATTTTGAACCAGAGCCATCAGAACAGGAGAAGGAACTGGGAATATATCGCTGGAAGGGTATGCTTGATACTGAGAAAGAGATTAAGATTATTGTCTCTTTCACAGTTGAATCACCTGAAGGCACAAAAATACAAGGACTGTTCTGATGTCGGATTTTGCAGAATTTTGCTGGATTACAATCACTATATTTTTATAAATTAGGGGGTAAAATGGGCTACAAATATATAATTGTTGAGATAGCAGAAAAGATTGCTATCTTAAAGGTTAATAGACCAGATGTTTTGAATGCAGTAAATGTAGAGGCAATCCTGGAGATTGAATCAGCAATGCACGAATTGAATGAAAATAAGGATGTTCGGGTTGTGATAATAACTGGCGAAGGCAAATCGTTCGTTTCTGGCTCAGATATTTCAAGGCTTGCCCAGATGGATGCGCTTGCGGCACGGGAGTATAGCCAGATAGGCCAGAGGGTTCTGTTTTTTATTGAAAATATGGAAAAACCAGTAATCGCCGCAGTGAATGGATATGCACTCGGTTCTGGTTGTGAGATTGCGATGGCGTGTGATATCAGGATTGCTTCGGAAAAGGCAAAGTTTGGACAGCCTGAGGTTAAATTAGGTTTAATACCTGGACATGCAGGCACACAGAGATTGGCAAGGCTCGTAGGCATTGGAAGGGCAAAAGAACTGATTTTCACGGGTGATTTGATTGATGCCCAGGAGGCAATGAGAATTGGTCTGGTGAATAAGGTTGTGCCCTCAGAAAATTTACTTGAAGAGGCAAAGAATCTTGCAAAGAAGGTCATTGAAAATGCGGGTCCTAATGCAGTAAAGATTGCCAAAACTGTTTTAAATAGAGGTATTGATGCAAATCTCTTTACTGCCTGTTCTTATGAGATGGAAGCATTCAGTATTCTTTTTTCTACTGAAGAGGCAAAAGAAGGAATGAAGGCATTCTTAGAAAAGAGGAAGCCGAACTGGGGCTTGTAAATAATTGAAGATAAGGGGATAGGGGGATGGGTAGGGAGTAGGTAGTAGGTAGTAGGTAGTATTTACTCTTGACAATTGGCATAATAAGAGTATAATATATATAGTAGTCTGTAATAAATGAACTGCTGAAAATTTATACATATAACATTAGAATAGAGAATTATGCCCCGCTATTCTGGTGTTTATAAAATTTTTGCTTTTGAACTGAGCTATAAGGGGGTATTTTGCGGGGCAGAGATAATATATATAACGGGCAGGAGTTTAAGATGATACAATCTCTTGCAGAGGGCATAATTGAAACGACAGACCAGCCGATTTTAGTGCTGGATGGTGATTTACGGGTCGTCGCAGCCAATAGCGCATTTTGTAATTTATTTAAGACCAATCCAGCCGAGACCATAACTAAATTTATTTATGAACTGGGCAATCGGCAGTGGGATATCCCAGAATTACACAACCTTTTAAAAAAAGTTATTCCTGAAAAGATAGTTGTTGAAAATTATATTGTCAAACATAAATTCCCCAATATTGGTGAAAAGGTAATGTCCATCAGGGCAAAGTTTGTCCAGTCTCCTGACCCCAATCTCAAATTGATTCTTTTAACAATCCAGGATATCACTGAACAGAAAAGATTAGAAGAAACCTTAAAAACAAGGATTTCAGAATGGCAAAAGATATTTGACTCAACCCTTGATGCAATATTTGTGCTCAGTGCAGACCAGAAAATTATAAAGGTAAATGAATCTGCACTTGAACTCTTCGGGATAAAGGCACAGGATGTCTTAGGAAAACATTGCTGGGAGGTCGTCCATTCTACGGATAAGCCAGTCTCTATGTGTCCATTTTTGAAGATGGTAAAATCTTTACACAGGGAATATATGGAGATGCCTGTGGGTAATATGGTCTTTGAAGTGACGGTAGACCCCATCTTTGATAAATATAATACCTTTATCGGTGCAATCCATATTATCCGGGACATAACTGCACTTAAACAGATTGAAAAACAACTATCTGCAAGTGAAGAGAAATACCGATTGATAACCGAGCATTTACCAGATATGGTGGTGATACATTCAGGAGAAAGGATTCTTTACGCAAACAATGCAGTTTTAAAGATGCTGGGTCTGGAATCATTTGACCAGATAAAGGATATACCCATAATAAACTTTGTCCATCCTGATTATCGTGATGCGGTTCAAGAAAGAATTAAAAGAATGCTCGTAAATAAAGAGATTGCCGAGCCACTGGAAGAGAAGTTCATCAAACCGAATGGCGAGATTATAGATGTTGAGGTAAGGGGTGTACCCATAGAATTTGAAGGTAAACCTGCAATCCAGCTCATTATCAGGGATATTACTGAGCGCAAAAAAACTGAAGAAGCAATCAAAAAAAGTGAGATTCGTTATCGGACAATCTTTGAAACTGCGCGCGACGCCATCTTTGTTATGGAACAGGACCGTTTTATTGACTGTAATCAGACTGCAATGAAATTATTCAGGGCAGAATATAAACAATTAATAGGAAGAACACCATATGAAGAGTTTTCACCACCTTTACAACCAGATGGACGGGAATCAAAAGAAAAGGCACTTGAGAAAATAAACATTGCCTATAAAGGAATTTCACAGTTCTTTGAATGGCAACACAAGACACTTGATGGAAGCCTTTTTGATGCTGAAGTCAGTTTGAATAGGTTTGAAATAAATGGCAAAAGTTATCTTCTGGCAATCGTACGGGATATTACTGAGCGCAAGATGGCAGAAATGGCGTTAAAAGAGAATGAAGAAAGGTTTAGGTTGATTGCGGAGAATGTCGGTGATGTGATAATAACCCTGAGTATGTCAATGAATATAACCTATGCAAGCCCATCAATGCAAAAATTAACAGGTTATACAAATACCGAGAGTATTGGAGAGAATGTTTATAAATTTATGCCTTCTGAATCAGTAAATAAGATTCAAAAAATAATCGCTGAAGAGATGCTCTTAGAACAAAAGGGCGTTCCACTTGATAGAATCAGGAGCCTTGAACTCCAGATATACCATAAAGATGGCTCTTTAATCTGGATTGAATTGACAGGCACATTTTTGCGTGATAGTAAAGGTAGACCTACAGGTATCTTAATCATCTTTCATGATATCTCAGAGCGTAAACAACGAGAAGAGGAGACAGCAAGAAAATTAAATGAACTTGAATCGCTCCTGAAGATTTCTACCTCTTTGCGCAAAGCCCATACTGAGAATGAGATATTACCTATCTTTCTTGATGAGGTACTGGTTCTATTAAATTGTGAGGCAGGGGCAATTGTTTTGTATCAAGAAGCGATGGATGCACTCAAGATTAGCCACGCCCGTGGCTGGGCAAAAGAATTACTTGGTTATACACTTAAACCAACAGAAGGGATTGCAGGTAAGGTCTTTACCAGTGGCGGCGTCTATGTGAGCCGTGATTTAAGCAAGGACCCCAATGTGGCACCGGCAGCCCGTTCATTTATAAAAGAGAATTGGGGATGTATTGGCGTTCCCATCCAATCTGAAGATATTGCCCTGGGTGTCTTTTTTGCCTTTGCTCCATCTAACCGTGAATTTACCAATGAAGAGGTTAAACTCGTTAATTCTCTCTCAGAGATGTTAGGGATTGCTATACATCGTGTAAGACTCTATCAAGATGCAAGAAAGCAGATTGAACGTCTTCAGACAATGCAGACTATTGACCGTGCGATATTGGGTAGTATGGATAGGAATGTTATGTTCAGTATCTTCTTGAAAGAGATCACTACCCAGCTTAATATTCCGGCAGCGGGTGTATTGCTCTTTGACCCAACCGGGCTCACACTCCTTTATGAGGCAGATTATGGATTTAAGACTGACATCTATAAAAAGACAAGATTGAAACTTGGCGAAGGTTTTGCAGGTAAGGCAGGTCTTGAAAGGAAGAGATTGTATATCTCGGACATCAGGGAATCAAAGGATGTCACGCCACCAAGGATTATGCTTGAAGAAGGTTTTGTTTCATATGTGGGTCAACCATTCACAGCAAAAGGTCAATTGATTGGAGTCCTTGAGATATTTAATAAAGAACCTATCAAACCGGATTCAGAATGGTTCAATTATCTTGAGACCATTGTCCAGCAGATTGCAATAGCAGTTGATAATGTCAAATTATTTGAGAATCTCCAGAAGACCAAGACCGAACTCTTACTTGCCTATGAATCCACGATTGAAGGCTGGTCATATGCAATGGATTTGAGGGATAAAGAGACTGAGGGCCATAGTCAGCGTGTGACTGAAATAACTTTAAGATTGGCACAGGAACTGGGTATAAAAGAACAGGATTTGATACAGGTTAAGCGTGGTGCTCTACTCCATGATATTGGCAAGTTAGGCGTGCCTGATGCAATATTATTCAAGCCAGACAAGTTGAGCGAAGAAGAATGGGCAATAATGCGTAAACATCCGGTCTATGCCTATGAGATGCTTATTCGCATAGATTATTTGAAACCAGCCATAGATATTCCATATTGCCATCATGAACGATGGGATGGTTCTGGCTATCCCAGGGGCTTAAAAGGAGAAGAGATTCCTTTATCTGCGCGTATCTTTGCGATTGCTGATACCTATGACGCATTGAGCAGTGACCGTCCTTATCGTAGTGCCTGGCAAAGAGAGAAGATTATTGAATATATCAAAGAACAAAGAGAAAAGAGTTTTGACCCCAAGGTTGTGGATGCATTTTTAAGAATCTATGCGAGCGATTTTCTATAAAAACTACAACAACTACCATTTTGAAACAAAGAAGATATAGTAGCGGTTTGATTTATCAAACAATAATGCTCTATGGGTAAGATCAGCCGGAGAGATTTTTTAAAAGCTGGTGCTGGTATTGTTGCGTCAATATTTTTACCCCGGTATTTTACTGGTTCTGAGGTGAAATCGGATAAGGGTCCGTTTATCGGTGTTGCCCAAGGTAATAAAGCAAAACTCGTAACAGGTGCGATTGAGCAGATTGGTGGTATTGAGCGATTTGTAAAAAGCGGGAATAGAGTTCTTATCAAACCAAATATCTCTTTTGCTGCGAATGCTGAATGTGGTGCAACCACGAGTGCTGAAATTGTAAAACAGATTGTGCAATTATGTTTGAATGCAGGTGCGGTCAAGGTTATTATTGTTGACTATCCCCTTGCGAACACAGAAATCTGTATTGAAAAGACTGGTATAAAAGAAGCGCTGGTTGATAAGACAAAGGTTAATATCTTGATGCTCAGTAAAGAACGACAATTTTATGAAGTTGAAGTTCCTGGTGGAAAGGCATTGAAGACCGTGAAGATTGCTAAAGAGTTGAATAATGTTGATGTAGTAATTAATGTGCCGACTGCTAAATCCCATTCTGCCACAGGTGTGAGTTTGGGAATGAAAAACCTGATGGGCCTTATCTGGGATAGAAATATATTTCATCGTGGTAATTTACATCAGTCAATTGCTGAACTTGCTACAGTAGTTAAACCTCATCTTACAATTGTTGATGCAACAAGGGCATTGACCAGTGGTGGTCCTGGAGGACCAGGAAAGACTGTGATACTCAATACGGTAATTGCCGGAACTGATATTGTGGCAGTAGATTCTTATACTACAGGTATCACACAATGGTACAACAAATCATTTACTGGAAGAAATGTCAAACACATCGTTGCTGGTTATGAACTTGGCTTGGGCGAGATAGATACAGAAAAGATGCAGATTAAAAAGGTTGAGGTTTAGCCGATATAGAATAAATGCCCTTTAAATTACACCGTTTAATAAGGACTATTATCCAGATAATATTTTTGCTATTTTTCATTTTTCTTTTTTTAAGGACATCTTATGGTGTCAAAATTGATATTCAGAATACTTTTTATAGGTTTAATCCACTGTTATTCATAACTTTAAGTATTGCTTCTCGTGCTTTTGTTTCTGGTATGCTACTTTCTGTAATACTAATAATCTTGACTTTGCTCCTGGGACGGATTTTTTGTGGATTTATCTGCCCACTTGGAACAGTGATTGATCTATTTGATGGTTTTATAATTAAAATCAGAACTCAATTCCATAAAGATAATCTTCAGAACAGATGGTTTATAATAACAAAATCCACAAAATATATTGTCCTTTTATTTATAATTGTTTCAGCGCTATTTGGTACATCCTTTGTTCACTTTTTTGACCCGCTCGTCATCTTTGAACGCTTTTTGACATTCGTGATGCTACCTGTAGTAACATATTTTGCAGGCTCTTTTTCTAATATAAAACTCTTTTTTGCTAATGAAACCATATTTGTTTTGTTATATGTTATCGGCATCCTGGGCTCTGGCATTTTTGTATCAAGATTCTGGTGCCAATATCTTTGCCCCCTGGGTGGATTGCTGTCAATACTTTCTAAAATCGCCATCTTTAAATTTCTATTTACTAAGGATTGTTCCAGATGTTCACTGTGCAGGAAAATTTGTCCGACCGATGCGATAAGTCTAAAAACAAATAATATAGATGCAGGCGAATGTATTACTTGTTTTCGTTGTCAATATGAGTGTCCGGACAGGGTTATAAAATACAAAATGGGATTAAAATTGAATAATTTTAATATTCGGCGCAGGCATTTTATTACTGCTACGGGAATGGCGCTCATTGCTGTACCACTGGTGCGCATTAATATCCATCAAAAAAACAATGGTAGATTAATTCGTCCACCAGGGGCAATCCCGGAACTGGATTTTTTAAATACCTGTATCCATTGTGGAAAATGTATAAAGATATGTCCAACAAATGGTTTACAACCCTGTTTACTTGAATCTGGTATC
>JBBILZ010000020.1:0-41043 GCA_037444665.1 Caldifarciminota bacterium
CAAAAGGATAATCACCATACAATGAATCAAAGAGATACATTGCATCAGTTAAGTGCTGGAATGCAATTGTGGACTGGACAGAATCCTGCGGCCAGATAAAATGCTTTATCTCTATTGAATCACCATCCGGGTCATAATACCACTGTGACCATCGGGCAAAACGTGAAACACCGAAGTGCATAAGATATGTAGCAATTGGATTTGTTTCCTGGTATGTCCAGGTCTTTGTATCATTGGGATTATTAACCACACTTATGAGATTGCCATTTGCACAAACGACAAATGTATCCGGAGCAGTCACTTTTATTATGCAACCCTGGTCTGCTTTATCAAATGGTTCATCATAGCAGGGCATCCATCTCCTTGCATCCCAGGGCTCACCAAGGGTATAAGCGAGAGAATGGAGTGTATTGCTGTTATAGTTTTTGGGCCAATAGCAGAAACCTGTTTGACTACTGGTTACACTCCACGAACCATGGTAATGAACAAGGATATTGAATGAATCACCATTATTATATACCTGCGGAAGATTGATATGGAGTGTTTCATTCGCAGTAGAATAAGTAGCATTATTCCCATCTACTCTTATTGAATCAATGATTAATGTATAACTGTGTAATGTTGCCACATTCAAGCCATTGGTGTTGCTTTTACATTTGATTAAGTTTTTGCCGGAAACTGAGCGCGATGTCATTGGTACACTGACATCAAGTTCATATTTTAACACATCAAATGAGTGGAGTGATTCTGCACGCGCCGGAAAGAAATCATATCGCGGATAATAATACTTTGCCTCAGTAAAATCAGAACTCCACTGGAAAATTATAATCAAAAAAATCAGCATAGATACCTCCTATATTAAAATTTTTATTTCCAGAAACCAAAGAGATAACCGAGCGCCCTGAGAATGATATAAGTATGGAGTGCAGTCCCTATTCCAAGAATAATCGTCCAGATAAGATGGGGCCTTACTTTATCAATTATCTTATGTCTATAAAACACAAATGTGCTGATAAATGTCGCAACCATTGAAAAGAGCAGGGAAATAAAAGAAAGCATTGCTGCAGTAGTAACATAGGCAAAGGGATTTGCACCTTTTACAAAGTACTGGATACCAATCAAAACAAATGAAATAGCAAGGTATATAATCCACCATAAAAAATAGACACCTTTAATATCATTCTTAAAATATCTTCTCAATCGTGTTGAAATATTCCAGGTAATATCACTATTCTGCCTTACCAGTGCCTCAGCAGTCGTCATCTGGGTATTGAAGAATAGAAGCCATGCCATAAGCAAAAATAATGAAAGTCCAAACTTGCCCAGTGGAACTGCAAAGAATTGTGCCTGATGTTTTACCACATCAAAACCTTTTGGAACAAGACCCGCTGGCCGCAAAATTGAATCAGAGAGTCCAACAAAGATAAAGATTGTAAAGAGGCTGCCAATAAAGTATCCAATCCACAGCACAAAGTGTGAACGTCTTATCCAGGTCTTTAACCTATCAATATTTGAACCATTCTTTTCCGGAATAAAACCAATACTGACTGGATTTGCGGATTTTCCAAACCAGCCAGGGATTGCCTCAATATGCCGTGCCATGCCCCAGCCTGCATCCCGCATCCAGTATGTATACCAGATTAATGTTGGTCCAGCACCGACCCAGGCGAGTGTTGAACCCAATACCCACCAGTCCATCTCTTTGGGAATATTCCAGATAATGAGGCTTGAGAACATTCTCGCCAGAGAGTCCCATTTTATTGCAAGGACTGCAGCAATAATTAAAATTATCCAGGCGATGATTGTTGACCAGGTTGCAATATGTTCAATGTATTTTCGTGCTATCTTTGAAAAAAAAGCAATGCCAAACACAATAAAGAATGTGATGTATGCCCAGAATACAGTTCCAGTTTTTATATCTAATGGCCAGTTCAATAACTCTCTCAATGCTGATGCAGCAGATGTTGCCCAGGCAGGTAGCATAAATGCCAGAAACATAAAAAGACTGATTGAAATTAATGCACCTGCAAAAGATAGTATCCTTGCATTGCCCTGGGCTGCGTGTTCACCAGAGACCACGGTCCAGCGGGCAAGTTCTTGTGCCCAGGCAGTCTGGAAAAATAGTGTCAGGACCATCAATCCGAGCCAGCCCACACCAAAACGGGATGTGAGATGGGGATACAAAATTACCTCACTTGTGCCGAGCCCCAGTGCGACAGTCATCATTACCGGACCAATCCAGAGCATAAAATCTCTTCTGGATGGTGGTTGGGGAACCTCATCCCTGGTCTGGATATCCAAACAACCAAGTTTGAATCTATCCATACCGAATTATAACTAAATTTTTCAAAAAATCAATGGCGGTAGTTCAGTTTTCCAAAATTATTTTATCGCGCAACCCTTTGTAATGTTTTGCAGCTACACACAGGCATAGATTTTTAGCACTGAATTTTAAATTTAGTACTTTCCTGTCCTACAAACCACTAAACCCCTGCTTGTGTGTAGGTGCTGTTAACGGTAGATTCCTTAGTATTTGCCATCATTAAAATTGTCATTAATTAGCTTCATAAACTGTTTTGCTCTTTCTTTAGCTTTACCACTTTTTATGTCAAGCCAAAATTGTTTATTGTTGTCTATATTCTCATAAAAAAACTGCCACATAGCCCACCAAGCCGAAACATTAAATTTTTCTTTAATTTCATTTTCAAGTAGACTTTCTATTTCATTTATTCTTGTTTTGTTATCATCCTTCTCAAATCTAGCTATTCCGTAAATAAGTCCACCCATTTCATAGTTAAAACAAATTTTGTGTTTAGTCCATTTGCTTGGTTTTAGCTTTAGCCCTTCAACTTCCAGTTCAAGTTCATGTCCAATTTCTTGAATTTGTTGCTCAAACTTTTGTTTTAATTGTCTTTTTACTTCTTTTAACGAATCGACAACTAAAATTGCGATTTCCAAATTTTTGGAACTTTCATTAATCAAATCAGTTACAACCTGTTGGGTGTTTATGTTGTTTTCTCCCATATACATCCTCCTAAGTGTTTTTTCAAAATCTTTTAAAAACGATTTTACTCTGAAGTTTTGTGTTAAATTACCAAATTCATTGAGGCAATTAATCATATTATCTTCATAAGTTAGAAATTTCAGTTTTTTGTCATTGACGTAATTTTCTCTCTCTTCAGGGCTAATGCTGTCATTTGAAATTATTTTGTCCTGGGGGCTTAAATAAATCAAACAGAAATTATCTTTTGTTTTTTTGGCTAAAAAATCTAAATAATCTTTAAGCTGATTATCCTGGTCTGGTGTCTCAATGTATATTTTATTCTCAATTGCAATAGCTTGCTCAAAATTATTTTTGATAATAACTATATCAATCCTTCTACCATTATCAGTTGTTAGCTCACATTGAACATCAATCTTGTCATTCTCATCAAAGGAGAAGTTTAAATCAAATTTTTTCAAAAAATGCTTTAAGTATATATCCCCATGTTCGTGCCTTTCATTCGGGTTTAGAAAAAATGCCAAGATTTCGGACACTTTGTTTTCATCGATCCACCAAAAATCAAAAGAATTAAAGTTAGGGGCTATTTCTTTCCCATAGTAATTTCTGACTTGGTCAATTAATTTTAACTTGGTTTCAGTTAATGAGAAAAAATTTTTAATTTCTAATTCTGTCATTTTCGCGGTTTTATTAAACTTACCGCTAACTCGTTCTGCGGATAAAAGAAGTTCCGCCGAAGACGGAATTTGGGTGAGTGCGGTTAGGCACGAACCTTTTACGCTGTGTTAGGCGAAGGCGCATATTTGTCATTTCAATTTCTCCAATTTTGGCTGGAGTAATTTGTAAAGTATTTCCATCTTCTCTATAGCCCATTTTTTCAGTTCATCAGTCATTTGCCCTTCGTTTTTTTTAATATATAGTCTTGCCCAAGTTTTGCCCCAGTCTTCTTGTATGATAACTTTTTCACCAGTTTCTTTTTCAATCTCATTCTTTGATTTTTTCATTTTTTTTATTAATTTTCTATTAGCATATTTATTTCCTTTCTCAAAATGTAATTCCACTCCAAAACCATTTCTGGGACGCCCATGAAATAACCACTCAAAATGAACTCCGTTTATCGCCGTAGGAATTTGATAGTATGAGATGGGTTTTGGTTCATGTAAAGAGATAGGAATCTTTTCTTTAATGCCGTTAACTAATTCACGATAGAAATTCAAATATTCTTCTTGCGTGCGTGTTAAATTCTTCTCGATGCTTTCTTTCATCTCAGATTTTATGATGTACTCTTCAGCTTCAGGTAAAGGAATTATAGTGGAGGATACAAGTCCGATTCTCTCATCATCAATTTTGTAGGGCATCAATTTGATACAAGATATGTTAACACCAAACTTTCTTAACCATAAAACTGCCGTGGTAACCTCCGGCCTAAATTCTTTTGCCACGAGCATAATCCTTGGCTTATCATCAAATTCCTCGAAATCATCGTTATCAATAAAGTTAAACAACTCTTTTCTGATTTCCTCGTCCGATTGTTCTTTACCGTTCTTAGCAATAAAATCTTTTCTGAGGGACACCACGATGTCTGTAGTCAATGTTGAGCAATATGCAGCGTATTTTATTGCTTGAAGTTCGATGCTCTTTCCACTTTCTTCTCGTTTCAATTCTACGATTACCAATTTCCCATTCTTATCAATCGCCAGTAGGTCAAGTCTCTCTTTTGTTTTATCAAATTTATCGTATTCTGTTGTTATTATGAGTAACTCCTCCCCTAGGATCTCAGGAAAATTTATCACCCACTTTTCGATATCCCTCCTCTCCATAACTTCATGAGTTCTAAAATCTGTTTCCTCGCTGGCTAAAAATTTCTTATTTTTCTTGTCATATATATATAACATAACCTTTATCCTCCATTGCGCCATCACCCAATTCGTTTATAGACGAATTAATTCGCTTTTTACGCCAAAATTTGGATGATAGACGAACTGTTCGTCTATTTTTCATATGGATTCACCTCTTTCTCAACCATAATTATTATATCAACAATCTAAAAAAAGTCAAGCAATTTTTGAAAATTTTTGAATAATTGACTATTGGGTAAAAATAGATATACTTTAACAGATGGTTGTTGGTTTGTGGGTTGGGATGCTGGATACTTGATGCTGGATACTGGATACTTGATACTGGATAAAGGTGTGAATATTCTGATGAGAAATTTTTTCTGGTAGAGTAAAGATTAAGGGTTAAGGGATGATGCGTGAGAACAGGTAACAAGGGGGATTAGAAACAGATGGTTATTCGTTTATAGGTTGGGACGCTGGTTATAACGAGCTTCGCAACCGTTCAACGATTAACGATCTTTTTCCCCCTTTGCGCCCGTAGTTCAATTGGATAGAACGGCGGACTCCGGCTCCGCAGGTTAGGTGTTCAAATCACCTCGGGCGCGTTGTTCATAAAAAGGAGTCACAATGGATTTTTATGAGGTCATAAAAAAGAGAAGGAGTGTCAGAAAATATAAACCTGACCCAATTCCTGATGATGTTTTAAAAAGAATCCTTGAAGCGGGTCGTATTGCACCTTCAGCAAAAAATATTCAGCCCTGGAAGTTTGTTGTGATTAAGAATCCAGAAAACAAAAAGCGCATTGCTGAAGCCTGCCGTGGGCAACACTGGGTTGCTGATGCAGATGTTATTGTATGTGGATGTGCACTGGAAAAGATTGCCTGGGGTAGGATGGGTGGTTATATGAGTTCATTTGCTGTTGACCTGGCAATTGCAATGGACCACATCATTCTTGCTGCGGCAAATGAAGGTCTGGGAACTTGCTGGATTGGTGCCTTTGAAGAAAAAAAAGTAAAGGAACTTTTAAACATTCCTGAAGATGTGCGGGTTGTCGCATTGACACCAATCGGTTATCCAGCAGAAGAACCAAAAGACCGGGGAAGAAAGGATTTTAAAGAAATTTTTGTCTATGAGAAATATAGTTGATTTGTGAAGTGTAAAGAATGTAAAAAAGAATATATCCTATCAAAAACCCTGCCGTTTTGTCCTGAATGTATCCGCAAAAAATTTTCCGTGTTGCAGTCTGAAATACTAAATATCCATAAGCAGACACGTATTGAATACAAAATGGTTCAGGACATTCCCCGGGATAAAAAAGGGCTTGCCTGTGGTCTTTGTGTAAATAATTGTGTTATTGGTACGGATAATAGTGGCTATTGTGGGGTCAGAACAAATACCGGGGAAATAGTATCTGGTCCTGATGAAGACCTTGCTTATGTGGAATGGTATCATGACCCATTGCCTACAAACTGTGTAGCAGATTGGGTGTGTGAAGGTAGTAAAGATTATGGTTATAAAAATCTTGCGGTCTTCTATGAAGGATGCACATTCAATTGTCTGTTCTGTCAGAACTGGCAGTATCGCACAAGAAAGAATCGTGCTACAGTCCAGGAACTCGCATCAGCCGCAGACCCGTTGACAAAGTGTATTTGCTATTTTGGTGGCGACCCAACACCATTTGCATTACATTCTATTGCTACGGCACGAGAGGCCCTTGAGAGAAAACAACATAAACGATTTAGAATCTGCTGGGAGACAAACGGTTCAGTCTCACCCGGAATAATGGAGGACTGGGTTGAACTCGCTTTAAAGTCTAATGGTTGTATAAAGATTGACTTTAAAACATTTTCCGAACCATTGAATATTGCCTTATGTGGCGCCTCAAATAAAAATACGAAGATAAATATTGAACTTGTAGCAAAATATATGTTACAAAGAGAAAAACCACCACTTTTGATTGTAAGCACGCTCTTAATCCCTGGTTATATTGATGAGTATGAACTCACTGAGATGGCAAAGTTTCTGAGCAGAATAAATAAAGATATCCCCTGGTCGTTCTTAGGTTTTTATCCCCATTTCTATTTTGATGACCTGCCCCAGACTTCAAGGAAACAAGCAGAGATAGCACTAAAAATTGCTGAAGAATATGGCATGAAGAATACGCACATCGGCAATGTTCATCTGTTAATAAGTTAAATTTACTGTTTTTATTTTACCCTTAATAATTACCGAATTCGTAAACCCTGCCATTTAAAAATTAAAAAATACATAACTCTTATCATTTTATCATTTTGACAATTGTAAAAATGACAAAACGAAGATTTAGTAATTATTTTGTTCTAAGGGAACATAAACAAGTTTATCCGGCTTGCGGAATCCCCTTTTCAATAAGATATCTCTTTCCTTCAGCAGGCAACTGCGGTTGTGCTTGATGGCGTCATCAAAATTACCTTTTAGCCAGGCATTCATACAAGCCATACTATTATCATAAAATGGATCGTCATAATTTGAAATTTGCAGATCAATTACAACATCTTTTTTTCGTTCATACATAGCACTATTCAATTCTCCTTCAAATTCAATTTTTTGGTTAAGAAAATAGAATAATACGCTTCTTTCAAAATTAGTGTTGAATGCATAGAATGGTCTCTTTAGTTTAGGCAACAAGATTAAAATTTCTTTTTTTAATTCAGGGACTGAATCGTTATCTACCGCACATAATATTTTTATTCGGCGTTTATTTATTGTGCCAAAAATAAAGGGAATAATATTTTTACAACGGCGTGAATCACGATACTGATTAAAAAAATAACCATAAGTTTCAAGATCAATTATTGTACCCTTGAAATCCGATGTTATTTCTTCGGTATATACTTTAACCATTGGCGTATTTTTTATAAAGGGTCAGAAAATTAAGGGGAAATGATTTCTTTTTTAAGAGTTTTTTATTGGGTATTATCGACATCAAATTCTTTTCTTTTAAAAATTTATATGCCTCTTCTTTTTTACCCCGTGCGAGTAAGTAGATAAAATATTCATCACAAAATAAACTCTCCCTCCCTTTTATAATTTTCTCAACCTCATCTAATTTACCGTAGTATAACAGAAATTTAAGATAACTGTCAGCATACAATTTTGTTGCATTTGCCACATCATCATGCAGTCTGGCAAAATATTGTGCTTTAGCCTTCTGGTTTAGTAGTATATGAAGTTCAGTCAGCGCCAATAAAACAATGGATTCCCAGTAGGGAAAACTGATTGTTTGAAAATTTTTAAGGCTCTTTTTGAGGTAATTCTGGGAGATTCCAAAATTTCCTTTTAACATTTCAATCTGCCCAAGCCTTAAGAGTGCTGTCCCTTCATCAAACAAATCACCTTCTTTAACGAATTTGAGTGACTGGTGAAAATATTTTTCAGCCCTTAAATACTCCATTTTTTTGAAATAAATCCAGCCAATATTGTAATAACTTGCTATTAAAGCCCCAAGATGTTTTTTTTGCCGGGCAAGAATTAAAGATTTATGGTACTGTTTGAGCGCCTCACGATTTTTCCCGGTCATATCATAATAGATGCCCCATAGTTCAGTTTTTAATAATTTTTCTTTAATATTTAATGGATATTTGTCCAGTACCCTGAGAACTCTTTCCATCTTTGGATACTGACTACTCCAGTCATACAGACTGGCAAGCGAAAATAATACTTGTTTTTTAATCGGTTTTATCTTATTAAGCTTTAATAGAATCTGTTCTGCGTCGTAATAGTCTGATACTCTTATCAAATACAGGGCATTAATAAAGGAACTGAGGTTTTTTGTCTGTGTATCATCATAACTACCCAAATTTTGTATTAATTTTGCAATTTCACTCTGAAATCCCTGACTATAAAGTTCATCAAATGTGTCAGACCAATATGGTAGTGCCCTATAAGAATTTCCTGCTTCAGTAAAATGCCTGGCGATTTCATAAGGACTCCTACCTTCTTGCACAAAAATTTCGCCAATCTGTTTTTCATATTTTTTTCTATGCTTATCAAGGAGCGAATCCAGTATTGCTTCACGAAATAAAGCATGCCTGAACTGGAATATGCGGTCATTCTTTAGAATTATGCCTTTATCAATGGTTGATTTAAAGTCTATATTTTTATTACTGAAGAATTTTTTAATGGTCTGGTCAGAGAATTCCATACCAATACAGGAACCGATTTCAAGGAGTTTTTTTGCACTGGAGGATAGACTATTGAACTTTGATAATAGAATGGAGTGTATACTAAAAGGTAATGTGCGTGCATCATCACAGATAGAAAACTTTTTTCCTTTATTAATAATAAATTTTTTTTCCTGCAAATCTTTTATTATTTGTTCAAAATAGAAAGGGTTTCCCTGAGTGCGTTCCTGCAGAAAATTGAAGAGTTTTTTGTCTGGTTGTGCACCCAGTGTTTCTTCAACGAGGTTCTTTAAATGCTCCGAAGATAAATTTGCACAACATATTTTTTCTATTTTAAGAGTATCCGCAAATTTTTCACCTTCCTGCCTTGATGAGGCAATAATTATAAATGGTAGTGGCATCAAATCTTTTAATAACATAAATGATACATCATCTATCCATTGCAGGTCTTCAACAAAGATTATCAAGTTGGACTTTGTTTTGAATAACTTTTTTAATAATTCCAGCACTTTAATTTGAGGCAATTGTAGTGAACCATTAAGGTAATTCTTAAGTTCAGGAAATTCGCCTTCAGGAAAGTGTTTAAAAATCTCTTTTAATAAAAAGAGCGGTGAAGAAACAGGTAAAAGTGCTACTTCAATAACATTTTTCTGTTTTATCTTTTTCCTCAACTCATAGAGCAACCGTGATTTTCCAGTTCCCCCATCACCAATAACGCATATACTTTTATTGTTTCTTATAAGACTTAAACCGGTCTTGAATTCTTTTGCCCTGCCCACAAATTTAAAACTGAACCGTGCAGGATTGAATACACCAGCAACCCTCTCCTGTGGAATATAAATCTCAACCTTTTCTTCTTTACCTTTTAATTTTGTAGCACCTACATATGTAAAATTAAATCTATGTTTCAATGCTTGCTGAATCTCTGCTGAGAGATATATACTATTTTCAGGTGCAAGTGCGCATAATCGGGCAGCAATATTGACCGAATCCCCAAGTACTGCAAATTCTGTAAATTTTTTTGTTTTAATTTCTCCCACAAACACAATACCTGAACTTATTCCCATTTTAAATTTATGGTCCTTAAATTCAGCCCTTAACCTATTAAAGATATCAATGCAAATCTCTGCCTCTTTTCCAGTAGATTCAGGAAAACCAGCAATGAGCAGTGCCTGGAAACCATCAATGGTGGGAATCCATTTTAGTAACTTTATTTTGTCTTTCTGTTCACAGAAGAAAGAGCTTAGCAAATAGACCAGAGCAATATTTTGCGGGACTTTAAAAAACACAATATAAAGGGGTCTATGCGCAGGAGGATAATCCAGTTTCTGTGAGATACTCGGAAAGTCTGGAAGAGCAGTGCCTTTCTGCAGTGAGCCAGAAAGAATATCTATCTTTCCTGCAGGGGTCTTTTCTTCTAATAAATTCAGGTCATAGAGCACCTGACCATTAATAAGCAAGTCCTGATAATTATCCGATACCTGTAGCCAATCACCTTCAATCAGTCCTGATACTGCAACAAATCGGGTCTTAAGGTTATTTTTCTTTAAGATTCTTAGATTTAGAAGTTCTTTACCCAGTATCTTTAATCTTTCTTTTTCAATATTTCCTGGAAATATTGCATAAAAAGCATCACCAGCGAGTTTAAAAATCCTTCCCTGACATTTTAGAATTCTATTTTCTGCTTCTTTAAAAAAATTTGTAATTATTGCGCTCAGCTCTTCAGTGCCTTTTTTTCCTTTTTTTGCCAGTTGCTCACTCAGTGTAGTAAAACCACCAATATCCTGAATTCCTATCCAGTAATTGCCTTTAAATTTCATATTTAAGGTTTCTGCCCCCAGAGAAAATTTAATTTGATTATAAGATTATAATCAAATAGTTTGGGAAGCGATCAATTCTTCTGTTTCAATATTTGAACTGCACAGCACCCGGGAGACCTGCGCATCCCTGAAATATCGCTCAACCGGATAGTCCTTCATATAACCATAGCCACCATAGACCTGAATGGCATTGGTTGTGATCTCTGCAACAGCCTGGTTGCTGAAATACCGTGCAATCGCTGCACCACGAACAAAGTCTTTACCACTATCTCTGATACTGGCTGAATCGTATACCAAAAGCCGCATTGCCTCAATCTTTGTTGCCATATCCGCAATGAGCTCGCGCACCATACCAAAATTGATGATGGGTGTGCTAAATTGAACCCTTTCTTTTGCATATTTTATCGCATTCTCCATTGCTGCCTGGCAAATACCAAGATTAATTGCCGCAAATGCTAAATTTGCAAATGATGTAATCTCTTTTAGAATTTCGTTTCCAGCGCCAGGTATAAGGTTCTGCTTTGAGATTATACAGTTATCAAATTCCACCTGGGTAATGCCACTGGCATGCATTCCAATGATATTATCCTTTTTATTCCTTTTCACATTAGCATTATTCCCATCAATAACCAAACCATTCAATGAGCCATTGCTCTCTAAAAAAGTTATAAATGGTCCATTGGCTACACCGTTCAATAAAATATGATTTTTGCCGTTAATTACAAGGGCATCGGTATTCTCTGATGTTTTGACTTCATTGGTTCCAACCTCAGCAAATCCACCAATGATCTCACCTGTAGCAGCTCTGGGAAGATACAATTTTTTCTGTGCATCATTGCCAAACTTTGCGAGCGGATAAGAGAATAGAACATTATGGGTTGCAATGACCAGGGCAGTTGAAGGACAGACTTTACTGATCTCTTCAAAACAGACAAGCAATGAAATGGTATCAAGGGCACAACCACCAAAGGATTCAGGGATTGTTCCACCGAGAATACCCATTTCTGCAAGTCTTTTAATATTTTCAACCGGGAAGATACCCTGTTTGTCAAATTCATCAACCTTCTCTGCAATTACATCCTTTGCAAATTTTTTAATCTCATTCTGTAATAATACTATTTCTTTATTAAATTCCATTATTCACTCCTTTTGTAGCCAATTTCACGGATTATTTCTAATGCAATCTGGCCACGCTGAATTTGATTTGTGCCTTCGTATATCTGGGTAATCTTGGCATCGCGTAACATCTTTTCTACATTATATTCCCTTAAAACTCCATAAGGACCCATAATCTCAATCGCGGTAAGGGTTGATTTCATCGCGATATCTGAGGGAAATAATTTAGAAAATGATGCGGGCTTTGTAGTATTCTTTATCCCGGCATCAATTGACCGTGCGGCAGCATAGATCAATGCCCGCGCAGATTCAATTTCAGTTGCCATATCAGCAATCCGACGCTGAATGTATTGATTGCCGAGCAGGTCTTTCTCCGCGCAAAATTTGAGCACTGATTCATAGGCACCCTGGGCAACACCGAGCCCTATTGCGCCAACACCCGGACGTGCACGGTCAAAATTGCGCATTGTATAAATGAAACCCATACCTTCTCTTCCCATTAAATTCTCTTTCGGCACCTTGCAATCAGAAAAAACAAGTTCGGTCGTAGTTGATGTCCTGATGCCAAGTTTATTTTCGTGCTTGCCAAATTCAAATCCAGGCATACCTTTTTCTACAATAAATGCGGAAATGCCCCTTGCCCCGCGTGACTTGTCAGTTGAGGCAAGGACAACATACACATCTGCAATACTACCATTAGAAATAAATTGCTTTACCCCATTTAAAATATAATAGTCACCATCTTTGCGTGCTGTGGTCTGGATATTTGCAACATCACTTCCTGCCTGGGCTTCAGTAAGACCAAAGGCACATAATAGTTCACCACTGGCAATCTTTGGCAAATATTTCTTCTTCTGTTCTTCAGAGGCAAAATAGATTATCGGTCCTGAACCGAGTGCGCCGACTGCATACGCTGTGGCTACGCCTGCACAGACACGGGCTACCTCTTCGCAGGCAATACTCATATCCATTATTCTTGCTCCTGTGCCACCATATTCTTTAGGGATGAAGATACGCAGTAATCCTTGTTTTGCCATCAGTTCAACGATTTCGCGTGGAAATTCCGCTGTCTTATCCAGTTCATCACGTGCCGGCAGGATTATCTCTTCTGCTATCTTACGAACCTTTTCCTTTAATGCCTTTTCCTCATCATTTAAAAAATATTCCATATACCTCCCTTTCTGTTCCAGTATTCAAAAAGAAAATATATTTTAATAATTTTTAAATCAAAGTCAAGTAAGGGCTTATTTAGAATCTTGATTTTATAAAAAAATAGGATAAAATTATTATTATGAAGATAAAGAATCTTAATGAGATAAACCCTGAATTGCCCCAGATGCAGGGCACAAAGAATACCACAATCCAATGGCTCATAACAAAAAATGATGGTGCAATGCATTATGCAATGCGGGTATTTACGATTGAACCAGGCGGACAGATACCCTTGCATTCACACAGTGATATGGAACACGAAATATTTATTATTGAAGGTGAGGCGGTATTAAATACAGGAGAGGCAGAGATTCCCGTAAAAAAAGGAGATGCCCTATTGGTATTGCCCAATGACAAACATGGTTTTACAAATATTTCTACTACACCATTTAAATTTATCTGTGTAATACCCATTCTTAAATAATCAGATGTGAGTAAATTTGATATTATTGTTGTCGGTGCTGGACCCGCGGGTAGCAGTGCGGCACTGAGTGCAGTAAAAGAGGGTGTATCAGTTCTACTCCTTGAAGAGCATTCAGTGATTGGTATCCCCCTGCAATGTGCTGAAGGTTTATCCCGCAGCACAATAAAGGAGTATATTGAAATCAAACCTGAGTGGACTTCAGTAAATCTTACTGGCTCAATTGTGCGTGGTCCAACTGGTGAAGAATTCAAGATTGAATATCCGAATGTAGGCTGGGTTTTGAATAGAAAAATCTTTGATGCAGAGATAGCAAAGATGGCAGTAGAAAAAGGTGCAGTGCTCAAGACAAATTCAAAGGTGATTGGAATAGAAAGCAGTAATGTTATTGTAAAAGAAGATAATACAATAAAAAAATACCAATACAAATTTCTCATCGGTGCAGATGGTATGGGTTCTAAGGTAGGCAATTGGATGGGCATTGATACAAGATTGGGATTAAATGAGATTGAGGTATGTGCTGAATATCTGATTGAAAATATAAAAATTTTACCCAATTATACATATCTCATATTTGATGAAAAAATTGCACCAGGTGGTTATGCCTGGATATTTCCCAAATCAGATTATTCAGCAAATGTTGGGCTGGGAATCTCTCCGCTGAAAACAAAAAAAAGGGCAAAAGATTATCTTAATGAATGGATAAAGAATGAATTTCCTGAGGGAATAATCAAAGAAAAGATTTTTGGTGGTGTGCCAGCAAAAGTTTTGAAAAGATTTTCTGGCAAAAATTTCTTTCTGGTTGGTGATGCAGCAAGATTTACTGACCCGTTAAGCGGTGCAGGTATTGCCAATGGTATTAAATCCGGGATTATCGCAGGTAGAAATGCAGTTTTAAGAATGAAGCGCAAAAAAGATTTTTTTGAAAAAGAGATTGAAAAAGAGATTCTTGATGAGGTTAAGTTTCACAAAAAAGTGAGGGATATTTATCTAAAATTAGATGAACAGAACTATAGGAAAATTTTTCAGATCGGGAAAAAATTCTTTGCAGATAAAACCATAAATGATATTGATACCCGCGCACTGGTCAGAGAAGTGATTATAAACTTACCCTATCTTCTGCCTCTTACCCTGCGTATATTGTTCTGATATTAAATTCTCTGTAGCACTATTTGAGGGATATATTTACCGGATAACTTATCTCACCAATAACTGTTTTGATATATGCCTTTGCCTTGATGCTATAGGATGCACTCTTTAATCGCAATGCCTCAACAATAGCCTGTCCAATCTTTGTATACTCAAGGGAAATAGTTGTAGTAAAATTTTCAGATTTGCCTGCCTGCACTTTCAATCCTTTTCCTGTGGTTCCAGAAAATACATCGGTCTGGTTTACATAGAATGTATAATCAAGTCTATCAAGGACCGCATCTATATCATTTGGATTCTGCACCTTCAATGTAAAATCAACCTTTAAATCTGAGAATGTGAAGTCATAAGGATTTGCTGAGAGAAAGGTAAACTTGCATTCTTTTATTGCCAGACGTTGTTTTATGGCAGAGCAAGAAGCAATAAGAATGATTGAGCATATAATTATTATTTTATTCATAAAAGATTATATTCAAAACTATTGATAAATCAAGGATGGTCTCTGGTTATAGTGCATGGTTTATGGTCAGGGCAATAATACAAGACCAAAGAATTTTCGGCCAACCCCAAGGATTGTTCCGTTCCCGGCTGTAGTTGCCCGATTTATCGGGCAGAAATTTTTTAATCTAAAAAAATAAAAAAGGGGAGCATTGCTCCCCTTTAGTAAAGAGCAAAATATTTATGCTGCTGGTTTTGCAAGTTTGAAGTAGTGTTTTACCTTCCAGCCTTCACTCAAGAGGATGAAGTATCCGTCATAACCCTCTGGGTCTGGTTCAGCAAAGAATTCATACTTTACAAAGATGGTCTGGTCAAACTTTGCCCAGTTCTCTTCGGTTGTGCCTGAACCATTTTCAGCAAAACGGAACTGAGCAGATAGCCTAATATCTGATGAAGTCGTAATATCAATTGCTGCCTGTTCAGTGATTGTGCTATTATCAAATGTGTATCTGTACCAGGTGGTATTCCAGTTCCATTTAAAATCGCCTGTGACATGGGTTGTATCAGGAATTCCAACTACGGCACGGAACCAAATCTCTCTATTATCCGCAAGCAAGCCAATATCCATCTGGGTAATGGTGCTGTCCTGATAAAGGGTATCCCAGATATCGGGTGTGAACATAAGATAGATATGGCCTGAATCAATGGTTACACCCTGGCTATCAACCGGGAATTTAATGGTCCAGCGATAGTATAAGTCTGCCCATTCATCAGGAACATCAAAAGTATCCGGTCCTTCCCAGAGTGGTGGTGCATTCAAGAATGAATTGCTGTATGCATCAACATCGGTCATAATGCCGAGCATGGTCAAGCCCTGAACAAGATTCTGTGCCTCATACAGTTCGTTCTCATCAGTCTTTTTACCGCATCCAACAAACACTAATGCCAGCAACATAATCCCTGCAACAACGAGTTTTGGCTTCATATTACCTCCTTTTTCTATTATATATTATAATCCAAATTACTCGTCTGTCAATACCTAAATGCAAATTTTATGCCAGGAATAGAAAAGAAAAATATATGAAAAATAATGATTTTAATCGCATTAGTTTTCCATTGTATTATAAAAAAGTGTAAACTATTTAAAAAAAAGATAACAGAAGGGGCATAAATGCCCCTTCTGTCTCTGTTCTGATGGATTATTTCACCAGAATGAGCTTTACTGATTCCTTATTGTCTGCCAGTCCGAAATATATTCCTGGGTTCAATCTCTTGCCATTATTGTCACAGCCATTCCATAGAGCAATACCCTTTTCAAGACCGAGATTTCGCACAAGCCTTCCGCAGGCATCGTAGATTTTTACTGTGTTAACAGATGGTGCAAAATTGATATAGGTTGTTTTCTTGAATGGGTTGGGCGATGCATAAGCAGGTCTTGTTTGGGTTCTAACATCTGGATTGAGTTCTTGTACTGCACCAGGCCAGAGCTCAATATTCGTCCTGATTAAAATATCCATGCTTGCATTGTCGCGATGAGGTGCCCAGGAACCAGTATATTCATAACCTCTCATTGAAAATAGAGGGTCTGTATCCATTGAAAAACCTGGTTCACCTGCATATTCAGCTATGCCACCAACATAGAATGCACCACTGGCAATCATAAAATAGTGATTTGAAACATCAATGTTCTTCCAACCTGTATCAGTAACCACTATCAAGGTATCAAAGATTACTGTTCCGGGGTCACCATTTGGTCCATCATCATCAATTAATTGTATATGAACCGGTGAGTTTCCACTGGTCGTAGAGCCAAAATGGAAATTCAATTGATTGACCTTTATTGGATAGCGCGGTGGATAGAATTTGTTACCCCAGCCTGAATTTGGACCATTCCAGGACATCACCTGCTCATAGCTTCCATTATCATACTGGAGTGTTGCGGGATAAGTTACTATCCTGACCTCAACCACTGCGGAATCGTTTGATGGTGTCATATCACCGCTGAGCAATGATTTTACCTTAAGTGAATATGGTCCATTTACAGTGGGCGTCCATGATGGTGTAAAAATTAAAGAGTCTGTGGCACCAGGTGAGATACTTGGCACATTGATTGTATCAGAAAAGACAACCATATTTGAAGGATTCCTAACCTCACAATAGACATTAAATCCTGCTTCTGGTTGATTACCAGTATTCTTAATGACTGCCCATAAATTTATTGTATCACTATTATAGACAAAAATTCCACCAGATACATCATTCATAACCTTCCAGACAGCAATATCGTGGACCTCATAAGTAGTTGATTCAGGTGGATAGAAAAGTATTGCAAGGTCATTATGAATTGTGTTATTGCTCGGCACATTATCGTGCTGGTATTGGAGCCCCACAGTACCTGATATATTTTCAATACCGACAGTCAAAAAGTTTGTTCCACCACCAGGCGTTCCAGTCTGAACAAGATACTGGAAGGTAATTGTGCTATCTGGTTTTGAGAGTATGATTTGAAAAGTATTGAGACTGGTTCCAACATTCCAGAAGCGGACACTGTCGTACTGGATAATACAGGTATCCTGTGTAGCATTTGTCCAGTACCAGCAAGTGCCCTGAGGTGTAAAGTCAATATCGCTCATAAGCGGAGCAAGCACATTGTTTGGTGTTTGAGCATTGGGTAATGTCTGGAATGGATGCGCTTCAAGTGTCGGGTCACCAAATGCAATGTAGCCATTAGAACCAACATAAAAAGAGTTCACCCTATACCAGTAATAAGGAAATTCAAAGCCAATGGAGAATGGACCAACAACATTATCATCGGCAAGACCTGTAATCTGAGTTCCAACACCTTTAATATCAATCCAGTTGAAGCTTGGACCGCCCGTTGTATCACTATCAATCCATCTGTAACCATAGGCATCAGGACCACCTGCACCAGTAATTGTTGGTTCGGTTATATTCAGGAATGGCGAACCAGCAACCTGCAGTAATATTAATATATATATCATAAGACCTCCTCTCATTATGATTTTAATCAAAAACTTTGATATGTCAATAACTAAACATTGCTTACAAGATATTTTTTATTCTTTTAATGATAAAACTTCGTAAATTTCTACTGGCTTGCTGATATTTTTCAAACGGACTGCCGGTAGTTTGTTAAAATTAATGGCTTCTTTAACCATATCAAAAGTGCTTTTACTTATCAAAATCTGTCCTGGTTCAGCAATATCTTCCAGTCTTGAGGCAATATTTACTGCGGTTGAAACAACAGTATATTCCATTCTTTTTTCATTGCCAATATTACCCGCAATCACTTCTCCAGTATTTATACCAATACCAATTTCAAATGATGAAACATCCGGAATATTCAGTTTTTTCTGCCAGTGTTCTTTTAATTCCTGGACACGCTTTTTCATTCCCAGGGCACATTTTACCGCCCTTAATGGACTATCTTTGTGAAAAACCGGAGCGCCAAATATTGCCATTACACAATCACCAATATACTTATCAAGTGTTCCTTCATACAGAAATACCTCTTCGGTCATACTGCTCAAAAAATCATTGAGGATTTCAACCGCAACCACTGTATCAATCCGCTCCGTGAGTGAAGTGTAGCCACGAATATCACAAAAGAGGATTGTGGCAACACAATGTTCACCACCCGGTCTAATTGCCTTTTCTTCAGTAATAATCTTTTTAACCACCTCAGGTGAAAAGAATCGCTGTAATCTTTCAGTAATCCTTTCTTCTCTTTTTATCTTTTCATAGAGCTGGGTATTTTCAATGGCAATCGCAGCTTGACTGGCAAAAGAATCAAGAAATCCAATATCATCTTCAGAGAATTTATTAAAACCAACAGGATTATCAAGATAGATTACACCTAAAATGGATTTTTCTTTTGAAATGAGTGGAACGCAGACAACAGAGCCTATGGCATAGGTAATGACACTCTCCTGGGTTTTAAATCTTTCATCCTTTGTTGCATCGTCTGTAGCAACCAAACTGCCGGTCTTAAATGTTTCAAGGGCAATGGTCTGGCTGATACCAGTAGTCTTTTGAAGATCAATCTCACCTCCCATATTACGTGCCACCCTGACCTTGAGACTTTTTGAAGTCTCATCATAAAGCATAATAAAACCCCTCTTTGCCTGGATTATTCTCAATGCAAGGTCCATTAAGAGATTCAAAAGAACATTCAGGTCAAAGACAAAGTTTATCACCTTACCCACCTCACATAGAGTAGCGGCAATCTCTCGTGATTTCTCTGCCTCCAATAGTTTTTTTTGATATTCTTTAATGCTTTCCTGGAGTGCGTTTATTGACCTTAATATCTTCTCCTTTTTTTCACCCTTATTAATTAAAATTTTAACATCATCAATAGCTTTATCAATATCAAGAATATCGCCGAACCTCCGTGCTACTGCCTTTCGTTCAGGGATCTGACTCAGTTTTTTTTCATCAACAAATGTTATTATAATATTTCCCAATTGAATTTCGTCACCATAATCAAGTCTTTTTTCTGTAATCTTTTCACCGTTTACAAATGTGCCATAACGGCTTTTGTGGTCTTTGATAATATATTGCTCACCTTTTTTAATGACCTCGGCATGTCGCCGTGATACAAAAATGTCATCAAGAACAATGTCATTATCATCAAGTCTACCCAGGGTAAGAAATTCTTTATCCAGTTTAATAATCTGGGTCTCTTCGTTAGATTTATGAATAAGGAATGTTGCCACTACCTGCAGATCACTACATTGTCAAAACTGGCATTTATCTGATTTGTCCCTTCTCTTTCAATCAGTAAACCGGTCTTTCCTTCACCAAAAGTGCCATCTGTCCTATCAATTTTTAATTCTTCATTAAAATATACCTTGAATTGTGTATCACAGACATCTACCCACAAGCTATACCACTGGTTATGTGCCACAAAGACCTGAGCATGGTCAATAATAGTAAACACACCATTGACTACCTTGCAAAAGAAGAGCCTTTCCCTTGATGTAGATACAGTATAATAATTAAGGCTATCCTGTAATCTCAATACTACACCCACTTGACTAAATGAATCCGGGGGGGTATTAAACTTGAATTCAATGCCAATGGCAAAACTTTGCACAGTTTGATTGTATAAGACAAGCCCGCGCGGAGAAAAACAATTATACACATTTGGCAGGGATGGTGCACTATTATCGTTCTGGACATTCCAATTACCATAAATCCACTTAAAATCAAATGGCTCAATTGTGCCTACTGTATCATTATCAAAATTGAAGATCATTGTTGAAAAATAGAGGTCAATAGTATCAGAAGTTCCAGCCGGCAAACTCTCTGGATAATATTCTGCAGGAAGATAATATGGAGCAAATGCCATTATTTTATAGATACCCGGAGCAATGTTTGAGAATTCATACCATCCTTCAAGGTCAGAGAATGTTGAATCATAGAGTTCATGGTCAAGGGTCAATAATTTGACTTTGGCATTCTTTACCTTACCATCGGGTGATTCAATTATGCCGTTTAAATAAGCCTTATCCGGATTTTTCGGGTCAAATTCATTGTCCCTTTTAGGTTTGAGGCAAGCGACCATTAAAATAATGATTATTGCAACAAATATTTTTTTCATTTTTTCCTCCCACGAATAAAAGGATTATAACCCATTATTATTTTATCCTGAAATTGTATCCTATTTGTAAATAATCTTTATTCAGACTGCAATAAAACCCTTTATCAAATCTATTCATTGATGATTTTGTAACGGGCTTTGCTGTTAGCACATCGTAGATATTATAAACATATAACACAAAATAGGAACCCCAGGAGATTGCCGCAATGTTATACCATAGCCTGTATTCTTTGTAAGCCTGGTCCATTTCAATTTCGTTGCCGGGTTCAATATCAAGGTATTTCTGATGTTTAACCTCTTGAATAGAACTTGATATCACTGCTGTGGGCAAAAGAATTGCCGTTGCAATCATCAATTTTTTCCCTTTAGAACTTTCACCTTTATACATCTGGCCCCAGCCCGGTAAACAGCAACTCCGTATTAAGGCACCCGTAGTACTTACCTGGGCAGGCTGGACAACAGGTTTTGTTGGTTTTGCAGGTGGTTGGACTGTTGGTGGTTTGGGTGTGACCGCTGCCATTTCAGCTTTTGCTTCTTCAAATACCTTGATAATCTTCGGTGAAACAGTGGCAGGGTCAAGTTCTAATTTCGGGTCGAGCAATAGTGCCTTTTTAAACTGTTCTTTTGCCCTTTCCTTATCACCAAATGCAACATAACTGAATGCGAGATATTTATATGCTTCAACCTGTTCAGTCTGGTTGAGTTGTTTTAAGTATTGCAGGGCATCTTCCAGTTGTTTTATTGCATTTTCGTATTCACCATTGTTATAATATAATTTTGCCTTTTCCAGCATCTTTAAAAGTGAATCTCCACTGACCTGCTGGCTAAAACTGAAACCAACAAAGACCGCACATAAAACTATAGTGAATTTTTTTAGCATATATACTCCTTTCACTTTGGTTTAAGTTCAATATTTTTCTTTAACATCTGGTTTGTCGATATTTCTATTGTCTCTTCGTATGGCAGGTATGATGGGTTTATTAATTTTAATATATGGCGACCAGCAGATAATTTAATGGGTTCGGCAATGGGTGTTGTTTCATAGAATTTCCCATCAATATATACATCTGCCCAGGGTTTGACTGTAATCTTTAAAAAGCCCTCCAGTGGTTCAAGTTTTACATTCAAATCCACGGTCTGGTCCGGGGTAAATTTTATTCTTTTTTGCCAGATTTTAAAATTGGGATTTTCAAGGCGCACTGTATGTATTCCTGCACTCAACTGAAGTGGCCTTGCAATGGGTGTTGTTTCAATATAGACATTATCAATATAGATCTTTGCCCAGGGTTCAACCTTAACTTTCAGATAACTTGTTCCTTCAACTGGTGGTATGGGTTTTTGAACGGGTGGTTTAACTATGATATTCGTATCTTTCTTTGCGATTTCTGCAGTCAAACTAATATTGAGGTTGATTGTATCATTACCCTTAATTTCAAATTTCTGCAAAGATGGTCTATACCCGGATTTTTTAAATTCAACCTGATACTCACCTATTTTTAGACTCTCCAGTATTGCCGGAGTTTTTTTACCCAGGCTGTCATTATTAAGAAAAACCTCTGCCCCATCTGGTGTTGTATTCAATATTGCATATCCAGTCAGTGGTATCTGCGGCGTAACCTGGGATCTTTGTCTTGGTAAAAATTTTGAAAGGGCAAATAAGATTATTACAATCGCAATTATACCAGCCACTATTGCGATGGGGCTGAAGGCTCTTTTTTCTACGGATTTCTTCTCTTCTTTAGGAACGACTTTTTTCTTTGCAATCGGAGCTCGCTCCTTCTTTTTCTTTAACTCATCAAGATAAATCTTTGCCTTTGAATCATCTGGGTCTAAAATAAGAACTTTTTCAAATTCACCTATTGCATCATCAATCTTTTCATAACCGAGATTCATAAAATAGATTGCCCGTTCATAATGGCGTTCTTTCCTTTTCTGCAAAAGGCTCTGAAAATTCCGGGCAGGTGCAGCAATGAAATCGCCAATCTCTTTTCGTTGAAATTCAATCCGATTTCTGCGTAGGTAATTGTTGATCTCTGAAATAACATCATTACATTGCTGGTATCTTTTATCCGGGTCTTTCTCTAACATTCGTTCAATAATGCTACTTATTTCTTTTGAAACGAGCGGGTTTGCTTCAACCGGCTTTGGTGGTGTAATGGTGAGGATTTCATGGATTACTGAAGAGTAATTATCACCCCGGAACGGTTTTATGCCGGTGAGCATTTCATAGATAACCACACCTAACGAAAATATATCAGAACGGATATCTACTTTTTTGCCAGCTGCCTGCTCAGGCGACATATAAGCAGGTGTGCCGACGATTGAACCAGTCACAGTTATTGATGTCAAATCCTGAGCCTGGGCAAGTCCAAAATCTGCAATCTTTACAGTTCCATCATAACCGATTAGAATGTTTGCTGGCTTCACATCGCGGTGAACAATACCCTTTTGATGGGCATAATCAAGCCCTTTGCTGATTTCCATCGCAATGTTTAAGGCAATTTCCTGGGGAACAAATTTTATCTGGTTCAATATATCTTTCAAACTTTTGCCATCCACATATTCCATCGCAATAAAATAGACTTCTTCATCACGACCGAAATCAATAATATTAACAATGTTTTCGTGCTGGAGGTTCGCTGCTGCCTTTGCCTCCCGTTCAAAACGGACAATAAAATCTTTATCCTGAGCAAGGTGTCCATGCAATACCTTTATTGCAACAATCCGGTCAAGGGAGATCTGAACTGCCTTATAAATTGCTGCCATACCGCCAGTTGCAATAAGCTCTTTTATTTCAAAATTTCGGATTCTGCGATTAATCATAAGATATTTAAATATTATATTAAATTATATTGAATAGTCAAGTAAATGTTATGACTAAACTTTTTAATTTTAGATTCTGTCAAAAAATAAAATTATAATTCCCAGAATTTTCCTTTACTTTTTAATTTTTCTTGATAAAATTTATAAAGCAGGAGGTAATTGATGGAGATGGCACAGGATGAGATAAAAGAGATAAATGAACAAATAAATAAAGAAAGTATCATTGTGCAGAAATTGACGAGTGAGATAAACCGAGCGATTGTGGGTCAGAATTATTTGATCAATCGGTTATTGGTCGGATTGCTTGCCAATGGTCATATCCTGATTGAAGGTGTGCCTGGTCTTGCAAAGACTTATGCCGTGCGCACCCTATCAAAGGCAATAAAGGCAAAATTCCAGCGTATCCAATTTACACCTGACCTGTTGCCAGCAGATATTATAGGTACACTTGTGTATAATCAACGCACTGGAGAGTTCACAGTTAGCAAAGGACCAATCTTTGCCAATCTAATCCTTGCTGATGAGATAAACCGCACACCGCCCAAGGTGCAGAGTGCACTTCTGGAAGCAATGCAGGAACGCCAGGTAACAATAGGTGAGCAAACATTCAAATTAGAAGAACCATTCTTAGTTCTTGCCACACAGAACCCCATTGAGCAGGAAGGGACATATCCCCTGCCCGAGGCACAAGTTGACCGATTCCTGCTAAAGGTAAAGATTACTTATCCTACCAAAGAAGAAGAAAAAGAGATTATGGAAAGGATTGCAGTTCAGGGAGAGCCAGAGATAAAGCCGGTGGTGGATTTAGAATCGATCCTCAATGCCCGTGAACTATGCAAAAAGATATATATTGATAAAAAGATCAAAGACTATATTGTTGACCTTGTCTTTGCGACAAGAGAGCCAGAAAAATATAATCTTGGCGAAATAAAAGGACTTATTCGTTATGGTGCATCCCCGCGTGCCTCAATCTATCTTGCTACAACTGCCCGTGCACTCGCTTTTCTGAAAAGACGGGGTTTTGTAATTCCTGAAGACATTAAGGAACTTGCTCCTGATGTGCTGCGCCATCGCATTATTCTAACCTATGAGGCAGAGGCAGAGGAGATAACAACCGATGATGTGATTCAAAAGATACTCAATGGTGTTGAAGTGCCATAAACTTCAATGATTTCACCAGAATTTATCAAAAAGATTCGGGTAATTGAAATCCGGACAAAAAAGATTGTAAATACGACATTTGCCGGTGAATATAAATCAACATTTAAAGGCACAGGAATAGAGTTTGTAGATGTGCGGGAATATCTACCAGGTGATGATATTCGCTCCATTGATTGGAAGGTTTCCGCACGTATGGCAAGGCCTTATGTTAAAAAATTTGTGGAAGAACGCGAACTCACAGTAATTATCTGTGTTGATGCATCTGGTTCCTGCCATTTTGGAACAAGAAATTTACCCAAGATTGAACTCGCGGCTGAGGTTGCCGCAACCTTAGCATTCTCTGCTGTGCGTAACAATGACAAAGTAGGGCTGCTATTTTTTACTGATAAAATAGAAAAATATATTCCACCAAAAAAGGGAAGATTCCATGTGCTCCGTCTTATTCGCGATATCCTCTATTTCCAGCCTGAGCATAAAGGAACAGACCCGATTCAGGCACTGGAATTTTTAATGCATATCCTCAAACATCGGGCAATCATCTTTTTTATTAGCGATTTTATTGGTGAGGGATTTGTTCCTGATAAACTGCGTATTCCATTAGGAGTTGCTGCGCGCAAGTATGACCTCGTGATAATCAAAATTAGTGACCCGGGTGAAAAGAGCATTCCGGTGATGGGGCTTGTGCAATTAGAAGACCTGGAAAGTGGCGAGACCATAATGATTGATACCAGGAATCGCAGCCTTATGAATAATTATACACAGCACATTAATGAGAAAAAGGTAGCAATAGAAAAACTTTTTAATTCCCTGGGCATTGATAGTGTCAACCTTTCCACTACTGAGGATTTTGTTCCGCATCTTCATAAATTTTTTGAACAGAGGGCAAGGCGCTACCGATGATCAATATCATTTTTATTATTATTTTCTCTCAGATTGAGGCAAAAGCAAATCTCTCCCGTGAATATCTCAATAAAAAATTCACTGCTGGTGACCCGTTTGAAATTTTGGTGGAGATAAAGGCACCTGCCGGACAAAAACCTGCCGGACCTTTTATTGATTCAATTGAACCATTTGTCATCATTGACCAGAAACACAAAATCATTCAGGAGAAAGGACAATCTAAGGATATTTATTTACTCAAAGTTGCTGCCTTTTCTGCTGGTGATTTAAAATTTCCTTCAATCAAATTCTTTTTGCGGGATAGTACCCGCCTTGATACCATAAAGACCAATGAAGTGCCAATCAAGATCATTTCGGTTCTTCCGGAAAAGATGGAAGATATAAATGATATCAAAGAGGCAGTTGAATTCCCCAATCCCCTACCACTGCTCCTCGTTTTAATCCTTGCTGGCTCAGGGATGCTCAGTTTTATCGGTATGAAATTATACAAAAAATACAAAAGAATTAAGGCAGAGAAAAAACCATCAATACCCTGCTGGGAACAGGCAATGCACGCAATTAATAATCTATTAGGGCAGGATCTGGTCGCAAAGGGTCTTTTGAAAAAATTCTATTATACACTGAGCGAAATTTTAAAACGGTATCTTGAATTCAGATTTGGTTTTCCAGCAATTGAGCAGACCACGACCGAAATTATACAGAGTATGAAAAGGGATAAAATTCCTCTGCGTGATGAATTTGCTGATTTCTTTTCACGGATTGACCGGGTAAAATATACAAAATATATTCCGCCTCAAAATGAAATTGAAACGATTGTCAACCAGGCAAGAGATTTGATAAGCCGCACAATTCCAGAACAAAATTTGCCGGAGCAGAGATGAGATTTGCACACCCATTATTTTTACTACTATTTATCCCGCTGGCCGGTCTTGTCTACTGGGAATTTAGAAAACGTAATAGTGCGATAAAATTCCCTGATATTACATTTTTTAAATCTAATGAACATCAGGGAAGGATACTTGATACAATTATAAAGATTTTAACCTTTGCCGGATTATTTTTTATCATTCTCGGCCTTGCCCGGCCCCAGAAAGGCAGGGTCTATGAGGAAACAGAGTCTCACGGTGTTGATATTATGCTATGCCTTGATATTTCAGGCACAATGCAGGCTGAGGATTTTCATCCTAAAAACCGTTTGTTTGTGGCAAAGGAAACAGCAAAGGAATTTATCTCCAAAAGAAGAGGCGATAGAATTGGTATGGTCATATTTTCTGCCCTGCCACTAACTCAGTGCCCCCTGACATCTGACCATAAAATACTCAATGACATAATTGATCGGACTGAATATGGTATTCTGCCTGATGGCACTGCAATTGGTATGGGATTGGCAACTGCAATATCAAGGCTCAAGGATTCAAAGGCAAAAGAAAAGGTAGTGATCCTTTTGACTGATGGACTCAACAATGCCGGTGAAATTGAACCGATTACTGCAGCGAAGCTCGCCCAGACTTACGGAATAAAGGTCTATTGTATTGGTGTTGGTTCCAGGGGTCCGGTACCGATCCCTGTGGACCATCCAATCTATGGTAGGATATATGTTCGTCAGGAGATTGATTTAGATATGGAGGTGCTGGAACAGATATCTGCACTCACCCAGGCAAAGGCATTCCTTGCAACCGATGCGACCGCACTCCGCACCATATATGATGAAATTGACAAAATGGAGCCAACCGAATTTAAGGTGCACAGACACACGGTCTATTCAGAAAGAGCAGAAATCTTTATGGTGCCAGGCTTATTTCTTATCTTGCTAAATCTGATATTGTCTTTCACCTTTTTAAGAAAATTACCATGATTAAATGGGCTGAGCCATCATACCTGTATCTTCTTTTCATTGTTCCTATTGCTATTGTGGGTATTATAATTTTAGGATATTTGAAAAAAAGGGCACTGCGAAAATTATCTGATCCAAGCCTAATTCCTGGACTCATTGAATCATTAAGCCAGAGGCTCTATCTATTAAAATTCCTGTTCTATATTTTGGGATTGGTATTTTTGGTTATCAGCCTTGCCCGTCCACGCTGGGGTGAAAAGATGCAAATTTATAAAGGAAAAGGGATTGATATAGTAATCGCCCTTGATGCATCAAAAAGTATGTTTGCCCAGGATATCCAACCCAGCAGACTGGAAAGGGCAAAGCAGGATATTGCCTATCTGCTTGATAATTTAGGAACGCATCAGGTCGGTTTAACTGCCTTTGCTGGAGATTGTTATGTGATGTGCCCATTGACAACAGATGTGGATGCGGTTAAACTCTTCCTGGATATTATTGACCCGACAATGATGCCAAAGCCAGGAACGAATATTGGGAAAGCACTTGCAGTTTCTAATGGTCTGTTCAATCCAAAAGAAGAAACGCACAAGGCATTGATTCTTTTTACTGATGGTGATAATCTTGAAGGTGACCCAATGCCACAGATTGACTATGCAGCAGAGCATGGCATAAGAATTTTCACGGTCGGCATTGGTAGTGCTGAGGGTGCACCTGTGCCTGAAACCAATATTTCTACAGGCAGTGTAGCATATAAAAAGGATAAGGATGGTAATATTGTGATAACCCGCTTAGCCGAGCGCCTTTTACTCGCTATTGCCCGACTTACAAATGGTAGATACTTCCGCACTGATGGTCTTTATATCAATCGCCTGATTGAGGAACTGAACAAAATAGAAAAAAAGGAGATTGGTGGTGAGGAATATTTACAACTTGAGGAACGCTATCAGTATTTTTTAATCGTTGCGTTTGCCTGCCTGTTTTTGAGTGTCTTTCTGAGTGACCGGAGAGGAAAATGGCTATAAAAAAATATTTGTTTATCTTTTTTATTTTTCTAAATCCCCTTATTATTTCACTCACCTTTGCTGATGTGGGTTCAAATATGCGTAAAGGAAATAGTTTGATGCGCCAGGGCAAATATGAAGAGGCACTCAAAAAATATGAATCTGCCCTGATTGAAGAACCAGACAATATAAAGATCCATTATAATATGGGCAGGGCATTATACAAAATGAACAAATATCAAGAAGCAATATCAGAATTTGAACTGGGACTTTTGACAAAAGATAAAAAATTTCAGGGACAGACATTCTATAATATTGGTAATTGCCAGTTTAAACAGGGACAATTAGAATCAGCAATCAATTCGTATAAATCTGCACTACTTTTAAATCCAAAAGATATGCAGGCAAAGCAGAATCTTGAATTCTGTCTGAAATTAAAAGAAGAACTGAAGAATCGTCCGCAATCAGACTCCACAAAACAACAGCAGAAAAAAGAAGAACCCCAACAACAACCTCAGCCACAGCCGCAGATGCAGAAAGGCCAGGTAAGTAAAGAAGATGCAGAGCGATTACTTGAGGCATTGAAGAACAAAGAAAAAGAGACCCGTAAAGAACAACCCAAACCCGGTGTTGAAAGGGTTGAAAAGGACTGGTAATATGTTAAGAAGATTGGTTCTTTTTTTAACCATATTTACCTTGCCTTTATTCTCTGCAGAACTCAATTTTTCTGCTACAGTGGACCGCACTACTGTGGGCATTGGCGAGACATTCACCTTGAATGTCACAGTGAGCGGTGAAAATATTGGCAATGTTCCCACTCCTGAACTACCGGATATGAATAATTTCAATATCCTTGGTCGTTCCAGTTCCCAATCAACAAACATCAGTTTTATTAATGGCAAGATGTCGCAACAGATCACAATCAATTTCATTTACACGGTCAGCCCCAAAAAAATAGGAAAATTCACAATCGGTGCCTGTAAGATAAATTATCAGGGTAAGACCTATGAAACACAACCTATTGAGATTGAAGTGATAAAGGGCACAACCCGGGCACAAACTTCTCCTGCACCTTCTCAACCAGGAACAACGCCACCGGAGCCAGGTGGTGATAATATATTCATTCTTGCTGTTCCCAACAGAACCGAGGTATTGTGCGGAGAGCAGATAAATATAAGTTTTTATCTGTATACAAGATACTCATTAGGAGACCTGAACCTTGAAAAATTACCGAGTTTTAGTGGTTTCTGGGCAGAACTGACCGATGATATAAAACAGCTCCGTTTTCAGACAAAAGTATACAATGGTAAATCATATAATGTAGCATTGATTAAAACCTATGCAATCTTTCCGGTTACCAGCGGAAAACTTACAATTGACCCATTGGTTTTAAATGCTGAGGTAATTCAACCGCCTCGTGACTTTTTTGATTTTTTTGGTACGAGTCGTATCGTAAAAATTGAATCAAAACCAATCAGTATCAATGTACTACCACTGCCCCAGGAAAATAAGCCTGAGCATTTCTGTGGCGGAGTGGGGAAGTTCAATATCAGTGCTTCTTTGGACCGTGATTCAGCAGTGGGTGGCACACCAGTAAATCTCATAGTAAAGATATCTGGCTCAGGTAATATCCGCCTTATAGAAAAACCAAAAGTTTCCAGTATCCCAAATCTAAGGATCCTTGAACCAGAGGTAAAAGATAATATCCAGAGGTCAGGCAATCTTATAAAAGGGACAAAAGAATTCAGATATCCGGTAATTGCCCAGGTGGATGGAGAGCATATTTTACCCGAAATAAAGGTTGCTTATTTTGACCCACAAAAAAAAGTATATGAGACCATTACTACCCAGAGATTGAAATTTGTCGCAATGGGCACCACGACTGCCTCCATCACAACTGAGTCAGGTGGATTAAAAATTCTCGGCAGTGATATTCAATACATTAAACCCGATGCACGAAAATTTAGAACCCAGTCCTGGTCTGCACCAGGATGGATAAATATATTTTATATTCTTTCATTTCTGATAGTTGGATTGGCACTACTTTATCAAAGATACCAGGCAAGACTTTTGATTGACCAAGCATATGCAAGGAGAATAAGAGCAGGCCATCTTTTTCAAAAACGAATAAAGCAGATAGAAACATTGCTCAAAGCACAGGACAAAAAAAATTTTTATACAAGTCTCGGTACAGCAGTTATGAACTATATTGGAGACCGTTATAATTTACCAATCGGAACTCTGACCAAAGAGCAACTAAAACAGGAACTCATAAATAAAGGGTTAGCCAGAGAATTGCTGGATGAATTATTCAAAATTGTTGAATGTTGTGAAAATGCAGGGTATGCGCCAGTGATTTCAGAGCTTTATAAACCAGAAGAAATTTTAAAAAAGGCAAAAGAATTAATCCATCGGTTATGAGTATATTATTCATTATTTTATTAAGTACAAACAATCCTGTTGAATTATACAATCAGGGCAATGAGTATTACAAAAACAGGGATTATCAAATGGCAATCTCCTGCTATGAAGAGGCATTGAAATTATGTCCAAACAGTGATATCTACTACAACCTTGGCAATGCATACTTTAAGATGAACAGGCTGGGCAAGGCAATGGTTCAGTATCAGCGTGCGCGCATACTTGCCCCACGAGACCGTGATATAATTTATAACATAAATTTTTTACGAAGGTATCGGGTTGACAAAACGACCGAACTGGAAAATCCAATTGTCAGTCTGCTTGCAAAGATATTTCATTATTTTTCAATCACCGAGTCATACCTTCTAACAGGTATCTTCTTTTTTCTCAGTGCAATTCTCATTGCCTTAGAGATTATCTATAGAACAAAATATTTAAAATTTATTCTGATTTTGTCGGTGTTCTGTTTTCTGTTTTTTATCATCACGTTTATGGTCTGGAATGGAGAAAAAAATATGCGTTACTGTGTAGTAATAAATCAAGAGGTAAAGGCATATAGTGGACCAGGAGAAGAATACAAAGAGATACTTATTATTCACGATGGAGCAGAGGCGAAGATCCGCGAAGCGCGTGGAGGATATTTTCTCATCCAGTTGCCAGGAGGTATGGGTGCATGGATTGATACAGCAAATGTTGAGGAAATCTTTAAATAGCAAAATTGATGAAGATTATTGTTAAACGACGCCATTTTAATCATCCCTGGATATTTTCTAATGAGATTATAAAAAAAGAGAATATCACACCTGGCAGCATTGTCCTGGTTGAGGAACAGAGAAAGATTATTGGCACTGGTTTTTATAATCCGCACTCACTTATTGCCATCAGATTATTTTCTTATACCGAAGAAAAATTTGACCACGATTTTTTATTGAAAAATTTAAAGTCTGCATGGACAAAGCGCAGCGGGATGGGTAATAGTTACCGTTTAGTAGCAAGTGAATGTGATGGTCTTCCTGGACTGATAATTGATAAATATAATGCATATTTTGTGATACAGATCAATTGTTTGGGAATGGAGCAATATAAAGAAGTGATAAAAGAAATCCTTATTGATGAATTCAAGGCTCAAGGCATATATGAAAAGTCTGATGAAGGGCTCAGAAAACGGGAAGGGTTGGATGTAGCAAATAGTATTATCTTTGGTGAAATACCGGATTTGGTAGAGATTGAGCAAGATGGATTGAGATTTTTAGTTGATATTAAAAATGGTCAAAAGACCGGTTTCTTTTTTGACCAGCGGGAAAACAGAAAGATGGCAAAGGAATTAGCAAAAGGGGAAATCCTTGATTGTTTTTGCTATACAGGTGGTTTTTCAATCTATGTCGGTAATAAAGGCAGTGTGCTCGGCATTGATAGTTCTGAGGGAGCAATTGCACTGGCAAAAAAGAATGCAGAGATTAATAATCTCAAATGCAGTTTTGAATGTGCTGAGGTCTTTAAGACCCTGCGCGAGTTTGCAAAGGCAGGAAGGAGATTTGATACGATAATCCTTGACCCACCTTCTTTTACCAAATCAAAAAAAGAGAAGCGCGATGCCCTGCGTGGATATAAAGAGATTAATCTTAGTGCAATGAAAATTTTGAATCCTGATGGCTTGCTTTTTACTGGTTCCTGTTCCTATCATATTTCACGACAGGAGTTTTTAGAGATACTCCAGACCTCAGCGCAGGATGCGCACAAGCAATTTCAAATCATTAAAGAGGGGATGCAGTCAAAGGACCATCCGGTCCTGTTAAATTTTCCTGAAAGTAATTATTTGAAATCTTTTTGCCTGCGTGTACTTGACTGAATATATTTAGATAGTATTGCCTCCACTTCAACCATTGACAAGTAATATTTTCTATGTAAAATAATATATAGAAAAATTTTAGGAGGTACAATAATGAAGAAGACCAAAACTATCAGAAATTTTGTATATAAACCAGTGACTGCACCTCGTGGTAGTATTCTTAAATGCAAATCCTGGCAGCAGGAAGGTGCATTTCGTATGCTACAAAATAATTTAGACCCGGATGTCGCAGAAAAACCTGAAGAACTTGTTGTCTATGGAGGCAGTGGTAAGGCAGCAAGAAACTGGGAATCTTATAATGCAATAATAGAATCTTTAAAAAAATTAGAAAATGATGAAACCTTACTGGTCCAATCTGGAAAACCAGTGGGTATATTTAAAACATTTGAATATGCACCGCGTGTTTTAATTGCCAATTCATTGCTTGTGCCAGCCTGGGCAAACTGGGATTATTTCAGAAAACTTGAGATGCTCGGTTTGATAATGTATGGACAGATGACTGCTGGAAGCTGGATCTATATCGGAACCCAGGGAATAATCCAGGGAACCTATGAGACCTTTTCTGCCTGTGCCCAGAAATACTTTAATGGAACATTAAGAGGGAAATGGGTGCTCACTGGCGGTATGGGTGGTATGAGCGGTGCCCAGCCCCTTGCAGTTACAATGAATGAAGGTGTGATACTGGATATTGAGGTTGACCCAAAACGTATCCAGAGACGGGTAAACCAGGGATTCTGTGATATAATGGTCTATAATCTTGATGAAGCATTGAAACTTGTCTTTGAGGCGGTTGATAAAAAGATTCCGCGTTCAATTGGACTTGTGGGTAATACTGCTGATATTGAACCCGAACTTGTAAAAAGAAATATTATTCCGGACATCTTAACTGACCAGACCTCAGCCCATGATGAATTAAATGGCTATGTGCCCGGTGGAATGAGTTTTGATGATGCACTCTCATTGCGCTCACGAAACCCTGAAGAATATAAAAAGCGAGCACTTGATTCTATTGCAAAACAGATGCAGGCAATGCTGGAGATGCAGAGAAAAGGTGCAATCGCATTTGATTATGGTAATAATATCCGTGGACAGGCAAAGCGTGCTGGTGTGGAAGACCCATTTAAAATACCAGGATTTGTGCCTGAATATATCAGACCGCTCTTCTGTATGGGCAAAGGCCCTTTTCGCTGGGCAGCACTGTCCGGTGAAAAAGAGGATATTTATCTGTTGGATAAAGAGGTTCTTGAAATGTTTGGTGATAATCCGTCAATAAGACGCTGGATTGAACTTGCCCAGAAAAAGATTCCTTTTCAGGGATTACCCGCAAGGATTATGTGGCTTGGTTATGGAGAAAGGGATAAATTTGGTCTAAAGATAAACCATCTGGTCAGACAGGGAAGACTAAAAGCACCCATAGTAATTGGCAGGGACCACCTTGACTGTGGTTCTGTAGCATCACCTTATCGGGAGACCGAAGGAATGCGTGATGGCTCAGATGCAATTGCTGACTGGCCAATTTTGAACGCATTATTAAATACCGCATCCGGTGCCTCCTGGGTTTCAGTCCATCATGGTGGTGGTGTAGGAATCGGTTATTCAATCCATGCGGGTCAGGTACTGGTCTGTGATGGCACAGCAATGATGGACAAAAGGATTGAAAGGGTTCTCACGAATGACCCGGGCATCGGTGTAGTAAGACATTATGATGCAGGCTATAAAGAGGCAATTGAATTTGCAAAAAAACATAAATTCAAGATTCCCATAGAAAAGGGTTAACCAATGAAAAATAATTTGAAAAAATTTAACCATTTAACCCTTTATCAATTATTCAAATTCGCTCTTTATTCGGTGATGACCACTTTTTTCTTTCTGTCGTGTGGTCCACCAGAAGAAAAATCCATTACTATTGTCTATGATGCACCACCCGCCACATTGGACCCGCACCTGAAAAGAGAAGTGGTTAACCAGACCATTATGAGTAATATTTATGAGGCGCTCGTTTGCTTTGACGCAAATATGGAATTACAACCGCTATTAGTCAATTACTGGGAAAATGTAGATAGTATAACCTGGCGTTTTGAACTCCGTTCTGGCGTGACCTTTCATAATAAAAAAGAACTTACTGCACAGGATGTGCTCTATTCTTTATACCGTATCTGGCACAATCCCCAGTCCGAATACCGGGCATTTACCTGGTATACAGATACAATTTATGCTGAGGATAGAAATATCATCTTTAAATTGAAGATTCCCTATCCATTCTTCCTTTATGATATTGCAGGATTATTTATTGTTCCTGACGGATTTGAGCCACAAAAAGAGATGCCAGTTGGCACGGGTCCTTATAAATGTATAAAAAATTCTCAAGATGAGATTAAACTTGAATCTTATGAACATTATTGGGCTGGTCCACCACCAACAAAGAGTGCACGTTTTGTATTTATTCCTGATTACAAAGATCGTATTAAAATGTTAAAAGATGGTAAGGCAGACATTATCAATTTTATTCCCTTGAGTGCTTTATCAGAAATAGAGAAGTTCGGACAGGTTGTCGCAACTCCTGGTAATTCAACAAGATACTTAGAGTTCAATCTTACAAAATATCCATTTAATCAAAAAGATTTTCGCAAGGCAATAAATCTGGCAATTGAGCGGGAATATATTGCTCGTGTAATATACAAAGGTTATGCAGTACCTGCCAATCAATACTTACCACCGGGTGTCTTTGGTTTTGATAGTAAATTACCACAAATTCCTTATGAACCAGAACAGGCAAAAAAAATTTTAAAAAAATTCTCTGATCTACCAATTATAGTAATAGAATGCACAAGTGCACGTGCCTTTATTGCTGAGGCGATTGCCCGGGGTCTGGGAAAAATTGGCTTGAAAGTAATGGTGAAAGTCCTTGAGGTTGATGAATACTGGAATAAGGTAGAACATCAAAAGAGTGATTGTTATTTGATTGCCAGTGTGCCAACTTCCTACGAAGGCATTGGTATGTTGCGCAGCAGTTTCCATACTTATGAACCAGATAAAGGACTGGGAATGATGAATAATGTCAATTATTCAAATATAGAGTTAGATAGTATAATTGAAGAACTATTTTATATGAAAGAACAAAATGCGGTCTTCCAGGCAATCAATCGTATCCAGAAAATATTACTTAATGACCTGCCAAAGATTCCTGTGGTCTGGGAAAAGGAAATATATGGCATTTCCAAAAGGATAATCTATAAACCCAGGCTTGACGAAAGGATTATTATCAAAGAAATAAGATTTATAGATACAAAAAATAATGTATTGACCGAGGGTAAGCAATGAAGATGTCCATCAGGACAAAGATGGTTTTATTTATATTATTAACCGTTGTTATAATTTTTCTGGTGATTGGTATATACCATTCAATTTTTCGTATGCACGAATTGAAAAACAGGATTGCCCGAGATGCTGGTCTATTTGTGCAGCTGGCCAATAAAGAGGTAGGCAGGTCATTTGAGTTATATTTTGATAATACCTTTTATAAATTCCGCGCCACTGTTCTTGAACATGCCCGCAATAATAATGACCTGACCAATATCCAGGTTGTAAATATGGAAGGTACTATTCTCTATGATATGAATAAAACAGAGAAGACTTCCTTTCCTGGAGCAAGAACAGACCTGCCCCTGGATACATTTATTTTAGCGAATTTGAAATCAACAGAAATAATACAGAATATTGATAAGGATATTAAAATTATTGCACCCTATTTTGATGATTATGGTATTCACAAATTTTCAATTGTCTATTTTTTCAGTTTTGCACGGTTGCAGCAACAGATGAAGACTATTATTGGCGAAAATATTTTCATTTCTTTCGTAATTTTGATAATAAGTTTAATGGGCGCAATATTTGTTTCTGTTCGTATCACTGCCCATATAAAAACACTCCTTACCGCAGCAAAAAAATTTAGTGAAGGTAATTTTAAAGAAAAGATAATTATTAAGACCAATGATGAATTTGAAGAACTGGCAAATACATTCAATGCAATGGCTGGAGAAATTAAAAATAACATAAAAGATTTAAACGAGCTTATTCAGGAATTGGTGCGGAGGGATGAACAGAAAACAATCTTTCTTGCTAACCTTTCCCATGAGTTGAGAACTCCCCTGACCGCATCACTCGGTTATATTGACTATCTACAGAAGCAGAAACTCGGTGCACTTAATAAAGACCAATTACATAGTATTGAGGTGATCAAAAGAAATTTAGAGCGGTTAAATAATGAAATCCGCTCATTGCTACAGATCTCAAAATATATCCTGGAAGGGGTAAAATTAGAACCCCAGAAATTTTCTTTTGAAGAAGCAATCAATGCAATGCTCAACAATTTTCAGCCCCATATTGAAGAAAAGGGTCTTATCGTAAAACAAGAATCGCAGGTAAAAGACATCATTGCGGATAAAGATAAGTTATCAACCGTCCTGGAAAATTTGATTGCCAATGCCATAAAATTCGCTGACCCAAAGACCGAAATACATATTGCAACCCATAATTATGCTGAGGACTCAAAAACTTATTTTCTTTTCCGTATCACCAATCAGGGTGTAGAGATTCCAGAAGAGAAAATTCAACATATCTTTGAACCGTTTTATCAGATTGATTCCAGCACATCAAGAAAGTATGGAGGAGTTGGTCTTGGCCTTGCCATAGCAAAGCAAATTATTGAAGCACATTCTGGAAGGATAGGTGCAAAAAGTAATAATGGCTTGGTAATTTTTGAATTTATTATCCCTCAAGAAGGAGGGTAGAATGGGAAAAAATATTTTAATTATTGACGATGAAGAAGACATCCTTGATTTTGTGGGCAGGGTCTTAAAGGATGCCAATTTCAGTGTTTTTACTGCTAAAGATGCTAAACAGGGGATGACAATCCTGCAGAATGAAAAGATTGACCTCATTTTGCTGGATATTATGTTGCCAGAGATCGACGGCTGGGAGATGATGAGAATGATGCACTCAGATGAAAATTTGAAAAATATTCCTGTGGCAATGTTAACCGCACGTGTGGATGCCTATGACAAAATTATCGGGTTGAAAGAAGGGGCAATAGATTACATCTGTAAACCATTTACTGCGGACCAACTTCTAAATCGCATCAATAATATCTTTAAATATATAAAAGAAAATCATCTATGAATAATGATTTTAACAAAATCCAATCAGAATGGTATAAATACCGTGCCTGTCTTTTTGACCGTGCCTCTGGTCTACCTACGGTTAATGCAATTATTGATGATATTCGTAAAGAGCTTGAAAAAGAAAAGATATTGGGAATTCTTTTCCTGGCGATCGGTGACCAGCAACAAATTGAGCCTGTTTTTGGCTGGGAGCAGTATGATGAGATTGTAAAATATTTCACCATCACGGTGCTTAGTGAGGTTGGTAAATTGATACCACGCCAGTCTTTAATTGGAATATCATCAATCAGCGGGGATGGTTTTTTTATTTTTATGAACCGCGACAATGATGGTGCGCAGATAAATAAAGAATACTTATTAGACCTTATTGAGAAATTCAAAATAAAAATTGAGCAATTCAAGAAAAAAGATTTACGACACGATGTAATGAATCGGGTTGATTTTCATGCAGGTTACCAGATTCTGCATATTGACCCTCTGGTGCGGCCTGAAAGATTAATATATCAGGCACTTGAAGAGGTAAAATATGCCGCGTATTTTAAAGAGAAGATTGACGAGCGGAAAAGATATGAGGAGCTGCGTCAGATTATCTATAATAAGCAGATTACCACTGTTTATCAGCCAATTTATAACCTACTTGATAATACATTGTATGGATATGAAGCATTGAGCCGTGGTCCTGCAGGTTCCTATTTTGAGAACCCGGATATGATATTTTTATATGCATCAAAGGGTGAACTACTGATGTCTGCAGAAGAGACCTGTCTCTATCAGGCAGTGCGCAATGCCCGGTGTTTAAATAATGGAAATCTTCTGTTTATTAATATAACCCCCACTTTGATTCCCAGTTTAATCAATGACCAATTTAAAACATTCTTAGAAGAGACTGGATTAAATAATCAATATGTAGTTCTGGAACTTACTGAAAAATTTGCTATCCCTGACCATGGATTATATCAAAGGATACTGGTCAACACTAAGGGAAAGGGTTATAAGATTGCCCTGGACGATGTGGGCATTGGTTATTCTACCTTAGAACGAATAAGTGAGATTACCCCTGATTACTTGAAATTTGATAGGAGTTTGGTGCGCGATATTAACAAAAACCTTGTGCGGCAGGAATTGGCAAAATCCTTTGTAGAATTTGCAAAGAAGACAAATGCCATTATCATTGCCGAGGGCATTGAAGATAAAGAAGAGCTGGATTTTATTAAGAGTATCGGCATCAATTATGGGCAGGGATTTTTACTGGGTTGCCCAAAATCATATTAAGTGAAGATAATATTTTGATTAAAGTCATTTCAGGGAATATCTTTCTGCTAAATTGGTATTTAAAAATAGATAAAGAAGGAGGAAAAAATGAAATTTTTCATACCGATTAGCCTTGGTCTTTTGATGTCGGGAATCTTAATTAATATGGCAGATTCCCGGCAGAACACAGATATATATCTCAATATTCCATTCGCCGATATGAAAGGTGAACTGGGCAGATGTGATGTTGAGATTATGGAACCGGATAATAATGTAATAGGTAGTATTTCTCGGTATATTTTTATCAATAATGATAATTACTCACTGAAATTGAATATTAAATTGAAAAAAGAGGTTGGTGATTACGACCTTTTGCGCGTGCGTGTCCGTTTTAAAAAATATGAAAAAATCTATTCCCTGTTCCAATTACAGGATAAGATGATTGTCAAAATTTTAGGTCAGGATAAATTTATCACTGGAACACCAATCAATTATCGGATCATTGCAAAAAATCAACGCACTGATGAACCGCTCTCTAATGCCAGGGTAAAGGTTATCTTATTGGCTAAAGACAACGAAAAGATAGTTTATGAAGGGGTTACAGACAATGCTGGTTCCTGTCAGACCAATTTTACTATTCCCGAGAACATTACCAGCGCCGAACTAAAGTTTATTATAAACTCTGAACTGGGCAAGGATGAGTATACTACAAGCATAAAGATTATAAGTGGAAATTTAACCTATCTGGTTACAGACAAACCAATATACCAGCCAGGTCAAACAATTCATATAAGGACCCTGTCTTTACAAAAACCATCTTTGAAGCCCGTAAAGAATAATGATGTAACCTTTGAGATTGAAGATGCAAAAGGCAACAAGGTCTTTAAAAAGGTTATTAAGACCGATGAATTCGGTGTTGCCTATACACCATTCTTACTCGCAGACGAGGTCAATTTTGGTAACTGGACAATCCGCGCCATAATGGATAATGAAAAAACAGAAAAGACCGTAAAGATAGAAAAATATGTCCTGCCCAAGTTCAAGATTGGCTTAAAGACTAATAAAGAGTTTTATCTACCAGGCGAGGTAATAGAAGGTGACTTAGATATCCAGTATTTCTTTGGTAAACCTGTTACTGATGCAAAGGTAAAGATTTTAGTTTATAAATTTGATATCGGATTTAATCAGGAGGCTCTGCTTGAGAGTAAAACTGACAAAGATGGGAACTGCCATTTTACATATAAATTACCAGACTATTTTGTTGGTGAACCATTAGAAAAGGGTGATGCATTTGTCCGACTTGATATTGAAGTGATAGATAAGGCAAATCACAGTGAAAAAATTTCCGCAACAAAAAAGGTTGTGCAGGATTTAATAAATATTGCAATTGTTCCAGAAGGTGGTGCACTCAGACCAAATCTTGAAAATAGAATCTATGTGGTAGCAAATTATCCAGATGGTTCTCCCTGCCTGGCACAGGTAGAGATGGATATTGATGATATCAGGCTCTCAGGCAAAACAGATGATTATGGTGTTGCGGAATTTTTGTATACGCCAAAAAAAGAACAGACAGAAATCCTGGTTAGAGTGACCGATAATAAAGGAGAGAGAGCAGAGGTAAAAAAAGATTTCAGTTTAAATTTAGAACAGGAACAGCTCATTATGCGTATGAAACGGGGCATCTATAAAGTTGGAGACATCATTGACCTTGAATTTCTTACTACAAAAAATACGGGCAGGGTGTATCTTGATATGATAAAAGATAACCAGACCGTGCTGACAAAATCTATAGATATAAAAAATGGCAGAGGGTCATACCAACTCCGTCTCAGTTCTGAACTT
>JBBILZ010000021.1:0-39975 GCA_037444665.1 Caldifarciminota bacterium
ATCATAGAAGAAAATAGTTCATTTAAACACTTAAACAATTGTTTAATTATTTAACTGTTTAAATGTCCCTTAATGTATTTTTTAAGAGTTTTCATGCGGTTCAGTTTTGCAATATGATGCCAACAGGAATGTTTATACAGAACATACATCAATACGGCAATACGACAATTGTCGTATTGCCGTATTCTCAAATTGGGTTAGTTGAAAATAAAATTCAGAAAATATCTATAGCGTTCGGATTCAGCCGGACGAAAACGAATCGTCCATTTGAAAATGGACGCTACAACCTTCCCTGACCATAAGACCATCAGACTATACAACTATCTCAATCATATAACCATCCAACTATCCAACCATGAACATAATCCTCGCTATCGCTCGGATAAATCCGAAATCCGAATATCTAAATCCGAAACAATACCCTAAATCCGAATGCCCCAAATTCCAATACTTAAAACTATCTTAACTAGCCAACCATAAAACCATCCAACCATCCAACTATCTTAACCATCTAACTATAAAACTATCTTAACCATCTAACGACTTCTGTATCTCTTCTGAATCCGGAATTATCTTTAGGACTTTTTGCAAAACCCTTCTGGCATCTGTTTTATTGCCATGCTCAAGGCAGCTCTTTGCAAAATTTATCGCCTCGGTCTCAAGCTGGGACAGAATCTTGAATCGCATATTTACAGACCAATCATCAAAATTCTTTTTAAATGGCTCACCACGAAACAGTTTAAATGCCCGCAAATATTCTTTTCTGGCAAATCCCCATTCGCCTGCCCGCTCCAATGCCTTTGCCTGTGCCAATTGAATTTCAAAATAGTTGTAATCGGTCCAGGTGTAAAAACCTTTATTTACCAAAAATTTTTTGTTCCCAATATTTTCAATGCTCAAAAAATGGCTGGGTAGTTTAAGGGCATCTCGGGTCTGCACAAGTAAATGGTATAAACGGCCCAGAGGGTCACTGCTCCTTTGCCAAAAATTTTTGATGATATCTTCTACTGGTATGGATTTACCCGGTTCACGGAGATTAAGGCCAAGATTTATCAAAAATGCATTCATCTGTGGATTTATTTTTATCTTTAGATATGAATGATTTCTATAGATAATTGTAGGACCCAAAAATTTTAATTCATAAAAGGGAAAGTTTTTATTAAAGATTGGCAATTGAATTAGTGGTTTTGGGAGCATTACATCCTTGCCTTTGTCAAGGTGATACAAGATTAGTTCTGGCTGAAAAAATACGCAACGATGAAGATAACCAGTAAGTCCGTATTTTTGGGCATAACGCACTGCCTTTTGGTAATCTCCAATCTTTAAACTATTTTTTGCTTTTTTTAATAGATACAAAAGATAGATTGTGGGCAACTTGATTGGCTGATTATCTATTGAATCAGGTGCTAACAAATTTTCCATTATCATGGTTTCTCTATTTAACCGGTATCTTTTTATCAATTTGAGATAACGATTTAAAAGTTCATAAGCCTTTTCTTTTTCTCCCATTGCCATATATATTGCTGCGTAGCAGCAGATTGTAGTAAATATTGTATTACGCAATTGCTCCTTCTCTGATTTTTCAAGGGTCTTCTGGAGATACTCCATACACTGCTCAATCCTGCCCAGACCAAAATTAGAGAGTGCGTGGCAAAGGCAGTATGACTCATAGTATATTTCATTGGAATTTATCTTTGCAGATTTTAAATAACTAATTGCTGTGCGATACCTTCCTGCCAGTGCCAGGTCAATGCCAATTTTAGTAAAAATTCTTTTTCTGTCATCGTTATTCTCATTCATCTCCAGTGCCTTTTTGTGGTAAGTAAAAGAAGAAGAATAATCGCTTAAAAAACTCATTACATCTCCCATAGACTCATAGAAAAGTGGACTATGCAGATTCTTTAGTAGTCGCTGTGTTTTATGAATGAGTCTTTTTGCTCTATCCATTCTTACGAGTTCAATCTCCGCAGTTGCGGCAAGAAAGGTCAATAAAAAGTTTAATACAGGGTCACGCAATCTGCCTTTTCTTTTATTTAATAATTCATTCAATCTTAATTCTTTTTCAGGTGTGCGCATCCAGTGCAGGGCAAGGATTTCAGAGAGTCCAGCAATGATTGAGGAATAAAATAAGCCATTTTTTCCCATCTGGCACCGAAGTCGGTGAATCTTCTTATAAAATTCTGGTGTGGGCATCTTTGAAAACTGGATGTATAACCTGTCAAATTTCCTTCTTAATGAGAGGAGATGTTCAGGAATCTTTAAAATAACATCGTCATTCCCTATGGGATAGGCAGGTAGGCTATTCAGTATCTCTGCCGCCCTTTTTAAGTTTTCCATAGATTCATCATTTTTTAATAAATACCGCACATAATCAAGGGTAGATTGGGTCTCCGGTGTCTCTTCACAGAAATGGCAAAAGGGGTCTTTTCTTAACCGCCTCACCAGATTATATCTATTCCAGACATCATAAATCCCTTTGATTGAAATTGTGATACCTTTTTGCTTGAGCAGTTCTTTTGCCTGACGGAGTGTGAGGTCAGGTTTATTTTCTTTTAAAAGCATAATTTGCGTTTCAATCTCTATGGGTAATCTATTCCAGGGACGGTGATAAAAGAGGCACTGATTATCTTTATGCTGCTTTAGCCATCTATAAATGGTGGATGGGTGAATATTAAAATTCTGGGCAACAATCTTAAAATTTTTGTGCTTCTGGTATTCTTCAATTACCCTGAGCCTGATTGATAATTCACTCTTCATTTGCAATCCGTGGAAAAATATAGCATAAAATTAACATTTTGTCAATACTGATATAAATTGGCTAAATTCTATTGAAATTTCAGTATTTTTAGGGATATAATCAGTGATTATTATACATAAATTACAATATAATATTTAAAGAAAGAAGGTTGAGATGGGATTTCAAGGGAGAACAATATTTATAATAGTGATGGTGGGTGTCCTCCTTACATTGAATGCGAACGCCACTACATACGGACCTTATTATGTTGAGTGCGACACTGCATTATATAAAGACACAACATTTCATATTCCTCTTACTAATACGGCGGTTGTGCTTTTTGGCACAATCCACAATTTTGAGCAACTTGGAGGTTCCAACAGAAAGGTTACTTCAATTGATTTTGCATTAACGAATGGTTATAGTGGGATTACTTATGATTTTTTGATTGATAGCATATATGTCATTGTGGAAAGATATAATGCCGATTTAGGCGACTGGCGGACTTATAGTTTTTGTAAAATGAGATTGCAGCTCCTAAATGTTTATAATAAAACATGCCGTAAATTTAAAGTAGAACCTGATTATCCACATACTGATAATATTGGGCGCCAGCGTTACAGAATTAGTTTTACAATTTTTGGTACCTATGAATAAAAGAAATAATAATCCTAATAATAAAATGCACAATTAAATTTGGAGAGAAATGGCTTATAATAGAGACATTCGAAAAGGGAGGAATAAATGCATATAATTTTGACATTTCTAATAGTATTCCAAGAAATCACAGACAGCATTTTAGATAAAAAATCGGAAGCGATGGAAGAACAAAAAATGATTGAAGTCATTGTTCATATGAAAAATCAACCAGATCTAACAAAATGCCCTGCCACATTCTCAAAAAATGATAAAATAAATTATCTCAAAGAGTTCGTGCGCCTGGACCAGAAAAGCTTAATAGATTATTTAGCTGATTTTGCGGAACAGATAGCAGAACTTCGTTCCTACTGGATTTTCAATGGTTTATACCTGAAGACTACAAAAGATGTTATCGACAAAATCGTCACTCGGAAAGATATCGCCTACATAACTTTTGACCATAAAATCAAATTAGACCAAGTTAGATTCTCTAAATTCAATCCGCTTAGAACATATGGTTATAATATTCATATAATTAAAGCTGATTCATGCTGGCAAGAAGGTTATGATGGTTACGGCATAATTATTGGCAATATTGACTCGGGTGTTGATACTACGCATCCAGCATTAAGAGGTAAGTGGCTTCCTGGTGGTTGGTATGATGCTGTAAATGGACATCCAGGTCCTTATGATGACCATGGGCACGGTACTTTTACAATGGGTATCATATGTGGCGGAGATGGTAATGGGCCCTTTATTGATGATATAGGCGTGGCACCCGGGGTAAAATTTATTGTTGCCAAAGCCTTTGATTCTCTCGGGACTGCACCATATTCTGCTATTCATAGTTGTCTGCAATGGTTTGCTACTCAGAGTGCGAGAGTCATTAATAATCCTTACAATGAAGGAGAAACTACCTCCCTTGAGTTTTGGAATGATTGTCTGAATTTACGGAATTTGGGAATTTTTCTCGTTTTTAAGGGTGGTGCTATAAGCACCGGAGAAATGAGAACTCCGGGTAATTTTCCAACAGTAATTGGAATTGGTGCTACAGACAGTTTGGATGATATAACATGGTATTCGGGCCATGGTCCAGCACCCAATCAGAATCCTTGGAACGATCCTTTATATTGGTATCGACCTGACTGGAATTTATTAAAACCTGATATCGTTGCGCCTGGACAAAATATAAGATCTTCATGGCCAGGTGGTGGTTATGAATTTTCAAATGGAACATCCTGGGCAGCAGCACATGTTACTGGGGCTTGTGCAATTTTGCTCCAGAAAGATTCAACATTGACCCCATCAGATTTGTATAATACATTGCTTGATAATGCTGATACTCCAACCCAGGGGGGGCCTTATCCAAATAATAATTATGGTTGGGGGCGACTAAATATCTACTCTGCATTGCATTCATTAGGCGTGAATGGAAAAAAGGCTGTTGAAAGACCTTGGTTTCAATTATTCATTTTTCCCAATCCTTTCTGTAAAAATCTTACAATTGAATTTAAACCTGGCGAGGAAACCAAGAAACAAGCATCAGCCGTCAGGTTAACGATTTACGATGCTTCTGGCAGAGTGGTGAGACTATGGGGCAATAAATTTGCCTTAGAGGGAATAAAGCAGGGTGGAAAAATCAGCTGGGATGGCACAGATAATTCAAAGAATAAATTGCCGGCGGGTGTCTATTTTGTTGAACTCTTTACGCATGGTGGAAAAATATTGAAAAAAGTTATTTTAGTCAAATAGCAATAATTAATTTATGAAAATCAAAAAAGATGTTATTCATTACGTAATACGGTGCCTGTTTCTTATCATAACATCATCCTTTGCCCAAGCACCTGATACACTATGGACGCGAACATATGGTGGCTATTATCAGGAATACGGATATTCAGTTAAACAAACTACTGATGGTGGTTTTATAACAGTTGGCAGTACAAAGACTTATGGCAATGGTGGCTACGATATCTGGTTATTGAAACTCAACGGAAACGGTGATACACTCTGGACAAAAACCTATGGTGGACAATATGATGAAGTCGGTTATTCGGTTATAATAAATTCTGACGGTGATTATATAATTGCAGGTAGAAAAAATAATTATCCGTTGACTTACGATGATTTCTGGCTGTTGAAAATAAATCCAAGTGGCGACACTATTTGGACACGAAGTTATGGTGGTAATCACAATGACTATGCGCGCTCAGTTCAACAAACTTCGGACGGAGGATATATAATTGCCGGCACTACCCGTTCTTTTGGTCAAGGTATTCCTGCTTATTCGAATATTTATCTCGTAAAAACAGATGCGAACGGTGATACGATATGGACCAGAGTTTATGGAGAGGATGGACTCGTTGATGATGCTGCATATGCTGTTATACAAACATCTGATAATGGATTTCTCGTATGTGGCTACACAGGAATTAGCACCCAATATGATATCTATCTTATAAGAACAGATGCTACTGGCAATATTATTTGGAAAAAAATATACGGAGGCACAGGTGAGGAAGTTGGCGCTTCAGTATTAGAAAACAATGGAGCATATGTTGTCGCAGGTTCTACAAATTCATACGGTCCACATCCGAGTAATTTTTATCTTCTAAAATTGGATATGAATGGAGACACTATCTGGACAAAAGTATATGATGGTGGCAGTGATGACCACTGTCACTCCGTTAAAAAAACTTTTGATGGAGGGTATATAATGGTGGGCTTTACCTACCAATATGACAGTGATGTTTTTCTTATTAGAACCGATTCAATGGGTAATGCGATTTGGAGTAAAGTATACCCCCGGATAAACTACGGAGATGAAGCCAACGAAATCCAATTAACCAGTGATGGTGGTTATATTATTGTAGGATATACATATTATTTTTACTCAAATTGGGCACGGGCATACGAGCAGCTTTATCTTATGAGGATTGAACCGGAAACTGGCATTGAAGAATACGAGACATCCGATGAATTTATGCCGCTTTCTGCTATCCGCATAATTCCTAATCCCTTTATAAAAAATGTGATTTTTGAATATTACTTACCTAATGTGACATTAGTTAACATAGGGGTTTATAATATTTCTGGTCAAAAGGTAGCAGAGATAATTAATAGAATTGAACAAGAAGGTTTGCACAGGTTGTTTTGGGATGGTTTTGATAGTCACCATAATGAACTCCCTGCCGGTGTATATTTTGTTGAATTCAATGGTTTATTACAAAAAATAATAAAGTTAAAATAAAGGGTATTTATATAGAAGAATTCTCCGTAAGTATGGATTTTTAGGGTATGCTATTTGCAATCCGTGGAAAAATATAGCATAAAATTAACATTTTGTCAATAGCAATAAATAATGGTTATAATCAATGAAATTTCATGGAATTTTAGTGCATAATTATACTGATATATAGCATAATTTTTATTATAATATATATGTTGAAAGGAGGTATGCTATGTGGTCAGTCTTAGGTCTTGTTGCGGTTCTGGCATCGCCCCAGATTCAGGGAAAGTTCACTGATGAACTTACACAACAACTGATAAAGGCAAAGCCAGACCAGAAGGTCACCTGTATTGTGATGATGAAAGAGACTTATCCATACGCAGAGATGGAGTCCTATCCCATAAAGGAGCGGATCAGGACATACCAACGAATAGCACAGCAGTCTCAAAGACCCCTTATTGAATGGCTGAGCATAAGGGTGCAGGATGCAAAGATAAAAGGTCAATTCTGGGTGATGAATTGTGTTGTCTTAGAGGCAAAGCCATCTATCATCATGGATATAGCCCAACGCGAAGATGTTGCCTGGATTTCCCATAATGGTGAAGTTCATATCATTGCCGAGCCTGACAATACGAATGCGCCAACTTCGCGAGCATTTATCTGGAATCTTCGGCGCATTATGGCTGACTCCTGTTGGGCTGCAGGTTTTACTGGATAGAATATTATTATTGGCGAGACCGATACTGGTGTTGATTACACCCATCCAGTATTACAGGGAAAATGGGCGGGTTACTGGAAGGTTGCTGATGGTTTACCACCTTCTACGACGCCTTATGATGACCATGGCCATGGCACACATTGTATGGGCACGATATTGGGTGGTGATGGACCTGGTTCAATGCCAGATAGTATGGATGTGGGTGTAGCACCAGGTGCAAAATTTGTTGCCGCAAAGGTGCTCAATTCCGGAGGCTCGGGGTCTTATGACCAATGTCTGCAAGGACTCCAGTATATGGCGGATTTAAAAGATTCTGTTGATATCAAGGCAGTCTCAAATTCCTGGGGTGGGTCAAATGGCGCAGATACATTCTTCTATCCGATAATGCGCACCTATAAATCCATTGACATCCTTCCGGTCTTTGCAAATGGTAATAGTGGGCCGAATCCTAACACAGTGGGCTGTCCAGGGAGTTATTCCAATGTCCTGGGTGTTGGTGCGACGACTCCTGATGATACTGCAGCCAGTTTTTCTTCACGGGGTCCAGCACCAAACCAACCACCATTTAATGACCCTTCTACCTGGTTCCGTTCTGACTGGAACTTAACAAAGCCCCAAATCTCTGCTCCTGGCACCCAGATTCGTTCCTGTCTTCCCAATAATGGTTGGGGAACCTGGCAGGGAACATCCATGGCAACCCCTCATGTTGCGGGTGCGGTTGCGATTCTTTGTAGTAAGAATCCAACACTGACACCAACCCAGTTGTATAATATTCTCCTTGATAATGTTGATAGACTGAGTGGTGTTACCTATCCTAATAATACCTATGGCTGGGGAAGATTGAATGTCTGGACATCTTTACAAAATACACCCACTGTGAACCAACCCTGGCTTATGATAATAAATTATGCAATCACTGACCCACCACCAGGTGGCAATGGCAATGGCAGGGTTGACCCTGGTGAGACAGCGAGGATGACGATAACAATTAAGAATGTCGGAGGCGTAATGGGATATAATTGCACCGGAATATTGAATTCATTTGATAATTATGTCACGGTGACCAATGGCACCCATAACTTTGGCAATCTTGCATCCCAGGCCGAGGCTTCAAATAGCAGTAATCCATTCGTGTTCAGTGCACATAATCTCACACCCCAGGGTCATATTGCAAGCATCGGTGTTGTGCTCAGTGCCAGTGGTGGTTCTAACCCCAACTTTATAGATACTGTCTTTTATTCTATCCAGATTGGTACACCTCCCGCACCTTATACAATTTACGAAGATGATTTTGAGTATGGGAGTGGCATTGACAGTTTCCTGTATTACTGGGATAAGACCGGCAACTGGAACTGGTCTACAACCCAATCCCATTCACCAACGCATTCAGCATATAGTGGCACTGTTTCCAATACGATAATGGCCCTAACTTTGAAAAATAGTATTAATCTCACCCCATTCACAAATCCCCGATTAAACTTCTGGCATAAGTATCGCTTTGACCAGGGAATATTCCTGGATAGTGCGGTCATCTCAATCTCAACGAACGGTGGCACTACCTGGCAGAGGTTGTGGAAATACGACTGGATGACCGGTGATACAATTCCCTGGAAAGAAGAAGATATTTCTCTGAGTTCTTATATAAGTAGTAATGTCAAAATCCGATTTGCAGTGGATGCCTATACATTCTTTAATGATTATGCGGACTGGTGGATTGATGATTTTAAGATTACGGTTCCGACCGATAACGAGCCACCATATTTTACCAATACTACAGATTGGCAAGATACAAGTTATACTGGACCATTCCCGGTGCAATCAACGATCACTGACGCCAGTGGTGTGGATTCAGCATACCTCTATTACCGGATAAATACTGGTGCCTGGCAGAGGTTGGTAATGCAGCATCAGGGTAGTAATATTTACAGTGCAACGATTCCTTCCCAGCCCTTATACACCACTGTTGATTATTATCTCTGGGCAAGGGATAAGTGGATAACACCGAATTCAGGTTGTGACCCGGTTGGTGCACCCCAGGATGGTTATTATTCATTCATTATCCGACCAGTGGGCGTGGTAGAGGAACTGGATATTGTAAAGCCGTTCAGTTTTGCAGTGCGCTCTCCAAATCCATTAAGAGGACAATTGAAGATGGCATTCAATCTGCCTGTTACTACAAAGGTAAGGTTACAGGTCTTTGATATCCTTGGCAGGTGTATAAAGGTGCTTGCTGATGGTGAGATGGATGCGGGTCATTATGAGGTTATCTGGAGTGGTAAAGATGAGAGTGGCAGAATCGCTGCAGATGGTGTCTATTTCTTAAAATTCTCAGCAGGCGATTATGTTCTATTGAAGAAGATTGTATTAATAAGATAGTTTGGACATTAGAGAATCCCCCTTTCAATGACAAATCTCAGGAGGATGGCAAATCCATCCTCCTGAGATACTTTACTGAGGAAGACCTTAATCGGGGTTTGAGTCTTCAGAGGGATTTACAAATGAACTAAATGATACAAACTCATCCCTTGACTTTACAAGTATCACTGATATAATAAATCAGAGGTGGAGATGAAAGGGTTTGTCTATTTTCTGTCTTCTATCTTCTATCATCTAACTTCTCTCTTTTTTACTTTTTACTTGCTGCTTCCTACTTTCGCATACGCCCAGACTGGTTGGGGGCCGGATGTGCGGTTGACATATTATATAAGAGGAACTGCGTATCTTCCTAAGATTGCTGTTAGTGGAGACACAATTCATGTTGTCTGGTATGAAGATATAAATAACCAGTATCTTGTTATGTATAAGCGCTCTACAGATCGAGGAGAAACCTGGACGCCGGATACGATTCTGTCTCCAGTGCCTCCTGGGGCTTCTAAGATGCCGGATATTGCAGTGAGTGGTTCAGTGGTGCATGTTGCTTGGACTGAGGAGGTGGGGGATTCAATTCTTTATACAAGAAGCACCAATAGTGGAAGAGAGTGGGACATTCCCAAAACATTGTCCTCAGCAGGATTTGTTGTGAATGTCAGTGTTTCCGGTGATTCTGTCATTGTATATTGAGGTACAACAACAGCATCCTATCTGAGTATGAGTACTGATGCTGGACTTTCCTGGTTACCGGCACAACGGATTCCTAAAGAAAGAGCATCTATGAGTGATGACATAGCTATATGTTTACCGTATTTACATCTGGCTTATCAAGATGTCAGTACTGGACCACCCGTTGAGATTTATTACCAGCGGAGTAGCGATGTTGGTCAGACCTGGTCTTTGCCGCTGATGGTTTCAGAAGATGACATCTGGGGTGGTCAAAGGGCATCTATCGCTGTGGATAATGATGCAAATATTTATATTGACTGGTGGGATTATAAAAACTCACCATATGCCTGGACCGGGAGTATCTTTTTAAGAAAAGGAGTTAATAATGGCACTAATTGGGATACAATTCAAAATTTAACAACTCTTTATCGAGCCAAAATATCTGACATTGCGGTTCAGGGCAACAATGTCCATATTGTCTGGATGGACCAGCGGGATTATCCTGGTTCGCCTTTTGATAGTTTTGAGATATATTATCGGTATAGTTCAGACAGGGGAAATACCTGGGGTCCTGAGACCAGACTTACTTATGACCCTCATCAATCTACTGATCCCAGATTAGCCGCGGATTCTAATTTTGTTTATCTGGTTTGGACAGACGACCGTGATCTTGACTCTTCATTCTATCTCAATGAGATCTATTTCAAGCGCGGGTATATTGAGGCCGATATTAAATTGGAAAATGATATTTTATCAGCGCCTCAGACTTTTCAAGTTTTCCCAAGTATTTCTTGGGGCACGGTGAGATGTTATTGTGATCTTATAAAATCTCAAGTTTGGTCATTGGATGTTTTTGATATTATGGGCAGAAAAGTTTGGCATTATACTGGTTCTGGGAAGAGGGTGGATTTGGTATGGGGTTATAAAGACAAAAGTGGGAAGGAGGTGAGAAATGGGGTCTATTTTATAATGCTACGAACAGGGAGAAATAGTTATCAGCGAAAAGTTATTTTTTTGAAAGGAGGATAATCATGAAGGGATTAGTTTTCCTATCAATCACAGTTGGAGTTTTTGCGTTTGGTCAGGATTGACAACTTGTGAATCCTCTGCCTATAGGAAGGGCAGATGATATTGCGATTGGTCAAAAAATTACTGGTGAACAGCGTCTCTACATTGCCGACCGGTGTTCCTGGCCGTTTAAAAGCACAAACGGCGGGGTGAGTTGGGATTCATTGTTTGCTAACCCCGATGCAGCTAACCCCATTGCCGTTATTACCGATCCTGACAATGCGGCTCGTGTTTGGATTGCCCGGGAAGGCTACGGGGTGTTATATAGTAGCAACGCAGGCGCAACATGGGAATGGCGCATTGAAGGTTTGACCAACTTGAATGTTGCCACCCTGGAGATGGCGCCGGACAATCCTAATGTCATCTTTGCCGGGTGTTCTTATTCAGGAAATCCCCAACCCAATGTATTCAAGACCACCAATGGTGGTTTAACCTGGGGTGCGACTCCAAGTTACCCGCCCAGCAGTAGTGTTTACGATATCGAAACTCCGGGTGCGCCTTATGATATTCTTCTTGCAGGTTGTTATGGTGGCATCTACCGCAGCACTGATGGAGGTAACAGCTGGTTGTTGAAGTATTCTGGTATTGGCTGGGATATTGCCCGTGACCCGATTAATGATGGCCATTTTTATGCAGCAGTGGCTATTTCTGGTGAGGGAAGAGTGCTCAGGAGTACTGATTTTGGAAATTCCTGGCAGGAGGTGTTTACTCTTCCTGCTGGAGAAGTTCCTAAAAAAATAGCCATAAGTCCAGAGCCCAACTGGCGGATTTATGTTGCTACGGAAAATGCGGGTATTTACTGGAAAGGTCCCGATCCTGATGTCTGGCATCTTGATGATTCAAACCGGGGTATTTATGATAAACTGGCGACTTCAATTGCCGTAGACCCCAACAATCCCAATTTTCTTGTCTTTAGCACAGCAACGGCACTGTATCGCCACACAAATTTTCCCACAAATTCCTGGGAATTTTTGACTTCTGGTTTTCGTGCCATCCATCCCTCAGCATTGAGCACTTCTTTGCCTGTTGGCATATTTGCCAAGGCCGTAAGACCAGGAGTAAATCCTGGAGGTGGTTCTTCTTCCCATGGCATAAGTGTATATCACAGTACCGATAACGGACAAAGTTGGAAAATCATCCACTCGGCTTACTCCTATGAAGGTGAGATTCGTGGTCCAAAAACCTTGGTGAGCCATCCATTAAATGGTGGTCAAATTTATCTGGCATTTGAAAATGGGATGGATTTTCACACTATCCATAGTACCACGGATTGTGGTCTTACCTGGTTTGTGTGGGGATATGGAAGTGGTTGTCTTCGTCAATCAATTGCTGTTGATCAATATACGGCGATTGCCTATGAGGTTGATGATACCCAGTATCCGGTGAATCAAAGAGATCCACAGGTGCTCGTAACGAATAATTACGGTCAAGACTGGACTCAGATTGGTCTTGACTTTTTAGATATCAGTAGTATAATTTATACAAAGCAATGAAACAATTTATTATCAGATTTTTATTTATTCTTCTTTTAAATCTATTATTATCTTTTTTTAATTTATTTTCTATTATCTCTTATCAGCCATCTGTCATCTGTTATCATTCCCTTTTTGCTGATACTCTGGTCTATTGGGAGCCGGAGCAGAGGTTGACCTACGACAGTATTCCCCAGCTTAACTGTCGGGTCTGGGCTTATGATTCGTTTGTGCATATCCTGGTGAATTATGATTATAGTCCAATAGTTTACCTGAGGAGCTTTGATTACGGCTCCACTTGGTTCGATCCAATTCCGCTCAGCATTGAATCTGCTACTTCGAAGAATGACTTAACCCAGCAGGATTCGGTGGTTTATTTTACCTGGAGTGAGTATCGGGAGGGACCACCATACATCACTCAGGTTGATACTCAATATGCTTTTTTTAGACGAAGCAATGATTATGGAGCATCGCTTGATAGTCTTGTTTTCCTAGGTAAAGGTGTGCATGTGAGTATTGATGCGCGGGTTGACTCAATATTTATCACACCTGTGGTGGGAGATCCACCACCGACAATTGGTTCGTATCTGATCAGCAGTTATGATGGCGGTTCAAATTGGTCTAATTACTTGCCAATAATTGATTCCTCGGGAACGCCAAGTATTTTTTATAGAAATGGTGTTCTTCATTTCACTGCTTTAGAGAATTTCCGAATACTTTACACCCGTTCCACTGACCTTGGCAATTCCTGGTCAACGCCAACGGTTATCACTGCGCCCAATACGGTTTTGCCCAAAAAACCGGTGTTTGCCTTGGGACCCAATGAAAATGTTTATATTGCCTGGACTGATAATAAGTATTCAGGCATGATGCAATTTGATGATGTGTTATTTAGAAAGAGCACTGACGATGGATTGACCTGGGGACCCGAGCAGAGATTGACCCCTGATTCTCATTGTGATGTGGCTTCTATTGATATGGTCAGTCAGGATAGTATGATATTTATTGTGTGGAATTATAATGGAATAGGATATCCTGCACCGTGCTCGTTATTTTTTCTGGCAAGCACTGATTGTGGAGAAAGTTGGAGACCGAGAGAGGGAATAGCAGGTGGAGAGGGATATGCACTTAATGATGCTAATGTGGCAGTTTTTCAAAATTTTGTATATGTAGTTTGGACTGATTCTCGTCCTCTGCGAGCACCACCTGAACTCTACATCCGTCGTGGGACTCTTACGCCCGTGGGGATTAAAGAGAGGACGCAAGTTTCTTGCAATACTGTAGATATTTATCCTAATCCGTTCAGCAACAAAGTGGATATCAGATTACAGATAGCAGATAGGAGTCAAGAAATAAATATTAAGATGTATGATGTGAGTGGCAAGGAGGTGGTGTTTTTGAGACATAGAGACAAAGAGATAGGGAGACAGGGAGAGATGAAAATAGATACCAGTGACCTGCCCTGTGGGGTTTATTTTGTGGAAGTAAGGGCAGGTGATGAGCGTATAATCAAAAAGGTGATAAAAATAAGATAAAAAGGAGGTTAAAAATGCTCAGGAAGTGTGTATTTTTAATAATGGGGCTGTGTGCCCTAACAGTAGCAGACAGTTGGTCATTTTATGGTGGACCCTGGTGTGCGAAGAATATGGTGGACATTGCGGTGGGTTTAAAGAATGGGTCGCTGGTTATCTATGGTGTAAATTTTGATTATTCGCTGGTGAAGAGCACGGATGAAGGGCAATCGTGGATTACGCTTTTACAAGATGTGCCGATTTCGGACAGGAAGGTTAGGTGTGTTACCTGTGACCCGTGTAATGCGGATTTGGTTTATATTGGCTTACCCAGGGGTCAGGGTCGGTTATTTGAGGGGATTCAGTGTAGCACTGATGGAGGAAATACCTGGGTTGAGAGGAATGCTGGGCTTCCAGCGAGTTTCACACCGAGTGCCATTGCGATGCGTGATGCCCAGCATATTGTGCTGGGAATGGACCCGCTAAGTGCAAATGACCATACTATTTATTATTGGAATGTTACTCAATGGTCACAAGCAATATTTCCAAATCCTAATTACAAGGGCTTTCGTGTCGCGGATTTGAAATGGGACCCGAGGAGTGGATATGAAAGGTATATCTATGCATCCTCTGACAAGGTCGCTTCCGGTGGCAATCCCCATTATATTGGTGTTTATCAGAGTTCTAATTACGGTCAAGACTGGACTCAGATTGGTCACGCTGACCCATCCCAGCCCTCAGGATATATGGAACGTCCTGAGGCGCTCTCTGTTTGCTGTGGTTTGAATGGCTACATTTATGCCGGATATCGTCCCGAAGCAGTCAGCCACACTGACGGCGGAGTAATGAGAACAACTGATGGAGGTTTAACCTGGACCAGAGTTTTGAATATGGAAAACTTCCCGGTTAATGATGTGCTGGGCGACCCGATTAACCCCCAAAAAGTCTATGCAGCATTTGGTTGTAGTGATTATTCCTATGAAGGTAAGGGCATATATCGTAACACAAATGCAGGTGAACTTGGATTATGGAGTCCATTCAACGAAGATTTGACTGACCTTTACACAAATGTGCTTGTGACATTCAAAGTGAACACTCAAGACTTTTTATTTCTTGGAACAGATAATAGTTTCTATGTGAGGAATCTTACTACACCAACAAACTGGATTGAGCGAGTGAAAGGTATGCACAAGCCAAAGGTCATTGCGGTTGAGCCAAGAATTCCAAACTTCTTTTCATTTTCCGACAAGGCAAATTATGCAAGTGAGAATAACGGTATAGATTGGACAACTCGCTCAACAGTGGCGAGAATTTCAGAAAATCTTTCAGCCGAAGTCCATCCGAGTTTAAATGGTGAAATGCTCAAGTGGACAAAGGTATTTTTGCCTGAGATAGAATACGACATCTATCATAGCACCGATGGTGGGTTTATGTGGTATTCACGATATCGTGAGAGATACACCGATTTACCATTCATTCCCAATTTTGCGTATAGCTATTATCCTGGAGATCCCCATAAGGTCTATACATTTACAAATCAGTATTACGGATACTATCGATTTTTGCTAAGCAGTTCAAATTTTGGCACTACTTGGACTGAGCATAATACACCGTATGTTGAACCAGGTTATTACATAACTTCGGTTGCTTGCGATCCTAACTATGATCAAGAAGATCATATCTATATTTCAGGTTCGCACAAGACATATGAAAGTAGAGATGGTGGAAATACCTGGATAAATAGAACGATGATAAATGAATCCTACGAATGGGCAACAATTATCTTTAAACCAGAAGGGGGGAGCGATCTTAGCTATAATCTTTTGCATGCCTGGGCACCTCTGTCAGCAAGTGCACCACGATATTCTAAGACAACTAATTTTGGCGCAACTTGGCTCTACACTTCTGAGATTGGAGACCACCAGTTTGGTTTGAGTTTTATTGATCCTGAAGAACCAAGCGTTGTTTACACTGCTCCCTTTAACCCTAATACAAATTTTAGCGATTTTTATTTCTCAGTAGATTATTGCCATGTTTGGATACAGGATAATCGTGGGCTGCCTCCTACACGAATCTGGGATTTAGAGGTCGACCCAAATTCCCCTCAGTATCTCTATGCAGGAACAGATGAAGGTGTTTACTATTGGACACCACCGTTTATTAGCAAGCATCTGGTCAGCAGTTCGTCTGAGGCGACCTTTGCCAACAATGGCAGAAAGTTACTACATGTGTATGGGACTGATGAAAAGTGGGTGACCTATGAGAGTGGCGGGGTTATCTATGCGGTCCATTCTACCGATGCCGGTGTCACCTGGTCAAGGAAGATGGAGATTGGTAAAGGTAAGTATCCAGCAATTGCGATTCGGGATTTACCTGAATATCCACCCTGTGTGGTCTATCTAAAAGATAATGACCAGGATACCATCTACTTTGCCCGGTATATTGGTGAGAATAAATGGTCTGCTCCTGCGCCGATTGTTGTTTCACAATCAGGCATTAATTTTGGGCCACCTTCTTTTGTGATTGGCGACTACAATATCGGTCATCTTGTCTTTTCTGAACATAGCGTTTGTTATTATGTAAATTTCAATGTCTATGATCCTTCTAATCCCAGCACACCAGAGTTAATCGGCCCGGGCATCAATCCTTGCATCGGTTTTATGGGTGATAGTCAATATCCCCGATTGCATGTAGTCTTAGAACACAATGGTGTGATTTACTATTCAGCACGGATTTCTGAAAACAACTGGACAAGGGAAATTGTCTCTACAGATGAATACATTACGATTTCTAATTCTCAACACCCTTCGCTTATAGTTGAGGGCGCTGTTGTTTATGTGGTCTGGGATGGAGAACTAAATAATAACAGAGATATCTTCTGGAGGCATCTGACCTATATTGGAGAAGAATCTATATGGAGCTGGATATGGCCGGTGTGCCAGACAGCAGAGCCTTCCAGTTATCCGGTATTGACCACGGGCTTTTTCTGTTCCTGGGTTGAAGAGGTGGACACAGATTATGAGATCTATTATGCCCGTTATGACCCGATGTTATGGACCTGGCGTGACCAGACCAATCTCAGTAATAGTCCGGACAAGAATTCATGTTATTCTCATCTGGCATACAAACAGACTGAGCAGGGCACTGAGGTCTACTTCATCTGGACCGAGAATTCAAATCCGCCTTATGATATAAAATTTACGAGTATCACAATCGGCGGTGGTGGTAGTAGCCCTGAACTATTGGGTGGTCTACCATTATATATTGCCAAAGGTGGTGAAGAAGTGCCATCACCATTCAATGTGAGGCGTGAGGGTTATGTGGAATATGGTAGTGCACCTTATCAGAAGGTGGATATTGATAATCAGTATATTAAATATCAATTTGCTGGTCTAAATCCGGAAGATGATTATGCTCTTACTGCCTGTCTTTATCAGCATGGTTATAGTAATCTGCCATTGATTGTGAGGATTGATAATCAAGGAGTGGGTGTGGTCAATCTGCCCCCTGATACTTTGATAATGCGTCGGCATCAAGTGCCCAGGGGTCTTTATGCAGACGGTGTTATTAAAATAAAGGTCTCTGGCAATCCTGCGATCAGTGCGCTGTTGGTGCTATACAGGTATGAGAGAAAAAGAGCAGGCGGTGGTCCACAGGATAAAGAGACGATGCCGATGGGTGCATTGAAGCCTGAATTAGAGGTTTATCCGAATCCATTCACCACGAAATTGGATATCAGATATGAGATACCAGATACGAGATACGAAATAACGAATGAACACATATCTGACATCTCATATCTCACATCAGTCAGTTTAAAAATCTATGATGCGACTGGCAGATTGGTTAAAGATTTTTCCAGTTTAACGTTTAACGTTGAACGTTCAACGGTTCTTTGGGATGGTTCAGACGACTCTGGCCGCAAACTTCCTGCCGGGGTTTACTTTGTGAGACTGGAAAGTGAAGGGTTCAAACAAGTAGAGAAGGTAATTCTTTTAAGATAAAGCATCAGTCCCATAAAAATTTCACGAGGCTGAAGCCCCTATTCCCAATCTATATGAAAGAGGAGTAAGGACTTTAGTACCATTATTTTTACCCCTGACCACGCCTTATTACCATACTGGTAGCCATGCCTTACAACCATATACCATTTACTTAATCATTCCTCGTTATATGGTTTCGCAGCCCATATCTCCAGAAGGCGAAAAAAGGCTCAAGGAGGTTAAAGACGGCAATATCCTTACTCTTTAAACCATACGAGCATCCACGAAAAAACAATACTTTTCAAGACCCTGAAACGAGTTCAGGGTGACAGAAAAAGACTTTGTCAGCAATCTCACAAAAAGCCCTTGACAACTAAGTTGGTTCAATTATAATATATTTACAGGGGGTGGATATGTCAGAATTTTTGATGGTGTTAATGTTTTCAGTCTTTGTTAGTCCTGAATTAAAAATACAATTAGAGAATCTGCAGGATAATGAAAAGATAACTGTAATCGTTGTAATGGATACTGAATATCCATTTGGTGCAGTAGAAAATCTTCCAATAAAAGAAAAGACGGATATTTTCAAAAAGATTGCACACAATAGCCAGCAAAATCTCATTGATTACCTGCAACAGTTCATTTCTGAGATTGAGGAGATAAAGCAGTTCTGGGTCTTTAATGGTCTCCATATCAGGGCGACAAAGAAAATAGTAAATGAATTAATGAAGCGAGATGATATTAGCGCTATTATCCATAATGGGGTGATAAAACTACCTAAAGTAAAAGGATTACCAAATTCACGAACTCCAGAAGGGAACATCAGTAAAGTTATGGCTGATTCGTGCTGGTATGCTGGTTATACTGGTGATAGTATAATTATTGGACATCTTGATACTGGTTGTGATTTTAACCATCCAGCATTGTCCGGCAAATGGAGTGGTTATTGGCGTGACTGTGTTAATGAACAGACACAGCCCTATGATGATAATGGTCATGGTATATTTTCTGCCGGGATTATATGTGGCGGAGATGGATTAGGACCTTTTGTTGATGACATCGGCGTTGCACCAGGTGCAAAATTGGTTGTTGCAAAGGTGTTTAACGCGAGTGGCTCTGGACAATATGTATGGATTGATGCAGGTATGGAGTGGATTGCAGATTTGAAGGTGGATTCAGGTGTTGATATCAGGGCAGTTTCAAATTCCTGGGGCGGAAGTACCTATGACCTCCATTTCTGGAATATGTGCTTGACCTGGAAGTCCATAGGTATTTTAGGTATTTGGGCAATTGGTTCAAGTGGACCAGGGCAAGGAACCTGTAATGCACCAGGGAATTATCCATTGGTTCTGGGCTGTGGTGCGACAGATTCTAATGATGTTATTGCATCCTTTTCCTCGCGCGGTCCAGCACCGAATCTATCACCATGGAATGATACACTGTATTGGTTCAGGCACGACTGGAATTTGACAAAACCAGATATTGTCGCACCAGGTGTGAATATCAGGTCAAGTTATAACAATGGTGGCTATATGACAATGAGCGGCACTTCCTGGACCAATCCCCATGTCGCAGGTGGTGTCGCAATATTATGCGAAGCAAATCCCAATCTGACAGTTACTCAACTTTATAATCTTTTTCTTGATAATACGGACAGACCTTCTCATGGTGCACCCTATCCCAATAATACCTATGGCTGGGGAAGATTGAATGTCTGGAAGGCATTGCAGGCAGCGCTCAATATAAACGAAAATGAGACTGATAGACTTTTTCAACAGATTACAATTTCACCCAATCCCTGTCAGGGCAGGATAAAAATCAAACCTTCAGATATTGATTACTCAATAATTTTATACGATATTGCGGGTAGAGAAGTCTACAGAACAATCCTTAAGAAAAATTTCTCAACGGTGAATCTTCCTGGGCAATTAAAGAATGGGGTCTATTTTCTCAGAATAGACACACCATCCCGTGTTATCGTGAAAAAGTTTGTCTTGCTCAGATAGCAAAATATTAGAGGTTAACCTGCTGTAAAAAGTTCTGAAATTCTACAAGTCTGCCTTCAGGGTCTTTTGCAAAAAAATGATAAATATTATACTTCTCATTCACTACTGGCTCTGCCATTGCCTCAACCCTGAATTTTTTATACATATTATAGACCTGGTCAGTATTTTCATAAACAAATGTTATTATACCCTGGGTATCCAGTTCCTCACGCTGGCAGAATCCCAGTAGCAAATTACCGTGTTTCAAAATAATACAATCTGCCTGTTCAAGCCATAGTTCCATACCAATTCTCTCAATATAAAAATCTTTAATTAACCTTAGATTTTTTGTTTTAAAGAATATAATCCCTGACATAATCCTCAACACCAGATATTAAAAGTATGATTTTTATAATCTTCACTTTATATTATATTTAAAATAGCCTAAAAATCAACAACCATTTTTTATTGGTTCAAATTACACAGATTATGGAAAAATTAAAACAAATTATTGGTTCTGCAAGAACAATCTTACTTCATTGTTCTCAGGATTTACTTCCAACACTTTTTCAAATGCTTCCCTCATTAATTGTCTATCACCTTTGTTCTGAAAAATCAACCCATCAATAAAATATCTCTGCCCCTGCAAATACCTCTGTAATCTATCAGCATCATCAATTCCTTTAATTACCTCCATAATATTCACACGTGTTCCAAATACTGATTGGATATTCAATTCCCAGTTTTCTCTTTTTAAACTCGCCGGCGTAAAAAACTCTAAGACTGGCCTATCATCTGTGTTAATACCTGACCGTTCAGTCAAATTTAATATCTGATTATTATCAAGAATACAGGAGGTTGCTACAAGATATGGGTCATTGAGCATATCATCCCTGATATGTTTCAAATTTTCAAAATCAATTACCTGTGGATACTCTGTTCCTACAAGTATGCCATGTGAATACCCAAGCCATATTGAAGTATATGAAAAAACACTGGCAAAGGTCTTTATCAAAGTTTTAAATTCATTCGGGCTCAATTTATGGAATGGCAGATACTGGCATACTACTCCGTGTTCTTTCAGATGCTGTTTGCATAATAGAAAATATTCTTTTGTATAAAGATTACCACTACCCAGAATAGGATGGGTTGGGTCGCAGGAGATTATATCATATTTTTTATTACTCAGGAGTAAAAAATTCCTGCCGTCATTGGAAATAAACTTTACTTTGCTATTATTAAAAATATAGTTATTAAAATTTGTAAAATATTTCGCTGCTTCACGCAAATTAGGGCATATTTCAATACAATCAATCTGTGTTATGTTATATCGCGCTATGACGGATGTAGTGATACCCACACCAAAGCCAATAACAAGAACATCCTTTGCTGCCTGATTAAAAATAAAAGGCAAACTACCCAGCATCTTTACCACTTTAATTGCATCATAGGTTGTCCCAATGACCGCACTGTTATTAACATAACAGGACCTTACACCGGTAATTCTATCTTCACCTACAATTACGGTTCCATCTTTTGTCTCCTTGTAGTATAAGACTCGGTCTGACCTCGCTGATGTATGGTAGAGTGATGGTGGCAGGATATATCTATTTTTAAGGGTAAAAAACGAAATAATTACAAAACATATCACAAGTATATAATTCAACAACTTCCTTTTTGTAGAAATCGTGAAAATAATACCGATAAAAAGATTAACCAGGGCAACAAAGAAGAGTCCTTTAATAACTCCTAATAACGACAACAAAAATATACCAGCAATAAATGAACCGAGTCCACTACCCAGGGTATTTGTGAAATAAATCCAGCCGATCTTTCCACCAAGAGACTTTATATTTCTACTATAAATCGTGCACAACAAAGGAAAACTCATACCCATTGCTATTGTAGGAAGAAAAACAACGAGCATAGAAAGGATTATTGAGGGCAGAACCATACGAAAGATTGGTACTTCAAGCAGATTTTGTAATGAAAAGAGGACTGAAGGTAATCTATGGAGAAAAAAACCACCAATGACTATATATAAACCAAGTCCAGTCTGAATTGTTGAAAAGATTTTATAAAGATTATTACTCTTTGAGATTTTAGAAAAAATCATACTGCCAATAAAAGTTCCCATTAAAAAGACCATTAGAATCACAGTAAATGTGTATGTGGAATTTGTAAGGAAGATTGAAAGTGCTCTGATCCAGAAGATTTCACAGGCGAGCCCAGCAAAACCTGTCAGTCCTGCGATAACAGGAATATATTTTATTGGCATCTTATCCTCAAAAATTACATTTTTTCCAACATCTGATTTACTCTCTAACTCTTTATCTCTGCTTGATATCAAAATGCTTTTTGAAAAAAACAGCGTGATAGTTCCGACCAAAATATTTACTACTATGGCAAGCAACTGTGTTAAATTCATACCGATATTACGAATGAGAAAAAATCCTGCCAAAACTGCACCAATAATTCCACCCAGAATATTTATACCATAAAGAATGCTAATACCTCTACCCAGCCGGTCAGAATCCTGAACATATATACGGATAATTACAGGTAGTGTGCCACCGATAAAAAAAGCAGGAATGAACATCACAATGAAGGCGAAAATAAATATTGCAATTACTGAACTTGATTGATTTAAGTGGAGCATATTGAAAATGGCTCTATATAGAACTGGTAGATTGGGCAAAATCACAAGCAGGATAAAAGAAAATAGTCCTGTACCAAATTGTAATAGAGAAAACAACAAATGTTTTCTCTTTACTACATCTGCTTTTTTACCAAAATATAATCCGCCAATACCGAGTCCGAGCATAAAAACCATAATAACAATTGTACTGGCAATAGTGGTGGAACCAAATGTAAGGGCAAGTAATTTTGCCCAGACCACTTCATAAATCAAGGCAGAAAAACCAGAAAAGAAAAGTAAAACAAGATATATTATCATGAGAAATGAGTATAATTGCTATAAGTATTATGTCAAGGATAAAAATTTAACTTTGACAAGTTCAGTTAAATAGATATAATTCAATATGTGGCGTAAATTCATAAAAAATATCAATATCTGGCATCTTACTCTATTTGCAATTTTTATATTGGTATTTTTTTTCTCAGTGCGGCAAATCTATGATATAGATATTGGCTTTCATCTTCGTGGTGGTGAATGGATGCTTGAAAATAGAACCTTCCATAGTTATGATGTCTTCACTTATACTGTAAGAAATCATGAATATATTGCAATGTATTGGTTTTATCAAATCATTTTATTTCTTATTTTCAAAATTGGCAGTGATAAATTAATCTCAATATGGAATAGCATTTTAATTTTGATTATCTTTTTTCTATTATATCTTCGCCTGAGAAAGTCTGGTGTTAGCACCTATCTAATAGTAATGTTAATTTTGTTCGGACTCTTTCCTTTTGAAATCAGATTTGGTGTACGTCCAGAAATTATGACCTATATTTTTTTGGTACTCACACTCATCATCCTTGACCAGTATTTTTATCATAAAAAGAATTACCTGTATTTCCTGCCCGTCATCCAATTATGCTGGGTCAATGTCCATGGCTTATTCATTCTGGGATGGGTCGTGGAGCTCTGTTATTTATTCAGCACCTATATTCACTGCCGACCCCACTACAAAAATTTATTAAAATGGGTAATATTATCTTTTTGCGCTGCATTATTAAATCCATATTTTTTGAAAGGTATTCTCTTCCCTTTTTATCTTTTTACCCGACTCCAGCATTCCAGTGTTTTTAAAGATGCCATAACTGAATTTGCATCACCCTTTTCAGCACGGGGTTTTTTACTGACCTCGCATTCTGCCCTGTTCATTTATTTATTATTTTTTATAGTCCTTTTCATTTTGCTCATCTTTACCCATCGTCATCGCAAATTCCATGAATATCTCCTCTTTGTTGCCTTTGGTTACCTTTCCAGTACTGCAGTTCGTAATATTCCATTGTTTATCATCATCGCAATCCAGATGATTGGTTTATGTATTAAAGATTCTACTCCTTTTTTCAAGAAGTTCATAAGATTTTCAAAACCCGCAGAAAACATCTTTGGTTCAATTATTACAATCTTTGCGATAATCTTCATACTCAGGGTCATCAATAATGGTTATTATGCAAATCGTGGCGGTGGCAATTTTGGGCTGGGTTTTGACCAGACTGTCCAGCCCATAAAAATGGGTGAATTTATGGTAAAAAATGGACTGCGGCAGAGGATATTAAACGATATGAACCGGGGTAGCTGGTTAATCTGGGCAGTGCGCGAACCAGTTTATATTGATGGCAGGCTTGAAGTTATGAAGGAAACATTATTCAAAGAATTTCATAATAGCCATCAACCAGGAGGTATTATCAAACTCATTGCGAAGTATAATCCTTCAATTATTCTTTTTGATTATTCCTATCCTGAAGCGCTCTTCTGGGATATTGATTTAGGGAATTCAACAGACTGGCGAATAATTTACTGGGATGAGACCACAGTGATTTATGCAAAGAAAGGCTATGCTGAACAGATAGAACCATTCTCATTTTTATCAGCAATTAGCAAAATGGGGATTGATACAAATCTCAGTGAACAGGAAAAATGGAATATTTTGCGCACGCCCACAAAAAATCACTTTCACCTTTTCTTTGAAAGTTTGTATAAAAGGCAATCCTATCCAGTCGTGTTAACAAGGATGGCTTTTTACGCTTCAGTAAAACTTGAATTTACGGTTGCTGAAATTTTGTATTTGAATGCATTGAAACATAGTGATTACCACCGCGGAGAAATTTATTTTCGTCTTGGCTTAATATATCATTTTATGCAAAAACTTGATAGGGCAGAATACTGTTACCAAATGGTTCTTCAGGAAAATCCTTATCATAAAAAAGCAAAGACGATGTTATTCCGTCTCAGAAGGAATTTACCACCAATAGAATAGTTTTAATCAATCAAGGACCTCTTCAATTATTCCGCCACCCAGCACAACATCATCCTGATAAAAAACAACAGATTGACCAGGTGTGGGTGCCCATTGGGGCCGCTCAAAACAGACTTTTGCCTTGTCCTGCTCTGGATAAACCACTGCTGGACTGAGCTGAGAAAAATATCGGGTCTTTGCCAGAACTTCTACTGGTTGATTAAATTTAAAAGGGAAGACAAAACTTAAATCGGTAGCAATGAGATTTTTTTTGTATACATCCTGTTTTTTACCTACATATATTGTATTATTCTCTGCATCAATTTTAATCACATAATATGGTTCTTTATCACTTATACCAATCCCTTTACGCTGGCCCCAGGTATAGTGAAAAATTCCTTTATGCTCACCAATCTTTTTTTTATTTTTATCATATATTGGACCAGGCTTTTCTGAAATCTTGTTTTTGAGATAGGTAATATAATCCATATCCGGTAAAAAACAGACATCCTGGCTCTTTTTTCTGCGGGCGGTCGGCAATCTTAAATTACTTGCGTATCTGCGTGTCTGGTTTTTTGTCCAATCACCAAGGGGTAGAATGACCTTTTTTAGTTGTGCCTGAGTTAATCGGTATAAGAAATATGACTGTTCATTCTTATCTTTACCCCGTTTTAAATAGAAAATACCATTTTGCTTTTCAATCCGTGCATAGTGTCCGGTGGCAATCTGGTCAAAACCCATTTCCAATGCTTTATTCAGAAACATTCCGAATTTTATAAGTTTGTTGCATAGCACGCAGGGGTTCGGTGTTCTTCCTGCTTCATATTCTTTGATAAAATTTTCTATAATTATTTTTTCGTAATAATCAGTAAAATCAAATAAATGGAATTGTATGCCAAGCACCTTGCAGGCATTCTTTGCAAATTCAATATCCTCATCCTCCACGCCTCTGAACAACATTGTAGCACCAGCCACCTCATAACCTTTTTCTTTCAAAATAGCAGCAGCAGAAGATGAATCAACCCCACCGCTTAATGCAACAAGGACTTTCATATATTGAGATGGTAAATTAAACCGACTTTTTTGAAATTGGTGATATTGCCCTTAATTCTTTTACAATTCCGGGAAAATGTGCACAGAAATAATCAATGTCCTGCTCAGTAGTGAGTCTGCCCAGAGTGATTCTGAGTGAACCGCGGGCATCTTCAATAGAAACACCTATGGCGGTTAGAACATGCGATGGCTCAAGTGAACCTGATGAACAGGCAGAGCCAGTAGCAACATCAATGCCAATCTGGTCAAGACGTACAAGTAAGGCTTCTCCCTCAATATACTTCACTATAATATGGCAATTGTTTGGTAGACGCCTTTCTGGATGGCCATTGAAAATTAAATCATCAACATTATTTTTCAAAAATTTTATCAGGCGGTTGCGTAAGCGTTGAGTATGTTCAACCCTTTGCGACATTTCTTTTATTGCGAGTTCTGCAGCATACGCCATACCGACAATACCGGGGACATTATGGGTAGAAGACCTCTTCCCCATTTCCTGGGCACCACCATGCAGAAGTGGCACAATCCTCGTTCCTTTTCTTATGTACAAAACACCAACACCCTTTGGTCCATAAAATTTGTGGGCAGAAATAGAAAGTAAATCAACACCGATTTCATCAACCTTGGTATTGATTGCGCCGAATGATTGCACAGCATCAGTGTGCAGGTATACATCTCTGTCACGGCATACTTTTGAAATCTCGGAAATCGGTTCTATTGTCCCAATTTCATTATTGGCATGCATTATGGAAACAAGAATTGTTTTATCGGTGATTGCCTTTTTCACATCATCCGGGTCAACCATACCATATTTATCAACAGGTAAAAAAGTTATCTTAAAACCCTGTTTTTGCAAAAAAATAAATGGTTCAAGGACTGCGTGGTGTTCAATCTTTGAAGTAATTAAGTGATTGCCCTTATGTGCCATTGCATAGGCAACACCCTTTATTGCAGTATTATCAGATTCACTGCCTCCTGAAGTGAAAACAATCTCGTCAGGATTTGCACCAAGTGTATCTGCAATAGTCTTCCTTGCATTTTCAACCGCCTCTTTTGCTTCTGTACCAGAACTATGAATGCTTGAAGGATTAGCAAATTTTTCCATAAAATATGGTTTCATTGCTTTAAACACATCGGGATGCAGGGGAGTTGTTGCTGCATAATCTAAATAGATTCTCTTTGTCATTTTAGCCATAGATAATTATATATAAAAAATAGACTATGTCAATTATATTGTGCTTTCAAAAAATCTATGTAATACGGATTATATGTTAAATTGTGACCTTAATTTGTTATGTCCGGCAATGATTCTTTGTTCAAATGGTGAAGCACGAATTATATCAAGTTCATGCCTTGCTGACATTGCAATCTCTTCAGCCTGACTGTTTTTGCCAAATATATATTCCCAGGCATATGCACCCGCAATCTTTCCTTCCAGCATTGCAGTGGATGCCTCTTCTATTGAAGCAAGGTCACCGGCAACAAAAATATGTTTTCGTGATGTCTGCAGATTTTCATTATAGTAAGGCACATTCCCACCAAGTTCCGGAACATATCTAATCTCACACCCTGCCTGATACAATAATTCACAAAGGGGTGATAAGCCTATTGCAATTAAGATGATATCACAATCAATGATTTTTTCCTTTCCCTGGATACATTCAAATCTGTCATCAACCTCAGTAATTACAGCAGACTCAACACAATCCTTGCCCCGTGCTTCAATAATTGTGTGTTTCAGGAGTATTGGCACACCAGCCCTTCTTATCTTTGCTGCGTGAACATAATAACCACCGACCCTGGGTAATATTTCAATAATGGCTGCCACCTCAACCCCTGCCTGGAGCAACTGATAGGGAACAATTAATCCAATATTTCCTGAACCGACCACCAATGCCCTTTTGCCTGGAACAACCCCATATACATTCATCATTGTCTGAACAGCACCAGCACCATATACTCCAGGTAGATCAGCATTTTCAAATGCGAGCATATTCTCACTTGCACCTGTAGCAAATATATAACTCTTTGCTTTAATCTGTAAAAGTTCGTCCTCTTTCAAAACACCTATGGAATCATCGTCATAATATCCTATCACTGTTGCATTCAGTATCACTTCAATACCAAGTTCTGAAATATGTTCAGTTAGAATCTTTGCAATATCAATGCCCCGCACGCCACAATAGTGCTCTTTTGAACCAAAAAATTTATGGGTCTGTTTTATTAACTGTCCACCAAGAATGGGATTATCATCAATTATTAAGACCTTTGCCCCCAGGGTCTTCGCAACAATTGCTGCATTGAGCCCTGCGGGTCCTCCACCGATAACACAGATATCAATATCTGAACGATAATAATTCTGCATTATAATCGCCCCTTGCCCTTTTGCCTCTTTACAACCATTCCTTCTTTTAATGGTTCCATACAGACCATTACATTTGGTCTGCCATCAACTTCCATTAAACAGGAAGAACATTTACCCACTGCACAGAAAAAACCACGAGGCCGATTATATTTTTCTGAATATCTTAAAACCTTAATCCCTGCAGCATGTAATGCAGCAGCAATAGGAACTCCTTCATAACCCTCAAGTTCTTTATCCTCAAAGTAAAATTTAACTTTTTTCTTTCGCTTAAATTGTAATATTGGGTGTTCAGTAATATATCCATTCATATTACTTAAAGTAATTCACTCCATTTTCAAAAATTTTAAAGCCATCACCTTTCTCATTCATAGATTTCCTTGTATGGAGAGGGTGCTGGAGATAAGAAATATGCCGCTCAGGATGAGGCATCAAACCAAGCACCCTGCCAGTTTTATCTGCAATACCAGCAATATTCAAAATAGAACCATTAGGATTATATGGATAACCCGCCAACCTTCCTTTTTCATCTACATACTGGAAAACAATCTGTTTTTCAATCTTCTTTAAAATTGTTTTATTTTTAACAACGAACTTACCTTCTGCATGGGCAACAGGCAGAGAGATAATTCTATTAATTCCTTTTGTGAATATTGAACGTTCAGCATAAACTTTTAAATTTGACCAGCGGTCTTCAAATCTCTCTGAGTCATTGGTTATCAAACTTACTGATTGTTCAGTAAAATAATCTTCAAAACCGGGCAGAATGCCTGCCTTTACCAATACCTGAAAACCATTACATATACCCAGAATTAAATTACCTTTTTCAATGAATTCTAAGATTGCTTCCTTTAATTTATATTTTATTTCATTGGCAAATATTTTTCCTGCGCTGATATCATCGCCATAAGTAAAACCACCGGGCAGGACAAGAATTTTATAATCAAGTAATCTATTTTTATTAACTGCATCTATATATATACGTTCACATTTTGCGCCGGCAAGTTCAAAAGCATAAGCAGTCTCAAGGTCACAATTGGTTCCCGCGGTGCGAATAATAAGAACTTTTATTTTCATTGTTTTAATGAGACATAGATGGTCCGTTTTTCCCTTCTAAATTTTACTTTATCCTCCCGGGCAAGCCAGCCCAGACCTAAATAAAACATATTTACTGGCAGACCTGACCTGCGTTGTAATTTTGTAATCACCATCTCACCCTCATCCTTCAATTTCTTCCAGATATTACCTGCGGCAAAACCAATTTCTGTAATCATAAAGCCTCCTAAATATTATTTTTTAAGATAAAATGAAACAAAATATTTTGTGATTTATATTAAAGGTTGATTTCAGTTCCAGTCTTTGCGGCATCAATGTCATATTCAGGAAACTTCATTCGTAGGTCACGCAGGATATTATTAATAAATTCATCACTGCTTGAAGGGTCATGATGAGTGAACATTACCCTTTTTACACCCCCATCCATTGCCAGCTGCATAACTTGACTATATGTTGAATGGCCCCAACCAAGTTTACTTTTGTAATTTTCATCAATGTATTGGGCATCATGTATCAATATATCAGCATCCTTCACAAATTTGGTAAACTTTTTGTAGGTCGTTTTTGGAGATGGCGAAAAAAGTTCATTATCAGTTAAAAAAACTGCAGATTTTTTATTTTCAATAAATTTCAAACCTAATGTATAATTAGGATGATTATTATGAATGATTTGAACTGTTATTGTGCCAATTTTGAATCTATTTTTTATCTTCTTGAAAATAAAATTTGCCGGCAAGTCAGTTAATTTTATTGTTGGGAAAAATGGAATATGCATCTGGTAAGAAAGTGCTTTCTTTGCAACCACTTCATTCTCTGGTCCATAAACACTTATTGATGTGTTTTTGGAATATGCCGGAGCAAAAAATGGGAATCCCTGGATATGGTCCCAGTGATAATGTGTGAAGACCAGGTGCAGATTGTTTTTTCTGTGTTGCATTAAATATATGCCAAGCTCTCTTATCCCGCTACCTGCATCCACAATGATTGATTCACCAGAATTCGTCTCTACATAAACACAGGTTGTGTTACCCCCATATTGAATGGTGGAAGTACCGGATACAGGAATAGAACCTCGTGTTCCATAGAATTTTATAAGCATTTAATCTTTTTCCTTTGGTTTTTGGCCCATCCGACAGTTGCCATCAAAGAATACACCAGCTTGAATAATCAAACCTTTACATATAATATCACCAAACATCTGGGCACCGCTCTGAAATTCTAAAACATCTTCTGCCTGAATATTACCTTCTATTTTACCGCCAATGATCGCTGATTTACAATTAACATTTCCTTTAATATAACCGGTATTTCCACAAAACAGGCTATCTTTCACCACAATATTACCTTCAACTGTGCCATCAATCTTCACTGAGCCGGTAATCTTTATATCACCATTTACAACTGTACTTCTGCCAATAACAGTATCAATCTTACCTTCTTTTTCCATTAAACTCCTTTTCTTAAAAATAGATTATATATAAAAATACCGCAAAGTCAAGTAAATTGTGCAAGGTTTTGATTGGAACAATTCGGCTAATAGATTCTATTTTTTAGCCAGTTCTGACCTTATATAATCCCCTCTCTTTAATTTACCAGCATCCGGAATCCAGCACCTGGGGTCTGTTGGAATCCTGTTGACCATTATCTGAAAGTGAAGGTTTGAACCAGTGCACATTCCTGTTTTACCCATCTCACCAATCACCTGCCCTTTTGTAACTGTATCGCCTACTGCTACTTCAATTTTATTAAGGTGAATATAAACAGTATGAATTGATTGACCATGTGCAATAACAATACTTTTTCCATGCCCTTCAAGTTCTTCGGTCATGGCCACAACGCCATTATTAGCAGCAACAATCTCTGTTCCAATTGCGTTTGCAATATCAATTGCTTTATGAGACCATTTATCAAGGCCATTGTTGTATCGCCTTGCCATGCCGTACATAGATGTAATATGACCTGAACAGGGCCAGATAAAATCACCTTCGCACATCAATGTATCAAAATTTTTGTTGTAAGCCTTGCTGAAATAGCGTGATTCGTATTTCATCATTTCCAATGTCTCTTCTGTGAGAACATGAATGTCCAATTCCACAGTATCCTGCTCTGCAAAATCACCAGTGATTACTTTAAATGGTAATCTCAAACTTTTTCTGGAATTACCCTCGGTATATTTTAAAGTCATAAAATATTTACCAGTATCAGCATCCATTGGAACTGCGAGAACAGTTCGGTAAATATTCTTACCTGCTGCATATAATTTGTATTTTTTATAAAGAAATTTTATTTCCGGGTCTATGAGTGGTAATACTGCGGCAATATTCAAGGTTGCGATTTCACCCTGTTTATATACTTTTTTATCAAGTGAAATACTCTGAAACAATCCATTGATGAGTGAATCTTTTATTTGTGGGTTATAAGAAAGTTTATTATCAATCACATTATTTTTGTTGCCCAATGGTCTTGCTATATTTTCTTCAACCGAGGGACGGGGTATATTAGAAACACTGAAATGGATAATTGAAGGTTCGGTGAGTTTGGGAAACAACTCGGGCAAAAAATCTATTGTTTTATTGATCGGTTCAAGCCGCTTTTTTAGGTTAATTGTTCTGTCCCAGAAACTCTTTTTTGTGCTATCGCTGTGATCAATGATATCCGTTTCTTCACCTGAGCAGTTATTCATATTGAATGATATCACCAGGACAGTTGTTATAAACATCAAAAATAATTTCATTGCTATATTATAATTTTATCTATAAATAAACAGATGTCAAGAATTTTTTTCTCTACTCCCTTTTTACATCCCTGGCACAACGGAATCCATAATAGCGGTCTTGAACAAATGGTTTTAATCCCATTCTTGCTGAGCATCGCAAATGCTTTGGATTAATACTTAACCATGAACCTCCACGCAAAACTCTTGTATAACCCGAATCAGGACCGGCTGGATTTTTATCCGGACTTATTCTATAATAAAGCGAATCATAAAAATCAGCACACCATTCCCATACATTACCTGCCATATCATAAAGCCCAAAATTGTTCGGCGGAAACTTTCCCACAGGCGATGTGTATCTATAACCATCAGCCTCAAGGTTTCCTCCTGGTGCATAATTACATTTTTTAAATGGCATATCATCGCCCCATGGAAAATCTTTTTCAACAAGTCCCCCTCTTGCTGCGTATTCCCATTCTGCCTCAGTAGGTAATCTTTTCCCTGCCCATTTTGCATAACTGAGTGCGTCAAAATAGCTAACTCCCACAACTGGTTGGTTTGGATTATTTAAACTTGAATCCTTAATAAAGGCAGGTCTGGGATGCCCGGTTGCTTTCACAAACTCTAAATATTGACGATTTGTAACTTCATATTTGTCCATATAAAATGTGTCTATCCAGACCCTGTGTTTTGGATTCTCTCCTGTTGAATCTGAACCCATAACAAAATATCCTCCAGGGATTAAAACCATACCCTCTGGTGGTGGTAGAATCTTTTTTACTGATTTATCTTCAACCTTTTGTTTACCACATAATATAAAATAGAGAATAAAACAAAAAATAAACAAAAATTTAATTGACCTTTTCATAGAATAAATATTACGCAAATTTTTATCCAAGTCAATACAAATACTAAAAACATAAAAAAATTATTGACACCAAAGTGATTTTGTATATAATTTTTGTAATGGTAAAAGACCCAGTATTCAAAAGAATTCTTGAAAATGACCCACGCTACGATATATCAGCATATATATTTGTCATTGAAGCACTGGAGTATGCACGGCAAAAATTTAATGTTGAAAAACATGTTACTGGTAAACAACTACTTGAAGGCATCAAAGAATTAGCAATAAAGCGATTTGGGCCAATGGCAAAGATGGTATTTGAATACTGGGGTGTGAAAAAAACTATAGATTTTGGTAATATTGTTTTTAATATGCTCAAAGAGAATATTCTGACTAAAACTGAAGAAGATAGCCTTCAGGACTTTGATGAGGTTTATGATTTTGAAGAAGTCTTTGTAAAAAATTATGAACCAGAATTTAATGGCAAGAATATAAAACACATTAATGATTAATTATAAAATTTTTACGATTCCAAACTGTATTTAGATATTGACATTTGGAAAATTTTATATATACTATTTTTTATAATTGGGGAGTATGGAAAATTATTATACTATTCTTGGAGTAACGAGTACCGCGACTTTGTCAGAGATTAAAAATGCCTATATGCGGCTGGCAAAACAGTACCATCCTGACAGGTTTACGGATGAAACTGAAAAGGTCAAAGCGAATGAGCATTTTGCTAAGATTACTGCTGCATATCGTATTCTCTCGGATGAAAAATTGAGGGCTGATTATGACAAATCTCTGGAAAAAGGGACAAAACCTCAAGACCAAATCCAGGAGACCCAGGCAAAGAACGCCTTTACCCGCGCCCTTGATTTTCTAAAAAATAAAGACCCCTGGCGCGCCGTGAATTTATTGCGGATTGCCTGCCGCTATGACCCACAGCCAATCTACCTTTCATATCTTGGGCTCGCACTCGTTTATACAAAACAGTATCAAAAAGAAGGGTTTGACCGACTCCAGGAGGCAGCAAAACGCTTGATGTTTGACCCTATCGTTTATGTAAATTTAGGACTCGCTTATGAATATGTTGGCAATACAGAAAAGGCTTTAAAATATTTTTATGAAGCGCTGAACTGGGATGGTAAAAATATTTCTGCAAGAAAAGGGATAGAACGACTGGAACCTAAAAAAACAAACTTTTTCTCAAAATTATTTGGAGGAGGTAAATGAAAAAAACGACACTAATTGAAATGCTTGAAGAACTCTGCAAGAATCTCTCCATTATTGTAAAGTATGACCGATTCTTTGGCAAGGGTGGGTTTTGCCGTTTAAAACAAAAATCTTTCTTTATCATCAATGAAAGTTTATCCAATGCTACAAAAGAAGACATCTTTATTCAGGAGCTCAGGCAGTTGAATCTTGACCCTTCATTAGTGCCACCTAAATTAAAAGAAGTTATTAAATGATAAAATTTGGATTAATCATAATATTTTTTTCTGCATTCTTCTGGCTTGCAAATTTTAAAATTCTCTCCTTATCAAGGGACTGGCCCATTATTCTAATCTTTTTTGGATTTATGAATATCCTTGTATTTCCAAAGTATTCCAGAAAAAAAATTATTGAAGATTTAGAAAAAGGGAAGATTACCCCGGACGAGGCATTACAAAAATTGGAGAAATTAAATTAAAAAACCTTTTTGAATCCTTAAATATCAATCCTGAAGTTAAAGTCTTTGTCTGTGCCGGTGAACCATCAGGAGACTTATACGCAAGTTATTTTATCAAAAACTGGTTAGAAAAAGAAAATTGTGAAATCTTTGGCGTCGGCGGAGAAAATTTAAGAAAAAATATCAATCTGGTATATGATTATGAAAATCTCAAAACCATTGGATTCGCTTCTGGTATTTTTTCATTTATTAAAAATTATAGAATTTACAAAAAAATTGCGCGGGCAATATATAAAATTAGACCTAAAATATTTATTGCTGTTGCCTATCCTGGAATTAATCTTTTGTTATGCAGATATGCAAAAAAAATCGGCGCAAGAACTATCTATTTTATTCCACCGCAGCTCTGGGCATGGGGTAGTTTTAGAAAATATTTTTTAAAAAAATGGGCTGACCTGATTATCTCTGTTTTTCCGTTTGAGTATCATTATTTCAAAAAGCAAAATATGAAGATTATTTATTGGCAGAACCCTTTAATTAATGAATTGAAAACATATAAAAGAACAGACAGCAAAATGAGAATTGGTCTGATGCCGGGTTCGCGTAAAAATGAAGTAAAGCGGAATTTGCCAGTGTTAATTGATGTTGTCCAGGCTTTAGAAAAAAAGCTTGAAGGCACATCTCATCGCATTGAATACTGCCTTATCCTCCACCCTGACTGTTTATCCGATATAAATTTTAATAATAATTTTTTATCAATAGTACAATGCGGTGGCAAAAAAAATCAGAATTATAATATCAATCTTTTAACAACAGCAGAGAACCGATACCAGGCAATGCGTAACTGTGACCTGTTACTCATCTGTTCAGGAACTGCATCCCTGGAAGCAGGCATAATGCAAATCCCGCACATTTTTTGTAATCGTCCCAATTTTTTTGACTATCATCTGTTTCGTCATTTAATTAAAACAAAGGAATATAACCTGACCAATTTATATTTCGGAAGAAATGTAATCCCCAGCTTTGTAATGCGTAATAAAAAAGAACTTGTCAAAAAAATACTCCTGAAACTAAAAAAGATGCTTGAAGATAAGGGTATAAATTGTGATACAAATAAAGATGGTTGACTTAAGCAATTTTTCCAATATAATTAAGTATGGAAGTTGAAAACCTCGTTACCTGCCATTCAGGTATTGGCGAGCAATTAATTTCAGAACTTATAAAACGGGGTGAAAATGTATATACTATATTCCCATCACCTAAAGATGTTCCTATGTCGTTTCTGGGAAAAATAAACTTAAAATATGGTTTTATAAAATTTGAGCAAGAATTGAATATTGAAAAAGGCTTACCAAGAAAGGTAAAGAATGTCTTTCATATATACGAATCTTATTCAGGTTCATTTTCAAAAATTTTTATGTCCAATGTAATGACGACACTCTTCCTGCTGGAATGGGCAAAGAAGGTCGGAGTGAGTAAATTCATCCTATTATCTTCAGGTGAAGTATATGGTTATGGTGAGAATCTTAATGAAAGTGCACCATACAACCCGCGCAGTTTTTATGCGACAACAAAATTTCATGCAGAAACACTCTGCCGATATTACAATAGAAATTTTGAGGTGAAGATCCTGCGGATATTTTTCCCTTATGGAAAAAATCTTCTTCAGGGATACCTGTATAATCTTATTGAATCATTCAATAAAACCGGCATTATTGAAACTGATTATGGAGCAATATGCCCTACTTTAATTGACGATATTATTGAGCCTTTAATTAAACTGCGGGACATCTCGGGGAACAGTATTTACAATATTTGTGGCTCATCTATACCCCTTACTCAACTCATCAAAGAGATTGAATCCATATCAGGAAAATCTATAAAAAAATTACACACGGGTAAGAATATTCTCTGCGGCGATAGTCTTAAAGCAAAAGAGGAACTCAATTATAAAGAGACACTATTACAAAATGGTATCCAGCAGCTTATAAACATTCTAAAATGATTGATATACTTTTGGTAAATCCAGAAGAAAAAGAAGGATTTTTTGAAAGAATGCCGCCCCTGGGGCTCGCTTCCCTCGCCAGTTTTCTTGAGTCACATAATATTTCTGTAAAAATAATTGATTTTGAAATTGAAAAGAAACCTTTAGAGCACTGGCTCTCTCTTTATCAACCCAGGTTCCTTGGTATTTCGGGCACGACCCATACACGCTTTGAATCATTCAGATTGGCACGCCTTGCCAAGACAATCAATAAAGAAATAATAACAATATATGGTGGAGTGCATGCTACATTTACCGCAAGTGAAACTCTGCGTAATATTCCAGAAATAGATTTTGTGATTCGTGGTGAGGGCGAAGAAGTGCTCCTTGAACTTTTAAATACCTGCAGCACAGACCAGAAATTTGAAAGAATACGAGGATTAAGTTTCAGAATGGATGGCATGCCTGTAGATAATCCACCTGCACACCGACTTCATCTTGATTCACTACCTCCTCCTGCTTATCATCTTCTGAATATGAAAAAGTATGAAATAAATATGGATTTCATAAATAAAAAGGGGATCTCCCTCCTCACCTCTCGCGGTTGTCTTTACCGCTGTTCATTCTGCTCGGCAAGTCGGATGTTTAATAATCTATTAACTGTGCGTTCCGCTCAAAATGTCATCGTTGAAATTCAAAAATTGTTAAATGAATACAATTTTAAAGCAATAAAATTTTTTGATAGTGCGCTCACACTTGACCGCGAGCATATTGAAAGTTTATGTGATGAAATTTTACAGCACGATTTAAAATTCCCCTGGGAATGCGAGGTTCGGGTTGGCACTGTGGATATGCCACTTCTTGAAAAAATGCAGAAGGCAGGATGTTATTATGTTGATATCGGTGCTGAATCAGCGAGTCAAAAAGTTCTTGATTTAATGCGTAAAGGGATTACTGTTGAACAAACCGAAGAATTGCTAAATATGTGTAAGGCATTAGGTATCAAAACAAAAGTATTTTTCTCTTTTGGACACATTGGTGAGACGATGAATGATGTTGAACAAACATTTGAATTTATTGAAAAGCATGGTGACAAAATAACGACCGTAGCCAGTGGTGCAGGAGTTAGGATCTACCCTGGAACTTACCTTGAAGTTTATGCGCGGAGAAATCAGCTTCTTCCGGACAATTTTGAATGGTCAATGCCTTATGACGATGAGTGGAATGAATTAATTCTTCAATCTCGTTCAGTGCCAATATTCATTCAGCCCCAATTAGGAAAAAAGGAGTTAGAGCAGATTGCCCTTCGTATTTATAGTAAACGCTTCAGTGGCTGGGATGGTTTTATGAGAGGGATAAAGAAATTAACCGACCCCCAGAAATTAAGAAAACTGCAAAATTTCTTAAAATTAAAATTTATGACCCAGAAGTGAAGGTCCTACATTTAACATTTGAAAATTTCCAGGATGTGGCTGGACTCTTAAGTCGGCAACACCAATTATATGGTGATGAGGGCGTGCTCGTTACTATGACCCATTCACGGCTTGGTTTTCCTGATGGCATTCTATTAAACTATCCATTTTTGAATTCAGATATTATCATTAATTTACGCAAAATTTTAAAAAAGGACAATGTAAATGTCCCACCATCAGAATTAAAAATGCGGATTAAAGGTAATAATATACTGGAAAAAATTTTTTTTAATATGCGCGACCAGATATGGCTTTATCAATTGCATAAATTCTGGGACCGTTATCATTTCAATTCTTTTGACATCTATCACTTTGATGGTGGTATTCCATTTATCTATGGGGAGAGAATTCTTAAGAAATTAAAAAATAAACATATCGTTGCCCATTTTTTTGGCAGTGATTTAAGAAAATGGGGGATAAATCCTTACTTAAAAGAGTATGCGCAATTGAAATTTACCTCTGAGGTTGACCATATAAAGATTGACCCCACACTAATATTCGTGCCCATTCCATTTGAGGCAGAAAAAATTGTTCCCAGAAAAACTGAGAATAAAATTTTAAGGGTCTGCCATTCACCAACCCGACGCACCGCAAAGGGAACTGCCGAGATAATTGAAATTGTGGACAGATTAAGAAAAAAAATCAAATTTGAATTTGTGTTGATTGAAGGAGTCACACATAAAAAATGTATGGAAATAAAGGCAACCTGCGATATTGGAATTGACCAGATAGGCAATTATGCCGGCACTGCATATGGCCGTAGTGGCCTTGAATTCCTGGCGCTTGGCATACCGACCATTACTGAAATCCCTGAAGAATATGAATATCTTTTACCTGACCATCCATTTATAAATGCCAGTAAAAAGAATCTTGAAGAGATTCTGTATACTGTGGTTACAGACACCGAACTACGCAACAAAAAAAGAGAACAGGGATTAAAATGGGTTAGAGAATTCCCCAATCCAAAAAGGGTAATTAAATTAATTTATACAGAATATAAACGGCTCGGCTGGATAAAATAGATCCACTACACTTTCGCATTACTTTTAAGTTGACAGCGGGTTAATTCTGAATATAATTGTCCATAATTTATTAGTAGTAATTAGTAATAGTTTAGCCACGCTGCATTTGTAGTTGCTTGATTTATCAAGCACAAAAAAGAGCCCGATGCTCCGTCCCGATGGGACGAGAGTCCCTTTGGGAAATTAGGCAACTACATTGATTTAATTCCATTTTTTAGAATGGCTAACCTATTACAGTAATTAAGTTATAAATATAAAAACTAAAAACAACATCAGTTGCCATTTGCCGAGATGGCGGAACTGGGAGACGCGGCGGACTCAAAATCCGCAGTGCTGAAAGGCGCGTGGGGGTTCAACTCCCCCTCTCGGCATTTCTGACAGCTTATTTATATTCCTAATTTCTCCAACACTTTGACCAATTTCTGCGCTGTTCAACATGGACGGGGTCGTTGCTCATGTTCCTTTTTTTATGCGGTAAA
>JBBILZ010000022.1:0-37334 GCA_037444665.1 Caldifarciminota bacterium
CCCGCAGCCGGACGACCTCTTCCAGGGCTGAATCAGTATATTTGTCAATGGTCTCACTTGATTTACCAAGTTTTTCTTGGCATATATTTTTAATCCGCTCTAAAGATAGATTTATCGTTGAGAGCGGGTTTTTAATATCGTGGGCCAGTCGCTGGGCAAATTCAGACCATTCAAAAATTTGATTGGTTTGGTCTCTTTTATTCTGGAGTTCTCTGCGTAACTTCAAAGAATAAATAGTTAAAGCACCTATTGTAATTACAAAAATACAGAAGATTACTGCATAAAGGAACAGGTTGTTTGATTTGAGCCTGCCTGTAAATAAACCATACCCTGTGATTGACATCACAGAATAATTATATGGTGTTGTGTCACCACTTGCAATCAGTAGGTTTCTTTTTTTGCCATCATCAATGATTGATACATTGAATGGAGTGTTGTTCTCAGCACGATATTCTCCAATCTGTTGTAAATATTCATTGAAGATCAAAAGTTTATTATCCGCTGTTTTAGCGATGAGTTCTGTTGTTCCATCACCGTCAAAATCTGCGGCATCAATTACGGTCGTGGGAATGCCTATCTCCTTTGCAATCAGAATGTCCAGATTTGAATCATAAATTCGGATTGTGCCATCAGTATTACCGGCAATAATCTCTTTTTTCTCATCTCTGTTGATATCACAGACAACCATTCCTGCAAACTTTTCTCCACTTTTTATAAATTTTTTCGTTTGTCCATCTTTGCCATTTAGAATAATAATCTGGTTCGGCACTGTTTTATCACCGGTTCATTCACACTCTATTGCCACCACATTCATCTCATTTTTATTTTCAAGGTCACCAACCCAGCACAAGACATCAGAGAATGAACCACCTATTTCTCTGTGCCACAAAACATTACCATATTTATTAAAGACAATCACATAAGATTTTTGGTCACTGAATCCATTTATGATACTGCCATTTGAAACTGCAGTTGTGCTTATGACTATTTCTTCGTTGCCATCATTGTCTACATCAACTACAAAAAGATGCTTTGGGCTGGGTCCTGTCCAGAAATGCCATAATTCTTTATTGTTTTTTAAATCATAAGCCAATATGCCGCGCGGTTGCATTTCAAAAGCAGTATTGATATTCAATATCAGGTCTTTATTATAGTCGTTATTTATATCTAATAATTTTGCATCGCAGATATCACCATCCCAGATGCCTGTTTTTTTTGTATTATTAACTGCAATAAATTTATTTATTGGTCTGTTCTCTGAATATATATGAACCCATGCACGATTATCTTTTTTTTGCCGAAATAGCAATTCTTTCGGTGGTTTGTTATCAATATCAAGGCAACCAAGGAACTGGCAATCTTCTTCAGTAAAATTGATCTGGAAAAGGCTGATATTCTTTTGATTGGTAAGATAGAATCTTGTATCATTCTTTACTGCCAATTCCTGGCAGTTATCATTATCAAAATAGATTGGTATTACTGCATCTGCTTTGAACTGTAAAATACAATTTAATGCAAATTTATTTTCAGCTACACCAAAAACCTGCAGGGCTAATAAAATTAAAGTTACTTTCATAAACCCTGTAGTATTATAATCCCTTTTCTACTTTTGTCAAGAAAAAAAATTAATTTAATATAATTATTCAAAAATGTATTAGATAATGTGGTCGCACGATTTTTCGTGCTAAATGGTTAAAAATTTTATACCGCATTGCGCCATAAATGTCGCAACTACAAATTTTCACTGAGATTGAATAATTATCTTTTTGACAATGGGGTAGTTTATTCTTTTTTCTTTATAATTTCCCAATATGTGCCGATTAAAAAGCCCAGCACTATTAAAAACAGAATTAATATCGTCCTCCAGAATCCGACTGTTGCCAGAAAGATTCCAATTATACCAGCAACAATTGCACCAATAATACCTTTATTAAATTTTACCATAGGTTATTTTATTCAATTTAAGATGGTTGTCAAGGATTTATTCGCTTATATTATAGAGATAGGCTGAGGCACCGGGTGCAGTGTATGACTCAATACATTGGCCGAGGCAATTCAGATAAGATAAAAATAGTTTTTCTTCATTTACGCCGAGATGTGTGGCAATGTGCGAAAATAGAAACCAGACCCTTTTATTCCCTTTAAGATTTTGAATGTCCCGGTAATATCCAGTCCAGTCAGTGCGCGATTCCACACCGGCAATATAATCATCACCAATATTGGAAAATCTTTCTTGATAATATCTGAATGCATTTACTGCTCCATAATAGACATAAATAATATCACCTTCTTTTTTATGCTTCTGAACATATTCCAGCACCGTCCTCAATTCTTCCGGTGCCCTGGGTTTAATGAGATGATAAACTGCAGAAAAAATTGGATGTATCAAAATAATCACTACAATGAGAACAGCAATCTGTTTTGAATTTTTTTGAATGATTTCATATATCCTGCTCAAGCCTGAGCTTGCAAAAATAAATAGAAATGGCGTTATAAACAATAAGACACGACCGGCAAAGGGATACAGATGCAGACTTGAACCAAGGATAGTAATTATTATTGGCATAATAAAGATGAGTGTATAATATCTATTTTTGCGCCAATAGGTTGCCATCCCAATAAAGAACAGGAGAATTGCGAATAAATATTCGTAAATAGAAAACCCGCCAGGATTTTTAAAGATGCGGATAAGATTATAGAACAATAGATATAACTCTTGCCAGGATTTTGGTGGTAATGGTATGAATGAACTCTGCCAGAAATTCATAAGTTCCTTATGCTTTGTTAGGGCTCGGAGTGAGATTGAATAATTGATACCCAGGCTTAAAAACCAGATTATACCAGCGATTAATAAAAGTAAAAAGGCAGACCTGTTTTTATTTTTTATTAAAAATAATGCGAGGGCTAACCAGGAGCCACAAAAAACAAATACAGAAGGAAAAGAGAACCATATAAAAATTGCACTGACAAGCCCCAGCGGTATTATTAAGGATAAAGATTGTGGAAAGTTTTTGATGATAATCATAGAGAGCAAAATTATTATTAAAGAAAAGAATACATCACTTGAATAAGGTTTTACTTCAGAAGAAAAATATATAAGTGAGTCATTAACAATAAAAAGGCAGAGCGCAAAGATTCGGATTTTAAAATCACCCAAAAATCCCACAATTTTTAAAAAAAGAAAGAGTGCAAGTATACCGGTTATCAGCGAGAATATTCTTAAGGCAAATTCATTATTACCCATAATATTAACACAAAGCTTTTCTACATAGAGAAAGCCGATAGGTGCTGCCTGGACATAATCAAGCGGTTTTAATAATTCCGGGTATGAACGCTCAATAATATTCATTGCCAGTGGTGCCTCACCTTCAGTGAGTGAACGATTATAAAAATACTGGCTCACACGGAAAATAATTCCGATAATGATTAAGAATAGTGGCAGATATCTGAATATCTTTTTCTGGTTAAACACCTCAAATTATAATGATTGTTATTAATATGTCAATCAATTTTTGATAATAAACCGAACAATTTTTAAACCCGCACCATACAAAAAATTTCTGTTGACTTTGTGGTTATAATTGATTAATATCTATATAATGAATTTTGCTGGTGCATATATCTGGTTGTTCTGTGTTTTACTCAAAGCAAAGGACCCATTGGGAAACGATATTTCTGGAGATAACCAGGTGGGAATTGCTGGACAATTACTTGAAAGACCTGTTGTAGTCAGGTTAATAAATGAAAATGGGCAGGCAATTAAGAATACCAGGATGCTTTTCTCAGTCTTGCAGGAACCAATCATAAATAATGTTACTGGACAGAGAGCCAGCATTGAACCGGAAACAGTATATACAGACCAGGAAGGCTATGCAAAAGTTAACATTAGATTGGGGAAGGGCACTGGTGATTATTATATTGTTGCCCGACATAATGATGACCTGCTGAGTTTCCATTTTATGGTTATTCAAAAGAATTGGTTAGTGCTGATGCTTTTATTTATTATTGGTGGCATAGCATTATTTATATTTGGTTTAAATTATGGAAGTAAGGGTTTAATTCGTGGTGCCGGTTCAAGGACCAGAGATTTATTATTTAACCTCACGAATAATCGATTCTTTGCACTTGCGAGTGGGTTTATTACTGCAATCATTATGGGTTCGTGCACAGCAACGGCATCTCTGCTAATTAAATTCGCTTCTGCTGGTCTTGTTACACTACTACCCGCACTTGGTGTGATACTTGGTGCCAATATTGGTTCAACAATTACGGTTCAGCTCCTTGCCTTTAATATTATGGATTATGCACTTTTGATTGTGGCAATAGGTGTGTTCTTGAGGATACTATTCCCCAAATTAAGAAATATTGCTCAGTTTATTTTTGGATTCGGATTACTATTCTTTTCACTTAAGATAATGTCTGATGGCGTTGCCAATCTGAAGTATTTGAATGGGTTTGACACGTTAATTGAATATTTGCAACAAAGTCCTGTCTTAGCAGTTTTACTGGGCGCTCTATTTTCTTTTATTTTTCGTTCCAGTACTGCAGTTCTGGGTTTTATTCTCGTACTCTCATTTGAATCATTGATATCATTGCAGACCGCATTGATTCTGGTTTTAGGCACAAATCTTGGCGCCACTATATTACCGTTTTTTATTGCGGATACTGTTTATGGCAGAAGGATTGCACTGGGAAACTTTCTTTTTAAATTTGTTACGCTGTGTATCTGTTTGTTGCTGATTAATTATTTTGTTGGATTCTTAAATGTGTTCGGTGGTAATAATGCGCGCCAGGTAGCAAACTTTCACACTTTTTTTAATATCATTAATGCATTGCTCTTTATGCCATTGCTCAATCCGGCGAGTAGAGTTTTAAAATCGCTCGTAATGGAAACAAAAAAAGAGATTCTGAAAGGTAAAAAACTTGACCCGGCATTCCTTGATACACCCGCAATCGGTATGGGACAGGCATTAAAAGAGATTCTTTATATGGCAGACAAGACGCTCAAGATGCTTGAGAATGCAATAAAAGTCTATGAAAAAAAGGATATTGTCTTAAGAAAAGAAATAATGCTCGCGGATGATGAAATTGATGCGACCGAAGAGGCAGTTACATCTTATCTTTCAAAATTGGTGCCCGAAGAGATGGATGAAGATTTACGAAAAATGCAGGGAGGGTTATTAACAATAACTGCTGAACTGGAGCATATCGGAGATATTATCTCTAAAAATCTTATGAATTATGCAAAAAAACAGATTGATGAGGGTATGGTATTCTCCACTGAAGGTTTTTCTGAAATCAAAGAATACTACAATTTTGTGCTGGCTACATTAAAAATGGCAATATCCTGCCTGACAACCCGTGATAAAAGTCTTATCGCAGAAGTTACAGAGAGACGGGATGTGGCTCTAAAGATGGCAAAAAATTTTGAGATGAAACACCTTGAGCGTTTAAACCGAGGATTAAAAGAAAGTCTTGAGACTTCCGCAATACATCTTGATATTTTGAGTGACCTGGAAAGGATTAATTTCCATGCAAGTGAAATTGCCAATGTGGTGAAGGAACTAAAATGAAGACGAAGAGTTATCTTTTTATTGTCATTATTTTAATCACTCTCTTAGGACTATTTTTTATTTTGAGTATTAGAAACAGCCAGCGCGTGATGCTTTCCTTCTTTGAAGAAGAAGCACGTTCATTTTTAAAATTGATTGCTCTTGCCCAGGAAAATTCTATATTTGCAGAAGCTGAGCTTGAAGATAAGATCACTGACAATCTGTTGAATATAATTTCGTATATCAATGAATATGGATATAATCAGGAGATATTAAATAGAATAAGACAAAATTTTAATCTCAGTTCAATTATGATTTATGATGGAGTACAAAAAAAAGTTATCATAAAATCGGGCAATCCATACGAGCTTGATATTGGAAGTGTCCAGGGTGAAAAGAATATTAATTATTACTATTTTTCTGTGCTCAACGAAAAATATATCCGTTTTGTTTACCGGCTAAACCAGAAAATATTTCAGATTGAGTTATCTGCTGAAGAGGTAAGAAGATTTAGCCAGGAATACGGAATAGGTAAAATCTTGAATCAAATGGCGGATAATCCACTTGTTCATTATGTATTACTTCAAGATTTGCAGGGAATAATATTTGCGACACCAAATATCAAAACGATGCCCAGAATAGATAGTGACCCGGTTCTACTCAATGCTTTAAATAATGGAGAAGAGATAACCCGTATCATAACATTCGGGAACAAAAAGGTGCTTGAGATAGTTCAGCCTTTTATTGTTGAGAAAAATATGATTGGTCTATTGAGGATAGGGATGAATCTTGATAATTATTATCAACATGTAAAAAATACATATATTCAGCTAACATTGATTTTCATTGTCCTTTTATTTGCCGGAACATTCATTTTTGCAATCTTTGTTAAATATCAGGAATATCAGATGCGCGAACAATTTTTTGCTCACATCTTTGGTGCAATAGAGGAAGGCGTATTGCTTATTGATAATAAGGGTAAAATTACAGGATGCAACAGAATGTTCATCAGAATGACTGAAACATCGGACAGTTTATTATTAAATCAGCACTATAATGATAAATTTAATAATGACCCTTTTTCAGTGAATCTTGTTCAACAGACAGGCACACCGGTTGAGGAGGAGAAGAAGATATTCCAAAAAATAATTAGATATACTACATATCCGATATTTGATACAAACAAAAAACTGGCAGGCACAATCTCTGTATTACATGATATGACAGAATTGCGCAGGCAGGAGAAAGAGCAGAAAGAAAAAGAGCGATTGAGTTTTTTAGGAAATCTTGTTGCAAATTTTGCCCATGAGATAAAAAATCCATTGAATGGACTGTCAATTGCGGCTCAGCGTTTGCAAAGAGAATACCCCCAGCAGAATGAAGAGTATAGTAAATTAATTAGCATAATCATTAAGGAGATTGATTCAATGACCAAGATTCTCAATGACTTTCTCAGCCTTGTCCGACCCCAGGTCAAGGAATATCAGGAATTTGACTTGAGCGAATTGACCAGAGAGGTGGGTATGTTGATAAAAGAACAAATGAACCAGAAAGGGATAAAGTATATTGAAAATATTGAAACCGGGATAAAGTGTGTGGCAAGTTTTGAGGATATAAAAAGGGTATTGATGAACCTTTTGCTTAATGCAGTGGATGCTGTTTCATCAGTGGCTGACCGTGAACCTGAAATCAGTATTTCATTAAAGCGGAAAAAGATGTATATTGCAATAGAAATTACAGATAATGGACCGGGCATACCTGCTCAGGCATTAAAGAAAATATTTGAACCGTATTATACGACAAAAAAAGGAGGGACAGGTTTGGGACTTTACATTGCCCAGAAGATTATCAATGAACACAATGGTAAGATAAAGGTCCAGAGTAGTGCCGGGAAAGGCACGACTTTTTCCGTGATACTGCCGTATAAAAAATGAATTACAGGTGGCTTGACTTTGTAGCCTTTTTGGATAAAATTTCAAAAGAGGAGTATTATGATTGAAAAAAAAGAGGCAAAAAAAATTATTGATTTTATATTAAAAAAATCAAAGGCAGACCAGACCGAAGTAGTAATTTATCAATTTGATTCATCACTTACAAGATATGCAAATAATTACATTCATCAGAATGTTGAAGAGTCCAATACAGTTCTTTTAATTCGCGTTATTTTTGGTAAAAAAATTGGTTCTGCATATACTAATTCTACGGCAATTCCCAAAATTGAAGAAACTCTGCGCTGGGCTGAAACGATTGCCCGATTTCAGGTTGACAACCCTTACTTTGAAAATCTACCTTGTATCAAACCCGGGCAGTACAAAAAAGTTATTTCTTATTTTCCACATACTGCACTTTTATCACCGCTGGAGCGCGCCAATGCAGTCAAAGAAATAGTGGATGTGGCAAAAAAACATGCTCTTGTGTGTTATGGTTCAGTATCTAATGGAAGTGCTGTTGTTGCTCTTGGCAATTCAAATGGGACATTTGCATTTAATAAGAGTAGCGATGTTTTTACTAATATTGTTATGGCAACAGATAATTCTACTGGATATGTGCAGTACGGAGCAAAGACCATAAAAGAAATAGATTTTGTAAAACTGGCACAGACCGCTGCAGTAAAGGCTCTAATGTCAAAAAATCCTGTGGAGATAGCACCTGGCAAATACACTACCATATTTGAACCACTCGCAGTTAATGACCTGTTGGGTTATCTTGCATATTATGCTTTTAATGGCAGGAACTATGAAGAGGGTCGTTCTTATCTTTGCGGCAGATTGATGACTCAGATTGTTGATAAGGGTATTACTATCATTGATGATCCATTCTACAAAAAGGGATTCCCTGCGTCATTTGATTTTGAAGGTGTGCCGAAACGACGTTTGGCACTGATTGATAAAGGGGTTGCAAAAAATGTCGTATATGATTCTTTGACTGCAGCCAAAGCAAAGAAGAAATCCACCGGCCATGCTATGATGTATCCCAACCCATTTGGTCCTGTGCCTATGCATCTGATAATGAAGGGCGGGAATAGTTCAATTGGAGAGATGATAGCGAATACAAAAGAGGGAATTCTGGTTACGCGTTTGCATTATACAAATGTAATTGACCCTTACAAATTGGTTATTACTGGAATGACAAGGGATGGAACTTTTCTTATTGAAGATGGCAGGATAACAAAGGGTATAAAAAATTTACGCTTTACAGAAAATTTAATTGAGGCATTTAACCGTGTTGAAGCCATTTCTAAGAAGGCAGAACTGGTTGCAGATGAACCCGGCTATGGTGGAAGGATGGCGCATGGAATGGTTGTGCCATCAGTTAAAATAAAAGACTTCACCTTTACGAGTGCCACTGAATTCTAAAGAATAAATATAGTTGATGTAATGAGTGATTTTTTAAGACTCTTAAGAGCCGAACAGTGGGTGAAGAATATCTTTATCTTTGCCGGATTGGTCTTCAGCAGAGAGTTCCATAGACCAGAAAAGATTGGAATCACTTTTTTAGGATTTATAATTTTTTCACTTCTCAGTAGTGCCGGTTACATTATTAATGATATCATAGACCGCGCAGAAGACAGACAGATTAATACCAAAATGGACCGCCCTATTGCTGCGGGCAGAATAAAGATAGGATATGCCTTGATTCTTTCATTGATATTGATTTTTTTATCCCTTGCGGCAGCGTATTTCGTAAATAAAAATTTTTTTTATGTTGCACTTATCTATATTGGGTTAAGCATTCTCTATTCTCTTTTGATTAAATATCTTGTTATCCTTGATGTTCTGGTCATCGCGATTGGCTATGTTTTACGTTCTGTGGCAGGAGCAGTCGTAATTAATGTGGATATTTCATCCTGGTTAATACTATGCACATTTTTGCTTGCATTATTCATTATTCTTTCCAAAAGAAAGGCAGAAATTCTTATTTTGGGCAGTGATGCAGTTAAACATAGAAAAGTATTGTCCTATTATTCTGTTGATTTGTTAAATCATATGATTACCATAGCAATTTCTGCCTGTATTGTTGCATATTGCATTTACACTCTTTCGCTGGATACAGTTTCCAAATTTCATACGAGGAATCTGGTCTTTACTATTCCCTTTGTAATTTATGGTTTATTTCGTTATCTCTATCTCATTGAAAAAAAGAGCGGGACCGATATGCCCAATCGTGCCCTGATTGGTGATCTGCCAATGATTATAAATTTTGCCCTGTGGGGTATTGCCTGTATTTTGATTTTAAAGTAATTTCCATTACTAAACAATTTTTATTTTTGCCTGTCTAAAATTTGTATGAGATATGAAAAATTTACTCAAAAGGCACAGGAAGCCATTGCATTAGCACAGGAGATTCTTGATGAGTACAATCATCAGGAATTAGATGTAGAACATATATTTCTTGCATTACTGAGACAGGAAGATGGTCTGGTTCCCAAGATTTTGAAAAAGATGGATATTATGCCCGAAGTACTTCAGCGCCAACTTGAATCTTCCCTTGAATTGAAACCCAAAGTATATGGCGGTGCGAGTGCTCAGATTTATATAACACCCCGCGCAAAACGATTATTTTCCCTTGCTCAGGCTGAGGCACAGCGGATGAAGGATGAATATGTGGGCACTGAGCATCTTTTTTTAGCAATCGCAGAAGAACCCGAAGGTGAGACAGTAAAGATTTTACGAAATTTTGGTATCACAAAGGAGCGTATTTATCAGGCACTGCAGATAATCAGAGGTGCACAGCGGGTAACAGACCAGGATGCAGAGAGTAAGTATATGGCACTGGAGCGATATGCACGGGATATTACTGCCCTGGCAAAACAGGGTAAACTTGACCCGGTAATTGGTCGGGAGCAGGAGATAAAGAGGGTGATTCAGGTGCTGTCAAGAAGGACAAAGAATAATCCGGTCTTGATCGGTGATGCAGGTGTTGGTAAGACTGCAATTGTTGAGGGTCTTGCTCAGCGTATAGTAGGTAAGGATGTTCCTGAGATACTTAAAGACAAAAGGATTCTGGCACTTGATATGGGCGCACTCGTTGCCGGCTCAAAATTTCGTGGTGAATTTGAAGAGAGGCTCAAGGCAGTTATGGATGAAATTAGAAAGGGGAAAGGTGAGATTATTTTATTTATTGATGAACTACACACAATTGTCGGCGCTGGCGCTGCAGAAGGTGCGATTGATGCCTCAAATATGTTAAAACCGGCACTCGCACGCGGAGAATTACAATGTATTGGTGCTACAACCCTTGATGAATATAGAAAGCATATTGAAAAAGATGCAGCACTTGAACGGAGATTTGCTCCAGTCTATGTAGGTGAGCCGTCAATTGAAGACACAATAAAGATTTTGCAGGGTCTAAAGAGCCGCTATGAGTCACACCATGGGGTGACGATTACTGATTCCGCAATTGAAGCGGCAGTAAAACTTTCAGACCGTTATCTCACTGAAAGATTCCTTCCAGATAAGGCAATTGATCTGATTGATGAGGCGTGTGCCCGTGCCCGTATTGAGATATATTCTATGCCTGATGAGCTCAAGCAGATGGAAAATAGACTCGAGCAATTGAACGAAGAGGGTAGAAAAGCAGTTGAGATGCGAAATTATGAACAGGCCGCAAAATTGCGTGATGAAACTGAAATATTACAAAAAGAATATCGCAGGAAAAAGAACGAATGGATGAAACAGCGCGGTATTGATGACCGGGTCACTGAAGATGATATTGCTCAGATAATATCCACCTGGACCGGTATTCCAGTATCCCGGATGTTAGAATCAGAAATGAGTAAGTTGCTGAAGATGGAACAGAGAATCCATGAACGTCTTGTTGACCAGGAGGATGCTGTGGTTGCTGTGAGTGATGCAATCAGACGCTCACGGGCAGGACTAAAAGACCCAAGGCGTCCTATTGGGTCGTTCATCTTTCTTGGACCGACCGGTGTGGGTAAGACCGAACTTGCAAAGTCCCTTGCTGAATTTTTATTTGATACTGAGGATGCAATGGTGCGGATTGATATGACAGAATATCAGGAAAAACATACTGTATCCAGATTGATTGGTGCACCCCCAGGATATGTTGGATATGAAGAAGGCGGGCAGTTAACCGAGGCGGTCAGACGAAGGCCATATCGGGTAATATTATTTGATGAATTTGAAAAGGCACATCCTGATGTTTTTAATATTTTACTCCAATTGCTTGATGATGGTAGATTGACTGATGGTCAGGGTAGAACAGTAGATTTTAAAAACACAATAGTGATTATGACTTCAAATTTAGGTAGCGAGATTATTATTGAGAATTTAAAGAAAGATAAGTTTGATTATGAACAGACGAGGAAAGATGTGTATAGAATTCTTGAGCGAAATGTAAAACCTGAGTTTTTAAACCGTATTGATGAAGTTATTGTATTCAAACCGCTTGGTTTTGAGGAAATCAAGGGTATTGTTGAGCGCGAATTGAAAAAAGTAGCAAAGAATGTTCAGGATTTTGGATATAAGATTGAATTTAGTGAAGAGGTAAGAGAATTTCTTGCCCATGAAGGTTTTGATCCGGTCTATGGTGCAAGACCTTTGCGTCGGGCAATTCAGCGTCTCATTGAAAACCCTCTTTCTAAAATGATTATTGCAGGTAATTTTAAGAAGAACGCAACTATCTGGGTGGAAATGGAGAAGGGAGAGGTTATATTTAAATAACAGAGCGGGAGACGGGATTTGTCCCGTTCCGCTCCTGTCGGGAGCGGAACGAGGATCCCGTTTCCTTATTTAATTCTGATATATCACAATGAAAGAAACGGGAAACCCGCGACTTACCATTAATTTATAATTTTTTCTATAAACTTACGTTTTTTTCGTTTTTTTATTTCTTTTTCTCGTTGCATTGCTTCTTTTCGTGTTGGGAACTCTTCAATATGGATTAACTCCCATGGGACTTTGCTTTTAGTTGATTTACATTTTTTGCTATTATGATTTGCAAATCGTTTGATAATATCTTTGGTTTGTCCTATATAAAAGCTATTATCCTTCAAACTTTTAAGAATATAAACATAGAAAGGCATAAATAAAAGAGCGGGAGACGGGATTTGAACCCGCGACCCTCACCTTGGCAAGGTGATGCTCCACCACTGAGCTACTCCCGCAAAGAATGAAGTAACAAATTGTTTAGTTTATTATATCCAGAAAATCAAAAAAGTCAAGGTTCCACTTTGAACCCGAGTGTGGTTAAAATATCTGCTGCTTTTTTATAATCAATAGATATTTTCTTCCCCAACTTTACACAATAATTGGAGAATTCTCTTCGCACTGGATAATTGTCTCTAAGCTTTCTGAAATATTCTGGTTGTTTTTTGCTTTCAAATTTTAACATCTTTTTTAATTCTTTTGAATCTGCTAATGGATTGTATGCCTTAAGTACAGTCTGATAGATAATATCCTGCACCTTGTCGTAATTTGTGTCCAGCATTATTTCTTTATTTAAATCTAATTTGGGATTTTGTTCTTCTATACTCAATTCTTTACCGAGACACTTGCATAATTTTTTGTATACCATTGTCGTTGCATTAAATTTTCCATCAAGGGAATAACCAGCAATGTGCGGCGTTGCAATATCGGCAATTTCAAGCAAATGTGTATTGATATATGGTTCATTATCCCAGACATCCAGCACCAAGCCCCCAAGTTTATAAGCATATTTTAAAAGGATATTTTCATCAATCACTGCCCCGCGGGAAGTATTTATAAAAATTGTATTCTTTTTTATTTTTCTCATAAATTTTTCATTTATCATACGGTAAGTTTTGTATTTACCAGTAAATGTAAGTGGCACATGGATGGTGATAATATCAGCATCAGATATTTTCTTGAATGATAATAGTTCCTTGTTTTTGGTTCTGTTGAATTTAGGTGGGTCATTCAGCAAAACATTCATTCCCAGTGCTTGGCACATCTGCGCAACCTTTGTTCCTACATTGCCTGCACCAATGATGCCGATAATCTTTCTGTCCAGAGAAAAACTTTTCTTCCTTGCTAAAATTAAAAGGCAGGCAATAACATATTCTGCAACTGAGCGGGCATTGGAGCCCGGTGCATATATTAATTTTATGTTATTCTTTCTTAGATATGTCCTATCAATGTGGTCTATTCCACTTGTCATTGAGCCGACAATTTTAATACGGGTATTCTCCAATAATTCTTTATTAACTTTTGTCACACTGCGCACAAGCAGAATATCAAAATTTTTGATTTTTTTACTATTTATTCCAGAAGCAGGAATAGTGCTAAGTATGCCCATATCTTGAAAGTATTCTTTTAAAAATGGAATTTTTTCATCGGCAATGATTTTTATTCTGGGCATTGAATTATTATATGCAAAAAATATCAAACTTCAAGGAATAATATCTCTATTGCACAATTTGTGATTAATGTTGACTTGAGAATTTTTTTGGGTATAATCCGACAATGCCCCTTAAAACCATAAAATATAATGTTGGCCTTTTAGGTTTTGGAAAGGTTATGAGGGCTTTTGTGAAACACTACCTTGAGCAAAAAAAAGAGATTGCTAACAGATATGGTTTTATATTAGATTTTAGTGCAATTGTTGATTCCCAAAGTTTTATCAAAGGTAAAAATATTAACCTAAATGAAATGATTTTGCGAAAATCTAAGAACAGACCCCTTGGTCAGGTATTAAAAGAGCCATTGAAAAAATTCTCTTCAGTATTAGCATCTCGAAAAATTGATATTCTGATTGATGCTTTGCCCGGTTCGCGAATTGATGCTGGTTATAGTTATCCATTGCTGTTAGAGGCATTAAATAATCGTATCCACTTAATCTGCGCAAATAAGTCACCGCTGGTATTCAAGGGTGAAGAGCTTTTCACTTTAATGAAAAAGAAAAAGATGTATATTGGATTGAGTGCAACTACTGCTGGAGCACTGCCTACAAGTGGAATAATCAGTAATGAATTATCTGGCGCTGGAGTATACAATGTTCGTGGAATTTTAAACGGCACGAGCAATTTTGTTCTTGATAAGATTATGTTTGAATCAAAGACAAAACTGCAGGCGATAAACGAGGCTATTAAACTTGGTATTGCTGAACCGGATTATCGTTTTGACCTTGAAGGAATTGATACATGCTACAAAATGGTTATACTTGGTCTTGTTTTAACCGGAAAGTGTGTAGATTTGAGAACAGTTACCTGTCGTGGTATAATGGATATTGAAGAAAATGAGATAAGAGAAAAGGTCTGTTCAGGTAAAGTAGTGCGGCTGATTGGAAACTTGTCAATCAGTGGTGAACTTCCCAAAATTTCAGTTTCACCTGAGACGCTTGATAAAGATGACCCTCTATATGCGGTTTATGGGACAAATAAAGGTGTAACATTCATTACAAAATTTATGGGTTCATTGACCATAATTGGTGGAGCATCTGGTTTGACATCAATTGCTGCAACAATTCTGAAAGATATAATCAATCTCCATAGAAAAATCAATGAATAATATAAAAATTCTTGCCCTTTCTGATATCCATGGTCGCACAAATTATGACCGCAGAACCGTTAATGCCCTGAGTGATGCAGATTTAATAATCATTGCTGGTGATATTACTGATTTTGGTGGTAGGGATGATGCGAGTTTTGTAATCAATGAGATAAGGGCAATCAATCAAAATGTTTTTGCTGTTCCCGGCAATTGTGACCGTCCTGAAGTCGTTGATTTTCTAAAGTCTGAAGGAATTAGCCTTCATGGTAAAACAAAAGAGTTCAAAGGGATTCTATTTTTTGGTATGGGAGGGAGTGGAATTACACCTTTTAATACACCGCAGGAGTATACCGATGATGAGTTTGAAAGAATTTTAAACCAATATGAAAAAAACAAAGGCCTCAATATTCTGGTATCGCACGCGCCACCATTAAAAACAAAAGTAGACAAAACATTTATGGGTATGCATGTAGGAAGTAAAAAGGTGCGCGAATTTATTGAAAATCATCAACCGCATATCTGTATTTGCGGACATATTCATGAAGCACGCAATATTGACCAGATTGGTAAAACCTTAATTGTTAATCCAGGAACATTTCCTAAATATTATGCGGTAATTGAAATTAATGAGCAGATTCAGATAAATCTGGTCGGTTGAATTTTTATATCTCCTGTGCCATTGCCGAACCGATTTCTGTTAATAATCTGGATGCATATATTTTTGCAACTTTTATATTGTCTGTTTTTTCAATAAGAGAATAAATTTTTCTGATTCCATATTTTTTATAATCTAAGTCCTGTGAATAACTACCGCAGATCAGGATTATTTTTTTCCTGTATTCTTTGCATAATGCGATAATTTTGCCCGTTGCCTTTCCGCAAAATGTTGTTTTATCTATTCTTCCTTCACCAGTGACCACAAGGTCTGCATCAGCGATTGCAGATTTCAAATTGGTAAGACGGGAAAGAAATTGGAATCCTGAAACAATTTTTGCATTCATTATCGCATACATACCACCTGCAATCCCACCAGCAGCACCAGCACCTTTTATTTTATCAAGGTCTATTTTGTATTGACGAAGAATTACCCTTCTGAAATTTTTTAAGGCGCGGTCAATAATAAAGATATCTTTTTTTGTAGCACCCTTTTGTGGAGCATAAACAATGGCGCCTTTACTACCGGTAAGTGGATTTGACACATCGGTTAGCACAATAAATTGAATGTTTTTAAAATGCTCCTTTGCGGAATTATTTATTGAGTATAAATCTAACAAACCTGAGCAATTTAGCGACACTGGTCTCTGATATTTATCAAGAAATTTTATACCGAGGGCAGACATCGCACCAATTCCGCAATCAATTGTCGCACTATCACCTACCCCGATGATTATTCTTTTACAACCTTTTTTTATGCTATTTTTTATCAATTCTCCAACACCTTGTGTTGTGGTCTTTAATGGATTGAGCAAATCTTCTTTCAATAGGTGAAGCCCCGAGATTCGGGCAAGTTCAATAATTGCCAGTTTTTCCTCGTAGACTATGCCATACTCTGTTTTTATTTTTTTACCGAGAGGATTTGTGGCTCTGGTTGAGATAATCCTACCCTTTAGTATATCGTTGATTATTTCTAAAGTTCCTGTTCCTCCATCAGCAAATGGCATCTCTGTGATTTGGAAATTCGGTCTTATTTTCTTGATTCCGCGGGCAATGTTCTGACTAACAGCCTTAGCGCTGATTGAACCCTTAAAACTATTGGGGATAATAAGAACTTTCAATCTATTATTTTTAACACTTCAGGATTTATTAGATTGGGTGGTATTCTGTTTTTAATCAATGCGGTAATTACATTCTCTGCTGCCATTAGTCCCATCTTTGTTCTTGTTTCAAGGGTCGCAGAGCCGATATGCGGGAGTAGTAAGACATTTTTCATTTTCAGAAGTTCTGCTGGAACTTTGGGTTCATTTTCAAATACATCAAGCGCACAGCCCATTATCTTTTTTGTTTTGAGTGCCTTTATCAATGCCTTTTCGTTTATTATTGGACCGCGCGCAGTATTTATAATAAATGCACCATTTTTCATTAATGCAATCTCTTTTTCAGAAATAAGATGATAGGTTCTGGAGGTAAGTGGTGTGTGGATAGATATAAAGTCAGCAATTCTGAGGATGTATTTTAATGGTCTGTAAAGAATATTCAAATCCAGTTCTTCTTTTCGGGATAATTTTACTTTATCATAGTAGTATACTCTCATCCCAAAACCCTGGGCACGGCGGGCAACTGCTTTTCCAATTCTGCCCAGCCCGATTATACCAAGGATTTTATGATGCACATCAGTTCCTAAAAAGAGCATAGGAGACCAGCCATTAAACTTTCTGTTCCTTAAAAATATTTCTGCTTCAGGAATGTGCCGGGCAAGTGCGAGAATCATACCAAAAGTTAAATCCGCTGTAGTTTCAGTCAGCACATCAGGAGTATTTGTCACCATAATGCCATAATTTGTTGCACATTCAATATCAATATTATTGTATCCTGCGGCATAGTTTGCAATTATCTTTAAATTTTGAGCATTTTCAATAATTTCTCTATCAATCGTATCAGTCAGCAATGGAATTAGCGCTACTTTATCTTTTATTCTCTTTATTATTTCTTTTTTTTCTATCGGTCGATTCTTGGTAAATATTGTTACATCAAAATATTTGCTTAACAATTTAATTGCGGGTTCAGGGATCTTTCGGGTTATTAAAATTTTTTGTTTCTTTGTCATATAAAATTAAATATAATTCTGCCAAAAAATCAAGAGATGTGTTTTGTATTTAGTATGTAGTGTAAGATCCCAAATCTTTTGATCCGCAAAAATCCCGCATTCTTAATCTATAGAACTGTATAAAAATTACCGAAGTTTCCTTGCAACCACCATTAGAGACATCCCTATCGGGGGATGGAAATAACTTTCTAATTTTGCACAGAGCGGCACAAATTTATCAAATAAAATGGTTTGCCAACAAGGAATTTCTTTTTTCTGTCTTATTTTCCCATTTAAAAACCAACCTAAGATGCCAATAAAATTACTATAAAATATTGTTTCAATTTTAAATCCGACTTCTGTGAGTATTTTTATTAACTGTTGCTTATTATATCTACGATAATGTGACAAATTTGTATCAAGTGAACCAAATAAAAATTGAAGAGCGGGAACATAAATTAGTAACCTCCCTTCTGGACATAAAATTTGGAACATATTATATAATCCTTTTTTATCATTTTCAATGTGCTCAAGAACATTTACACAAACTATTGTATCAAATTTATGCATTTGCAAAGTCGATACATGTTCATCTGTTATATCATAATTATGAAATTTTATGTGAGGAAAATCAATTTTCATATGCGCTAAATAAAATTCAGAAATGTCTAAACAGTGGAGGTCGCCGAAATTTTGCAGATAGAAAGTTAAATTGCCTATTCCACAACCTATTTCCAGAATTTTTTGGCCTATATATGGACTTAGTAAATTGATAATCCATTTATTATAATTATGTGTCAAAGAGAAAGTCTTGAGTGTTTCGTGCGCAATATCAGTAATCTGTTTTTGACATGGTTGTTTCATTGTACCACATACTCCACTATATGTTTCATTTTATTACACTTAATAAATAAAATTCTGGCTTTTTTGTTGTATGAACAATCTTATAATTTTCGGGGTTTTGTCTTAGTACCGGCAACAGGTAACGATTAGTAGTACCTGACCATAAAAAATTATCGTAAAGAATATAGTCAGCTTTCTTTATGGCTGATTTTAATTTTTTTGTATCAGCAGTAAACGGATAGCAGAAAGATTTGTTGCCAGATAAAAAATAAACAAACTCTGGCTTTCGTGCCATAATAATTTTATCAGTGGTAATATTTTTATCTATCCACTCTATCATTTCAAAATAACGACGCCAATCAATTGAATAACCAGCATACTTATCGCCTTTTAAATATGCAATATTATTAATAATTGAATTTTTTGCCCTGGGTACGAATTCAATAATATTTAATAAAACAAAAATACTCATTATTACTATACTCAGATAAACCATCCTTAGTTTCATGGACAACCAATTGATTGCTTGAAAAAGATAAATTATTATTATGGGTATTATTGGTAAAAGAAAGCGCTCCGAAGCCCAAACTTCGTTCCAAGATATGATAATGCCGCTGGCAAATATTGTATAAAGCTCTATAAAATTCAGTTTTTTTAAACGTTTTATTAACCCACCGATTGTAAGAAATGTTAATAATAAACCAAATCCCTGTTTAAAGATGGTTGCTTTTATACAAGGAACTATTGTAGACGGGAGTATTTCGAATGTATAAAAATTGAGGTTATATACTACTCTTTTTAGGAAATCATCAAAGTTGATACGAGGGGAATCGTCCACATAAGGGTTCTTTTTTAAGAACCAATAATCATAAGTATTTGAACCAGGCATTGATGTATTTAACAATGTCCAGGGAATAAAAAAAACACCGAAGATTAGCAAAAAAAACAAAATTTTTTTATATTGCTTTATATAAAACAGATAAAATATACAGGCTAAAATTAAAACGATTCCTACTGATCTAATCAAATATGAATAGCTGGCAAAAATTGATGAGAATATAAAGTAAAGTTCAATGTCTTTTTTTTGGTTTGCTTTTTGGAAAAAATAAATGGCACCAAGAGAGAAAAAAAGGAAGGGCACTTCAGATAGAATCCAATGATTGTATTCAATTAATATTGGGAGAAACAGAAAAACGAGGACAGGGTGCAGAAATTTTTCTTTAAAAATTTCTTTGCAAATCAGAAACATAAAGATGAAAGAACCTATACCGCATAACAAAGGTATTGTTTTTAGCAATATTACATTGGGTCCAAAAAGTATATAAATTGGAAGCAATAAAATAGATAAACCGGGAGGATATAATTTAAAGGGTGGCTCACTGGGTAAATATATTTCTCTGTATCCGTTTCCTTCTATTATGGATTCAGTTAATGTGATGTATCTAACATTATCGCCACCAATGAATAATTTCGGGTCAAATAATAGAAGCGAAAAGATAGAGTATAATATCAAAAAAAACCAAAAAATTTTATTTTTTTTGCCGAACATATGCTCATTATAAATAATTTTTAGAGTTTGTCAAGTTGCGTTATTTAATTGTTAGTTGAAATGATACGCAGAGATACTGTTAATGGGGGAAATCAGATATCATTGCTGAATTTTTTTATTCTTCAATGATTCTGAATTCTGTTCTGCGGTTTTGTGCCATACCCTCTTCTGTATCATTTGGGGCAATGGGCTGGGTATCTGCATAGCCACGAGCAAACAATCGCTCCGGCTCAATATTAAACTTTTCAATCAAATATCTTCTCACTGCCTCAGCACGGGCAAGGGATAATTCCCAGTTTGATGGAAACTCAGTAGTATTTATCTCTCGCGGGTCAGTATGACCACTCAATTCCACCTTAATATCTGGATTATCAAGCAAGATTTTGCCCGCCTCATCAAGGTATGGCAAAAATTCAGGCTTTAAATCTGCCTTACCTGTATCAAAATTCACTCCCTTTAATACAATCCTTTCCCGCCTTTTTATTAAGTAGATCTCTTTTTCTGTTAATTTTCCTGGCTCTACAATTACAGAGCAGGTCTGAACAATATACCGCGGATCCTTTCCTGAAACAGTTAAAATATAAATCCCGGGTGGTAAATTACGCAAGATAAATGAACCAGAGAGAGAATCATTATCTATTGTTCCAAGTGCCATTCCTTTATATAAAATACTTGCACCAATCGGCTTTTTGGTTACTGCATCAAAGACCATACCACGCAAAATGCCTGACTTAACTTTATAAAGGCTGATGACCTTTTCAAAAGTTCCTTCCGGCTCAATAAATATTGAATCTATATGCTCAGGATACCCGGCAACAAATGTGCTGATGATAATATTACCCGCACCAAGATTTTTAAATTCTATTTTTCCAGTCTTGTCAATCTGAAAATTTCCCTGTTTCACACCACTGAGACTGATATTGGCAGGTAATGGCTCTTTGGTTTCACCATCCATAACCATAATTTTAAGTTTATTTATAGGTTTGATAATTCCTAAACTTCTGCTCAAACTCAACCGATGTGTGAGCCCTAATTTACCATAAGGCACAAACGCATAGTCAAATTTCCATCCTGCGTAATTTATGCCAAAACCTGTAGTAAATCCTGATAACCAGCTTAGTTCAGAGATATTATATGGACCACTACGCCAGCCCGTGCGTATTGCAAATGTGGGATTTATATAATACTCTAAACCAAAATTTGCACGAATGATGTTGTCTGCCGGCAGGGTTAAATCAAGTAATAGGTTTAATGGCTCTATCCGCTGATAAACTAAACCAAGTTTTATTTCTGAAGGAATATCAACACGATAACTTAAATTTTTTATTGAGGCGCCAATTTGGATATCTTTACTTAAAATTAATTTTGCTCCGAGGTCAAAACCAAAATCATAAAGACGCTGCTCATAAAGGTCTTCAACCATTGCCTTTATAGCAAGCCCACAGGCAACCCGCTCCTTTAAATACTTTCCATAACCCAGGGTAAATATCCCGCTCCAGAGATTTCCTGCACCCAATGGATTGTTATTCTCATCCCATATTTCAACATCTTTATTTGATGAGTAAACACCACTCAATGCTACATAACCATCAAGACCAGGCATCCCAAAGATAAAGAACTCATCACGAATATCCTGAAACCATTCATGGTGGGAAACAAAGAATTGTAGGTCTTCTATTCCTGATAAACCTGCTGGATTCCAGTGCAGTGCAGTAATATCGTCTGCCAGACCAATAAATGTTTCACCTATTGCCACTGGTCTTGGACCCACACCAATCTTTAATAAAGGATACATCGTAGTCCCAACATCACCATTAGAGAAGATGGCAAAAAGATATAGAAAGATAATAATACTGCACCCCTATTTTATTATCACTGCCTTTTTCTTTGCGACGAGATGTTCACCATCATCAGCAATAAAGTCAAAGACATAGATATAAACACCCGGAGCAAGTTTCTTACCTGCATCATTCTTGCCATCCCAGGGATAGTAGTGTATTCCAAAATCATAATGCCGATTTATAATCAACTTCCGCACCAGCTCACCATTGCGGGTAAAAATCTGCAAATTGACATAACCTGACTTGGGCAGACTAAACATAAACCGTGTCTGCTCCTGAAAAGGATTGCGAAAATTGTGCACCTCAAACGGCGGCACAAGAATCGTCCTTAATACCACACTATCCCTTATCTCACTCCACATACTACACTCACCATATACCACTAAATCAAAATATACCAGTGTATCCAATAACCCACTGAAGTCAAAATGCTCAGGCGCAATTATTCGCACCTTAAAGACACTTGTCACACCAGGACTCACCAAACCCAGATCAATCAAGCCATCCCCATTATTATCCTGCAAAAGATTATTATCCTTATCCAGCATCTCAACCCGCCAACCAGTAACCTCCTCACTCCTCTTGATATTCACCACATCACTCAAATTTGCCTGTAATAACCCACGCAACCAATAATCCACACTCCTGCCCGGCTCAACCCACTTGCTCTGGTCCGGCTCAACCACCAATCCCCAGATCCCACCCAGGCATTTGGTCCTCAAAACCGCATCATCATAGATTCCAGAATTATTGCTGGAGCGGGCACGCACTAAAACTGTGTCAATTACACCCTGACCCACCTGAGGAATAATCACCCGCACTAATAGACTCTCACAACCACCAAAACCATTCACCAAACCTAAATCCACCAGGCCATCATTATCTGTATCTGTAAGCAGATTACCTGGTAAATCACACAACATATAATTGAAATCACCACCAACAATTAATAAATCTATCACATCTCCGGCATTGCCTAAATTGTTTACCCATAATACATACTCAACCGTATCTCCACAATTCCCTGAATCTGAACGGTCCGGCTCAATCAAAACCTGGGCAAATGTACCCACGGTCAAAACACAGATTGAAGAATCACGCACAGTCGTATCCTGACCCGAATAGCCATAGACAAAGATCGTATCCCTTGTGCCGGAAGGCGTATTTGAAGGAATCAAAACCCGTAGATTAAAGTCCACTTCCACACCTGATGGGCCTATACCGGGCAAATCAACAAATCCATTGCTGTTGTGGTCAGTTAATTGATTGTATATTGAATCTAATAATTGATAAGAGTATCCCAGATGGTCAATATAACGCAAATCAATCGTATCAGTAAAATTCTGATTGTTACGGCAGGACAGAGAGAAATTGACCCAGTTACCAGGCAGACCATTTGCAGTCTGGTCAGGAAAGATGATAATTGAGCCAACACCCTCAATGATTGTAATAACCCGGGCACTATCAGTTATTACTGAATTTAGATTGGAACGACCGATTAAAATCAATGTATCAGACTCACCTGCTATGGCAGTATCAGGTGAATAGACCACTAACCTGAATTTTACCGAATCTAAACTATTAACCCAGAGGTCAACCAGACCATTATTGTTGTGGTCAATAAGGGGAATACCATTAGAATCCAATAGTGCAATACCCCAGGGCTTGTTGTGGTGATAATACAAGTCCACAGTATCTTGATTTGTGCCCTGATTATAGACCCATAAATCATAATTCTTTGGCACACCCGCAACTGTATAACCAATCTGGTCAGGCTCAACCAAAATCGCCACCAATCTTTGGATTCTTGTAGTAATAAAAACTGTATCTGTAAGCGCTGGATTGATATTGGAATTACCAATTAGCCTTAATGAATCTATCTCACCACCCTGTGCACTACCCGGTGGTGTAACTGCCAGAACAATTGGCATTGTATCATTAATATTGATAATCACATCAGGAAGGGAATTGTTATTATGGTCAATCAAGGGATTTGTGCCCGTAGAATCAAATAATCCAATCTGCCAGCTTGTATTATGTTGATACATTAAATCAACTGTATCAAGACCAATCCCAATATTTATCACCCTTACATCATAATCCACGCGCACATTAGGTAATGTTGAATCTGCCTGATTCGGCTCAAGGATGAGTTTTATTGACGGACCATAACCAATCCGCACCTCATATAAATAAGGAAGATACGAAGGATTAGTATATTTTAACCGCGCACGATATTGAAGATACCTTGAATTTAAGCTATCAGAAATCTCTTCACCTTTGCCCAGTGAATCCCACCCGCTCCAGGAAGTATCTGGATTGGGTGTATTACCACTCCGCACAAAGAGGGCAATGTTTGAACCTGGTGGTAAACTATCATCCCAGTCAATGATTCCCCAATCAACCTCTTCATTAGCATCAAAGACTGAAGAGATATAATCCTCGTAATATTTGCGATTATACACATTCCCGATCTCCCGAAACATTGCATGATGGTCACTGTCTGTAGGAATTATAGTGTTAGTATTAAATGATGGTCCCCAGAATATGTAACTTGATGTTCCTGGAGTGATGGTGTTGCTGAAGATATCAAGATGACCATCAAAATTATAATCACCGATTGTTCCACCTGAAGTCTCTATGGGAATACCAAACCATGTCTTATTATTATCAGAGTAGCCTGTAGAACTTCCCCAGTAAATTGCCTGTTCGTGAGAACCATACCCACCACGATGATAAACAATATCCAAAAAACCGTCGGCGTTAACATCTGCAACTGAACTTCCACCATAACAATAACCAGGATTCAATATTTGCATATTACCTGGAGAATAGCCAGAGGCACTACCCCAGTAAATATAAGATTGTGGTTCATACCAGAAAGTTAAAATTAAATCAAGAAATCCATTATCATCAAGGTCTGCAATAGTTGTGCCGTGGCAGCCTTCAAGTCCTGGTAATTGAATGTAATTTGAAGGTGAAAATCCTGAACTACTTCCCCAGTAAATCCTGTAAATATCTGTGCTATATACAAGAATCAGGTCAAGCCAATTATCTTTGTTAAAATCTCCAACTTCAATATTATGCTCTCCACTATAACTGGGTAAATCTGTGCGGTTATTATAGTTATAACCTGTTGCACTACCCCAGAAGATCGTTCCATAGCCTGAACTAACTAATCCTACTGCTATGTCTAAGTAGCCATCCTTATTAAAATCAACAAGATAGCAGGATTCAGAATTTAATGGTGCAAGTTCAAAATAATTTCCGGGATTTGGTCCAGTAGATGAACCCCAATAGATTCTAATATTTTCATACCTGTGTGTAGCAATAAAATCTGCATAGCCGTCACAATTTATATCTCCTGCATCAGAATTACCACCACCACCAGTAGGAAACAATGTATTATTCCCTGGCACATAGCCACTTGAACTACCCCAGTAGATTTTAATATATGGACCATCCTTGTCTGCAGTAAACAGATCAATAAATCCATCGTTATTTAAATCAAAACGGGGTGCAAATTCTATTGTTCCATTATAACGATGAGATGCATAAATATTTTTTTCATAAACACCATCAGCAAAATCAGACTGCGAAGTTTCTATCCACATATCAGCATTAAGAAATGTAATTGCAATACATAATGTGACCAAGAAAAAGACTTTCACCATATTTACCTCTTTATAATTAAATTATACTTAATAAAAAATTAATGTCAAGATAATAAAACAAATTTGTTCATAAAAATTAACCCTAACTAATTTTACAATTTTTTAGAGATTATTGTCAAATGGTGGGCAAATTTTGATAGGGGAGTGTGGAGTAAAAATTTGTTTAATACTCGTAAAACCGGATAAATTGGATTAATCAACTGGTATGGATGGTTGATCAGCATATCTGCCCTTTCAAAAAAAATAATATCAAATCCTAAATTATTCAATAGTCTTTTTATGCTATTATAAGACCAGAGATACTCATGCGACTCCATCCCCAATTTCCTTGCAATAAATTCAGTATAAGATGTCTTCTGGGGTAGTTGAAAGATATAGAAGAGCCCTTTTTTCTTCAATACCCTTTTTATTTCCTTCAATATATTATGGAGTTCTTCTGGTGGAATGTGTTCAATGACTGCATAGGTAAATACAATATCAAAAGATTCATTATCAAAAGGAATATGCATCCCATCATAAAACTGGAAATTTACTTTAACTTTATTTTGTATCAGTCTCCACACATTCTTCATACTTTCATCTCTGGTGCGTTTATGTTCTTCTGCCTTGCCCTTGAAAAATCCATCAAGTGATTTATCTTCAACAGTCTCCAATCCAATAACATTGTATCCCATATTTGCTAAAAGATAGGATTGCAATCCTATGCCACAACCAAAATCTAAAATTTTCTGCAGAGGCGGACTCTTTCTCTGAAGAATTTTCAGGTCATCAATCACATTGTTTAAATGTCCCTTTGATGAATAGGCACGAAAGCATTTTCTTAAAAAAGCAAGTTCTTCACTGGATACTAAATTCTGTAGTTCGCCCCATATTTCTGATATCAATCTTTGCATTTTTTTATTATAAATATAATAAAGTCAAAGTCAATATTTATCAGGATTGACAAATAAATCGGGATACATATACTTGTTTTGTGAAAAGATTAAAACAATTTATTACCGCGATTGTTGTTTTAATAATATTCTATTTTCTAATATCCAACTTGATAAAGAATTGGCGCGGGATTCCGTTCAATAATTTACATTTTAATTTTATCTATCTAATCATTTCCTTTATATTTTTATTTATTAATTTTTTTATATTTGTTGAGGGATGGCGTAATATAATCATTAAGTTGGGTGATACAATTGATTTTAAGCGTGCATTCTGGATAATGTCTGCTTCACAAACAGCAAAATATGTACCAGGCGGAATATGGTTTGCTCTGGGTAGAATCCATCTTGGAAAAGGAGAAAATTTAAGTCCAGAAAAGATTGGTTTAAGCGTAATTATTGAAACCGTGCTTACTTTTTTGGTCGGCATCATAATATTTATTTTTTCAATCTCTTTCAGTGGCTACGCAAAGTTAAATAATTTTATTTATGTCATTCCTGCATTTCTGTTTTTTTTAATTATATTATACCCTCCTATTCTTTGCTGGTTAACAAATTTTGGCTTAAAAATTGTCAAAAGACCACCCATAAATTTAACGATTTCATATTTTGAACTTTTAATCCTTTCTATTTATTTTCTTGGACTATGGGCTGCCCAGATAATAGGTTACTATTTTTTAATAAATTCCATATATTCTGTTCATATTAGTAAAATATACATACTCGGTGCAACATATACCCTCTCCTGGATGAGTGGTTTTATTGTTATCTTTGCTCCTGGTGGTTTGGGCGTAAGGGAAGGAATGATGTCTTTATTATTATCTTCATTTATCCCATCACCACTGGCGATTGCAATAAGTTTCTTATCGCGGGTCTGGATAACCGTATTTGAAATTGTAGTATTTTTTATTGGACTTGCAATTCACAAATTTTCCAGCAAAAATATTTCCTGAAAAGATTCTATTCTATTTTTGGCGTATTTACTCCTAACTGGTGCATCATAAAAGACCAGATATCCACATCTTCTGCAATATTTTCTGAACGAGTTGTTCCACCTCCATGCCCTGCATATCTTCGGACAAGCAAAAAAATGGGATTTTTATCTATTTGATTTTCCTGTATCCGTGCTGCCATTTTCATTGCATGCAGGGGATGGCAGCGTGGGTCATTGTCGCTCGCTTCAAAAAGCACTGCTGGATATTTACAATTTTTTCTCACATTGTGATACGGAGAATATCTAATTAGATACTTAAATTGCTCAGGGTCATCTGCATTCCCATATTCTTCTTTCCAGATATTTGCATAACTGAATTTATGGTATCTGAGCATATCTAATAATGGCACACCTACATATACTGCCTTGAATAGTTCTGGCGCCTGGACCAGAACTGCGCCAGTAAGCAGACCACCATTGCTCGCACCACCAATTCCCAATTTTTGTGGATTTGTATATCTATTTTTTATAAGCCATTTTGCCGCATAGATAAAATCATCAAATACATTCTGTTTATTCTCACGCATACCAGCCCTGTGCCATTTTTCACCAAATTCACCACCGCCACGCAAATTGGGAATAGCCAGCATGCCACCACATTCAAGCCAGACCGCATAGTTTGGCGAAAAATAAGGTCCCATTGATGCTTTAAATCCACCATAACCCGTGAGGTATACAGGATTTTTGCCATCGCGCTTAATTGAACGATGGTACACAAGGAACATCGGTATTCTCGTCTTATCCTTTGAATCATACCAGGCCTGTTCAACAACAAAGTCTGATAAATCAATATCTATGGGTGGTCTATGATACAAAATAAGACTGTCTTTTTCAAAATCGTATTTATATACAGTAGGTGGATAGGTGAACGAAGTAAAATAAACCCATATATCCCTCTTTGACCAGTAGCCCCAGACAGAGGCATTACCAATAGCAGGCAAAGGTAAGGTTCTTATATATTCACCATCAATTGAATAAATCTTTATAATCTTATATGCATTATGTGTGTACACTGCATAAAGTTTGCCACTGATCAATGCTACATACTCAAGATTATCTTCAGTTTCAGCAATGATCTCTTTCCAGTATTTTTTATCCAGTCTATCTATGGTCGTGGTAAATACCCTGCTATTTGGTGCATTAAGGTCGGTCTTTATTACTAAACGGTCATCCACAATTGTTATATCATAATCTGCGTCAAAACCTGTAACAATTGGTTTCACAGAATCCTGTGCACCCAAAATCTGGAGATATACTTCACTTTTGTAGAACATTGAACGATATAATAGCAGATACTTTCCATCTTCGCTGATATTTACATAATGAAAAAGTTCTTTTATTGTCGGATGAAAGAATATTTTTTTATCTTCTGTGCAGGGTGTGCCCATTTTGTGGAAATATACTGTATACCAGTAATTTTCTTCACCTGCAGGCACAGTTCCTTTTAAAGGATTTGCATTGTAGTAAAATCCTGAATTATCATGTAGCCAGGCAACACCTCCCTGTCGCCAGCCCTGGAGCGAATCGGAAAGAATTTTTCCTGTTTCTACTTCCATAATCTTTATCACCGGGTTTTCTTTTCCTGCCTCTTCAACGCCATAAGCAATATATTTACCATCAGGCGATGGATAAACAGCACCGAGCGTTTTCAAGCCCCATTGATTAGGGTCAAGCAGAAGCACAGGCTGGGCATTTTCGTCCTCCTTAGTGTAATAAGCCCAGCGTTCCCAGTCTTTCTTTATCGCAGAATAGAATATTCGTTCTCCCTTGGGCACCTTATGTGGTGTAGATTCATCATCATAGCGCCTGAGTTCGTCAAACCTCTTTTTTAGGTATGCACGCTGCGGAAGTTGCTCAAGAAATGACTGCGCAATTTTATTCTGTGCATCAACCCATTCCTGCACATCTTCATCTGCAAAATTTTCTAACCAGCGATATTCATCAACAATAGTCTTTCCATAAAGTGTATCTATAACAGGAATTTTTTTGGTATCAGGATATTTAAAATCAAAATTTTTACTTCCCCCAATTAAAAAGAGTGAAACTAACAGACTTACAATAAAATTCATTTTAACCATATTTTACTCCTTTTTTTTATTTTTACAATCCTGAACTATCTGAACTACTTTTTCTTTTCTAAGATGAATTCACCAACTGCGGTATATTGTTCACCACTCAAAAGGTCTGTGCTCCGTGCCACAATTATATACTCTCCTGATGGCAGGTCCATTGGATGATATTTTGCGGCAATGTATGCAATGTCACCTTCACTGCTCTCGGTCTGAGACATAACATCAACAATCTCCTTGCGCATCTTTACTTTGTTATAAATCTCGTAATCAACCTTCAAAAGATGTTGCCCTTCTTTGGTTTGGAGGTTATAGACCTCGTGGTAAATATAGAATGAATTTGCAACCGGCAGGTTTATATTAATAAGGGGTATAACACGGCCCACAGGTTTAAAAAATTTCTCTTCAGCCCATGCATCATCAATCAGTTTTGCAAAGACTAAATCACTGATTTTTTTTGCATCATCCTTATAATCAAGCAGGTCTACATAAAATTCATTTTTGCCCGCATCCCCGGTTTTTAAGTTGATATATTCAATAACTACACGATATTTCTGCGGTGCAAGCCATAAATTTGTTTCATCATAAAATGTGCCCTTATCACCATCAACCGGTTTTAAATAATCATTTTTTTCAGTTACAACACTATCAAGTTGATTATATATCTGCACTCGCCGTAAAATTTTGCAATCAACTGTATCATCAAGATTCAAAATAGAATAGAGTTCAAGCCGAACAAGGTCCTTACGCTGTCTGAACCGACTGAATGTAATATTAAAATTTAACTTTCCTGATTGAATATTTAGCGGAATTTCACCACCCAATGTATCATCCTTCAATAATGGTATTTTAACACTATCGCCAAAATGACTTGTATTGATTATTTGATAAGCACGGGTCAAACGAACAAAATCAAATTCAATGCCTTTATCTTTGTATGTCCATATTTCTGCAGGCCTGACATACTCTTTACTCACAATCCCTACTTTCTTTTCAGGAGTAATTATATATCGTCTTGTTGGATTTCCATATTTTACATAAGTTGTAATCCGTTCATCAGTTAATGGCGCATATTTACCAAATTCTTTCAATGCATAATCAGCCCTTTTTTCAAATTCTTGTCTCTCTTCATCCCTTCCCTGCCAGTACTGGTCATAAAAATACTTTCGTTCAGTCGGCGATGGCAATTTTAAGTAGTTGTTTGCCGATACAGAATCAATACTCTTTAAACCGAGATATATTTTTCTTTCCTTTTCTAAAAGACGGTAGTAACCAGCAATAAAAATATTTCTGGAGCATGCAGTAAATACAATTAATATAAAAAATAAATTTTTTAATTTTTTTGTTACCATATTCTATTCCTTAATAATTATACTAAATTATAACCACAAAAAATCTGATGTCAAGAATGTGTGAAGTCCTATTCCAAAGGTTTGTATGAAGTAGCGATTTTAATCGCGTGAAAAAAAAGAAAATGAATTTTCTACTCCAGAAAATATTTCCGGTATGTATACCATAGCTTCGGTTTCGTTTAACGACATACGAAGAACGATAGACGAAACGCATTCCGCAACCGACAGCCGTCTAACGATTTACATAGGTCATTCTTAGGATTTAAAAATTCGGATCAGAACCGCATATCGATATATGCACAATTGTGCATATATCGATATAACCTATTTCTAAATGCCTAAAAGATTGGTAATCAATATGACTATTTGACAATTGTAGAATTGTGAAATGGCTGAAAATAGATTCGCTAAAATTTTTTTGTCTATCCAAAGAACGCCCTGAGGAAAATCAGAGATGGATCCTGCATTGGATGAAAAAGATTTAAATAATCATAAGTGGTAACTGAATCAATTGCCCGTGGCTCTAAATAAAATATTTTTATCTTTTTCTAACAATCCATAATATCGCGCACTAAGAATATTCATGGTGGTGCAAGATGCTACAAAGATTAGAGACAATAAATATTTTTTATAGATAAAGAGACTTTTTTCTAATATGGAACCCTTTGATTACACAAATGACCCAGAATCTATTTTTCTTGATTTACTATTTCTTAAATCCAAATCTGAACTGATAATACAATTTTTACCAATTATCATTTTCTCCGGGATCACTGCATTTTTGCCAATCACAGAAATCCCGTTTGATAAATTCTTACCTAAAATCCTATTTGGTTTATTATCTCCAATACCGATTTTTACTCCAGCACCAATGCGGACATTTTTATCAATTATAGCCTTTGCGAGAATTGAATCCTTTTTGATAATACTATTATGGAAAATTATAGAATCAGTAATACGCGCTCCTTTTTCCACAATCACGCCAGGAGATATTATTGAATTTTCAACAGTTCCATCAATGATACAACCTGAAGAAATAAGTGAGTTTACAACACAACCATTATCACTGATATAGGCAGATGGTCTATTCCCAACTTCCCCACGCACAAAGAGATTGGTTCTAATATTCCATTCCTCTATTTTTAGTTCTGATTTTTTTCTTAATAGGTCCATATTGCAATGCCAGTAAGAGCCAATCGTGCCTACATCTCGCCAGTAACCACTGAACTCATAACCAAAAACCCTCTTTTTCTTTTTCAAAAGCAGAGGTATAACATCTTTTGCAAAGTCTACACCATTTTTCTGTGCAGACTCTTTCAGGGCTGTCTTGAGTATTCTGGTATTGAATATATAGATTCCCATTGACGCAAGATTAGAGCGCGGTTTTTTTGGTTTTTCAATCCAATCAATAATTCTCCCTCCTGCATCAATCTCAGCAATGCCAAAATGGTGCGCTTGTGCCATTGGCACACGAATCAATCCTATTGTTGCATCTGCTTTTTTATCTTCGTGGTATTCTTTTAATACATTGTAATTCATATAGTAGATATGGTCTCCAGAAACAATCAATACCATTTCCGGAGAAAAATCCTCAATAAAACCCATATTTTGATATACTGCATCAGAAGTGCCTTTGTACCAGTCTGATATTTCTTCTCCTGTCTTTGGTGGTAATATCTCCACGAGCCTTGTCTTTCCAAAAAGGTCCCAGGGTCTGCCATTATCAATGTGTTCCATTAAAGAAAGGGGTTTATACTGGGTTAAAACACCGACCACATCAATATTTGAATTGGCAATATTACTCATTGTAAAATCAATAATTCTATATATTCCAGCAAAAGGGATTGCCGGCTTGGCACGCAATTTTGCAAGAATACTCAAACGCGAACCAACACCACCTGCAAGGAGTAAAGCAATAATCTCTTTTTTCATCTTATCACACTTCCTGGTGCAATCTCTTTTGTATCCACATTTTTTTTAGAATAGACAACTGTATTAGCACCAATTTTGACTCCGAAGCCAATCTCTGTTTCTTTGCCAATGATTGTAATACCGCTATTGAGAAGGTCGGGAAATTCTTTTGATGGGATCTCTGCTCCAGAAATGCCAATCTCGGTATTTTCACCAATTTCACATACTTTATCACAAATGACTTTTTTCAGATGAGCACCAGCTTTTATCACAGTATTATGAAAAATAATAGAATCTATTACCTCAGCACCTTTTTCTACAATCACTCCGGGAGAAAGAATAGAATTTACTACATTTCCTTTTATGATACAACCATCGCTGATGTATGAGTTTTTAACATTTCCTTCAATGCGTGCAGGCAAACGGTCTTTTCGCACACAGTCTTCAATGAGATTGGTGCATACCTGCCAGTTGTATAAATCAATTTCTCCTTTTAGCAATTCCTGATTTGTTCTGTAATACATATCCACGGTCCTTGCGTATGCCCAGTATTCATTAAATTGATAACCATAGATTGCGCATTTGCCTGGTAGTTGTGAAATAATATCCCGTCCAAACTCATGGGAGCCAGCTTGCGCATTATCTTTTAATAAATCAAAAAGCAGTTCAGCATTGAAAATATAAATTGTCATAGAAATCCAATCTGAAATTGGTTTTTCAGGTTTTTCTTCATAAGCAACAAGTTTTCCATCTTTTTCAATAATACCATATCCAAACCAGGGTTTTTTAATCTTTGTTTTTGTAAAACAGACCGTTACATCCGCCTGCTTCTTTTTATGGAATTTTAGAACATTTTGATAGTCCATCTGATAAATATGGTCTGCGGCTGCAATGAGCACATATCGGGGTTTAAATTCTTCAATATAGGAGATATTTTGATATACAGCATCAGCAGTCCCGCGATACCAATCAGATTCTTTTAAGCCTTTATATGGAGGCAAGATCCTTAATCCGCGTTTTCTACCAATAAAGTCCCAGTGCTCACCAGTTCCAATATGGCGCATCAGGCTATAGGGTCTGAACTGGGAAAGAATACCGACATTGTCAACCCTTGAGCGCATCATATTGCTGAGGACAAAATCAATGAACCGATATATGCCAAAGATAGGGACTGCTGCTTTTGGTCTTTTTTCGGTCAGGGTTAGTAATTCATCAACCCTTCCACCAGCAAGGATCATTCCTACAATTTCATTCATTATGATTTACAATTGATGATATTCAGAGATTATAATAATTTTAATTTTAATCAAAGACTACATTTTTGAAATCAATGTAGTTTATCGGATTAACTGCAATACCTGCCACATGAACTTCATAATGAAGATGTGAACAGACAGCCCGACCTGTAGCACCAACTCTTCCAATTATCTGTCCCCGTTTCGCCATAGTTCCTTCCTGCACGAGAATCTTTGAAAGGTGGGCATAGCGTGTTAAAAAGCCATAACCATGGTCAATATCAACCACATAACCATAACCCATATTCCAGTCTGCAAAGACTACAATCCCTTCTGCGGTCGCATATACAGGTGTGCCACGGGAGGCGCTTAAATCCAATCCTTCATGCATACGAACAGTCTTGTCAAATGGGTCAATCCGATATCCAAAATTAGAGCTCACTTCTGCGCCAGGGACTGGATTGGTTGAAGGAATATGTTTCCAGAGGTCAAAATTTTGTGCAATTTTGTTCTCAAGTTCCTGAACACTCAGTGACCGTAATTTCACCTGCCCTTTTAAAACATCAATTGATTCATATAAATCTTTGATAACCTTTGAATCATATATTGATAAATTATTGGCACGTGTAGAACCTCTGGTGCCACCAATACCCATTGACCAGATATCAGGATGGATAGAGGCAACCTGAAGGAAATTGCGTTGTTTATTATCTATCGCAATCTGGTAATTTAAATGGGATTTTAAATCAGCAAGCCAGGATTTTAACTGGTTAATCTTTTTTAAATATTCTTTACGCTGCTCTTCAGCAATATTCTGTCGTATTTCAGTAATTGAAATGTGCGTATTATGAATAAAAAGCATCAGGGCGCTTATAGTTATTGTTGTAAAAAATATCAAAATGGATATTAAACCACGGTGAGAAATGGATATGCTCTTTAAAAAATTGTTATGCCCCAAAAAAATTATGGTATAGTCCCTTTTCATAATCATAAATATTATAATCGGTTTTTATTATTTGTCAAGTGAAAATGAAGAGAACACCCCTTGACTTTTTAAATGATACAATTATAATATTATATAAGATTGAGTATATCTTATCTTAGAAAATCTGAAGGTTATTTCTTTGCGGAGTTTATAAGGTTTGTTTGAGTCTGCTCCGCCTGACATCGGATTAGAAAAATATAATGTCAGGGAGCGCCCTTTATCCGCCTCTCCCTTGAAGGGAGAGGATAGAGGTGAGGGTGAAAAATGTAGCGTCCATCTTTAGATGGACGAGAATGAATTGATAAGGGCAGGGCTCGTCCCTGTTTGGTTAGCAGTACTTGCGTGATTTATCACGCAAAATGTCTTATCCCTGTAGCAGATACAGGGAGTAAAATAGAGGAAAAAATGAAAGTAAGGTCTGTACTTCAATATAAATTGTGGATGTGGCTCCTTGCTTTGGGGGCGGTTAGTTATCTGTTTGGACTAGGGGGATGCCTTTATTACTAACTGGCAGATTCCCGTTGATATTGGTTATGACAGAGTGACTTATGAATTTCCCCTTGAACCTGATTATTTCTATATCCTTAAAACAGTCGCCTATCATCAAAACCAGGACAGATGGAAGATGAAGGTTATGATTGATGGTGAGGAGGTCGCTGAGATTGAATATGAGGCAGGCATACCTGAATCTCGGGAGTTAGTGATTTCGCCTGAATTTTATACAGATAGTATCATCAGCGTGAGTTTTGAGTGTGATGATGGTGATTTTGCTGCGGTTGGTCCAGTCTATATTTATCGTTATGAAAGTGAGACCATGGGTGGTAAAACGGGCACATCCAATGGACCAATGGCACAGAAAAGCAGTTCCTCAAATAGTGGTTCAATTGCTATCTTCCCCAATCCATTCAATTATGGTATAAACATCTCATTTCCGAATCAAACAGGAGCAAAATTCAGTATTAAGGTATACGATGTTACTGGAAGATTAATACAAAACATCTATGATGGTCCTGTTTATCGCAAGCAAGTATTGAATTGGAACGGCAAAGATGAAAATGGCACAATGGTTTCTCAGGGAATATATTTCCTGCGCATCAGAAATTATGATTCAGGCGATACATTCTGCATGAAAGTGCTCAAGATAAAATAGCAGGAGGTGGGATGGGGTAATAAACCGCATCCCACCTTATTACTGGAGGTGCGATGAAAGTTTTAATAATGCTGGCGACTTTATTCAGTGGGTTCAATGAGAGGTGGTATATACCTTATGGTACGATAGCATCGGCTGGTAGAATTTTGGTTTATGATTCAGATTGCGATGAGAAAATAGAATTAATATTTCGGCGTTACATACCAAATTCTTTGGGTGTATATTTTGCAGAATTTCTTCCTCCTGATTCCTGGGATATATATGAGAGTATTTATGTTGATAGTGTGCTGGTCTGGGATATAGGTGACTTTGATAATGATGGTCTTTCAGACCTCGTAACTTACGGTGATGCGTCAGGAGGTCAAGGGGTACCTATACCGATAATATCAATCTATGAATCCCCTGATTCCTTTTCCTATCCCACCCAGGAAGTATGGCGGGATACGGTGGGGCAAGGCGGAGTCATTCCTATAGTTACCTTTGATGTAGACAGAGATGGAATACCAGAAATTTTTAAAAACGATTGTGTTCAACCCAATTGGGTGTGGGTATATGAAGCCTCTGGAGACAATCATTATGATACCATCTACAGTTTTAGTCCAATGACAGATACTTTTCCTCAAGACCCTAACTCCACCTATGCCTTTGGTGATTTTGATAGTGATGGATTAATTGAATTTGTGATGGGTGATTTAAGTGGTGCTCCATATGGGGCTGATTATTGGGTATTTGAAAGTCCAAGAAACAATGTCTATGAACAAATTTCCCAGGGTTATGTCAGCACCGTTAACATCAAGGACTGCTTCTCTGTCCCTGATGCGGATGGTGATGGCAAACCTGAGTTTGTTTTAAAGGGTTTTAGAATCCTCAGTGCCTTGATTGATGTCTTTATCTTTGAGGCAATCGCTGATAACACCTATGAGATAATCAAGACCTTTACCCTGCCTGGTGGTGATTATTATGGTGGTTATTCAGAGACAGGTGATGTTGATGGTGATGGTGTGCCTGAGATTGTGCTTGAGGCAAGGCAGAAT
>JBBILZ010000023.1:0-35679 GCA_037444665.1 Caldifarciminota bacterium
TTTTCTTTTTGTCATTGCGAGGAGCGAAGCGACGAAGCAATCTCATCTGTTATTGCACAGTTCAGGGATTGCCACGCCCTTGCCTTCGGCAAGGGCTCGCAATGACATTGAATATGAATAATGCAGGTTAAATATCTTTCGGGTTATCTTTATTCATATCTTAATGCCTCAATAGGATTTAATGAGGCAGCTTTGCGTGCGGGATATATGCCAAAAAAGATTCCAACCGCTGAAGAAAAACCAAAACCCAAAATAATCATCCAGGGCGCAACTGCTGCCTTAAGTGGCGAAATCGCTGAAATCAACCAGGCAAGGAGCATCCCCAGGATAATCCCGATAATACCACCCACAAGGGACAGGACAACTGATTCGGTAATAAACTGGAGCAGAATATTTTGATTTGAAGCACCCACTGCCTTGCGAATACCGATCTCCCTTGTCCTTTCCGCAACTGAGACGAGCATAATATTCATTATCCCAATGCCACCAACTATCAAAGATATTGCGGCAATTGCGATAATTGCTACAAAGCCAACACGGGTAATATTTTGATAAATTTCAAACAGCATCTGCTGGGTTCCCAATTCAAAATCATCATTTTGATCAAGGCGCAAGCTGTGCCTTCGCCTCATCAGTTCGCGGATCTCATCCATTGCCTCTTCAACTTTGCCCGATTTTGGCATCACACTTATTGTATAGCCACCGAAAGCCCGCTCATATATACTCGTCCTTCTTCTGGTAGGAAAAATCTTCTCATAAAATGGATAAGGGATGGTAATTAAATTGTCCATACTCTGACCCAGAAATGAACCTTTTTCTTTGTATACTCCAATAATCTTTATGCGGTGTGCACCAATATTCAAATCCTTACCAATGGGTAATTCATCACCGAACAGATTTTTTGCCACATATGAACCGATAATGCCAACATTTCTTTTGTGTAGTATATCATCCGTATTAAGGTCCCTGCCAATCTCTACAATATAATTGTGAACTTTTGAAAAATCTTCAGTTGAGCCTTCAATTGAGGTCATTGCAACCTCTTTGTCTTTATATTTTAATTTGGTAAAATTTTGTTCAATCGTCGGAACTGCAGTTACTACTGAGGAGAGTTGTTTAAGTGCAAGGGCATCATCCGGTGTCAAGTCTGGTCGCTTCGCAATATCTTCAAAATTTGGTGGGCCCATTCTCACCATTGAATATTTGGTGACAAATATCAAGTCCGAACCAATGGAACGGATCTGACTCGCTACTGATTGATTTAAGCCCTCAATCAAAGATAAAATCGCAATGACCGTGGTCACGCCAATGATAATACCCAGCGTTGTCAAAAAAGAACGCATCTTATGGGATTTAAAAGTTTGAACCGCTAAACTAATGATTTCAGTTATGCTATGCATAATAAATTCCAATATACATATTTTTCAAACTGTTTGGAATTTTGGTAATTGGAATTTTTATATTGTTTCGGATTTCGATATTCTAATTTCGAATTTTTTATATGGTATAAACTTATTATCTTGCTGATACAATCACTTTCTGGTAATCTGGTGTTCCGATTATTATCCATTTGCAATCCTGCCATCAATAATCTTTATCACCCGTTTTGCATGGCTGGCAATATTCTGGTCATGAGTAACGAGCACAATAGTATTGCCCTCAGCATGGAGTCTATCAAATAATTCCATAATCTCTTTGCCGGTCTTTGTATCAAGGTTTCCGGTAGGTTCATCAGCAAAAACGATTTTAGGTCGGTTAACCAGTGCCCGTGCAATAGCCACACGCTGACATTCTCCACCCGACAATTCATTGGGACGGTGATACATTCTTTCAGCAAGGCCGACCTTTGATAAAATTTCTTTTGCCCGTTCAATTCTTTCTTTTTTATTCACATGGGCATATAACAAAGGCAGGGCAACATTTTCCAGTGCAGAAAGTCTATTTAAAAGATTAAAACTCTGAAATACAAAACCAATAGAAAGATTTCTAATCCTTGCCAGTTCTGCATCTGTATAATCTGAAACCTTTTTATCTTCAAGGAAATAATCACCCTTTGTCGGTGTATCAAGACAACCAAGGATATGCATCAAAGTTGACTTACCAGAGCCTGATGGACCCATAATAGAAAGATACTCATTCTCTGCAATCTCTAAACTCACACCGCGTAATGCCTCAATCTCAACCTTGCCCAGACTATATTTTTTACGGATATCTATTGCCCGGCAGAGCATTTTGTCACTGGTCACTGGTCACTGATTTTACGGTATCACTGCCCGCTTTATTTTTCGTTGTTGGTTTAATTTCCACTCCTGAACCATCCTTCAATTTTGATAATACCCGATATGGACCACTGATGACCGTATCACCTTCATTAACACCAGAAATAATCTCTATCTCAGTATCACTGGATATACCTGTTTGAATCTCTTTTAATAATGCCTTACTATTCTGCACGACAAAAATTGATTCAGTAAGTTTATTTTCTATTTTTCTTTTTCCCACTGCCTGGATAGGTACAACCAGTATATCAGTTTTTTTGTTGGTAATAATCTCTGCCTTGACATTCATCCCTGGTCTCAGGTTTGAGGAAAAGTTCTTTAATTCTATTTCCACTTCAAAATCGGTCATCTTTTCTGTGGTAGTAATTGAAGTAATGGGCATCAAACCGACTTTGGTCACGATTCCTTTAAATACTGAATCGGGCAGGGCATCTGCAATCACCTCTGCCTCCTGTCCCAATTTTACCTGCGGAACTTCGGTCTCATCTATCTTTACCACTCCAATCAATCGCGACATATCGGCAATGGTTGCCAGAACCGTGCCCGCATAATTCATTGTTCCCATTACTGCTGTCTCACCTTCTTCAATATTTAATTTCATTATTTTACCGGATATTGGTGCATAGATTTTTGTTTTCTGATAGGCATCCAGTGTCTGGTCATACCTTGCCTTTGCAGACCGGTAATTCAATTCTGCGGTCTCAAAATTTTCCTGGCTTATAAGCCCTTTGTCATAAAGACTCTGTGTGCGTTTAAAAACCTGCTCTGCCTGTTTGAGTTGTGCCTTAGCAAGTTCATAATTTGCCTGTGCCTGGATATCATCAAGTTCAATTAAAAGGCTACCCTTTTTTACAAAATCACCCTCTTTGTAAAAAATCTTTTTTACCCGACCAATCGTTTCTGCCGAGATGTCTACCTGTGATTTTGCTTTGAGTTCACCATCTGCACTCACCTTAGATACAATTTCACCCTTTTTGGCAATCTCTATTTCAACGCTTTCACCCTTTGTTTTCTGTGTCAGATTCAACACAATAATCAAAATTATCACAATTGCTATGCCTATAACTAAAATTATTTTTTTCATTTTGACTCCTCAATGGTTAACTGCCCTAACAAAAAAGAGAGCATTGCCTGATTAGTATAAAAATCACTGAGCGCCCTTGATAGATTAATCCGGGCATTGTAGTATTCCTCTTCTGTGCGCAAAAAATCAAGAAGAGAGATTACGCCCAGGCTATACTGCTCGCGTCCGAGTATAATTGCCTCTTCTGCCACCTCTAAACTTTTTCTGGCAAAATTTAACTTGTCAATTGATTCCTGTAGGCTATAATAATTCGTATGCAATAACTTTTCTGATTCAAGGATTGCACTTTGTTTACTGTATTCTTTAATCCTCATGTCCTTCTTTGCCGTAAGATAATTAAAGATCAAATTTTTAATTTCAAATATCGGAAATGTAATACTCACTCCATAATTTTTTGTGGAATGTTCGCGCCACATATCAAAGTCAAAGATAAAAGAATCAAGGCTTACACTGTATCCATAAAAGAGTGAAATCTTCGGTAAAAAAGCGAACATAGAAAACCAGAGATTTACTTTTGACAAACTGCTCATTTGTTTTGCCAGTTTAATATTTAAATTTACCTTTTCTAAAATCACTTTTAATGAATCAACAGAGGGTAATAAAAAAGTATCAGGGATAATTAGTGAATCCAGCGGATAAATTTTGTGTTCAATATTAAGCATTGCTTTTAATTCCTGTTGTGCCTGCATTTCAAGTGTTTTTGCCTGAGAAACATTCTGCAGAATCTGTAGATAGAAGGCTTCAGCCTGAAGTAATTCCAATTTTGATGCTGAACCGAGATTATATTTTGTTTCCACAAGTTTTTTATTCTCCAGTGCCCGCTCCTGTGCCTTTTGTGACGAATTCAGCAGTTCATTCGCCGTAATGAGATTATAATAAGATTTTTTTAGATTAAGAATTAAATTGGCTATGGTCTGCTCGTGCTGTATTGCACTCCCTTTTTCCTGCCCCTTTGCGATAACAATTGAGCTGATCACATCTAAATCAAAAACCGGCATAGAGAAATTGGTTGAACCTGTATACTTTTCAGTTTGTATATTATTAAAGTCACTATGTGTCCAGGTTCCAGTCGTTGTATTTGTGGGCAATAGAAAAGAAAGTGCTTGATAAAATTGCACCCGGGACTTTGATAGGGTCTCCCTTGATTCTAAATAGTTTGGACTCTGTCTCAATGCAATATCAATTACCTGATTTAAAGACAGAGAATCAATTTCAAATGTTAAAAAAATCAATATCCACATATGGATTCAAGTATTATACACAATCCTCTACTAAAATCAAGTATAAAATTTTTAAACCAAACCTGGTATACAGAGGTTAAAATTTTTTGATTATCAATGTTTTCTGGCACTTTCAAAAGTTAGTATATTCAGGTGGATTTATTTGCAGGGGCACAGGTGAAGACTTCTATGACCATCCTGCTTGGTAACAATGACATTGTCACCAGTTTTGGTTAATCCATGTATGTCGTAAGACATATTCTCAATAAAAGCATCAGGGTCCATTGCCGAGGAGAAAATAATTTTATCCTCTCCACTCAGTAAATCAATCCTGTGAATCTGGTAATGTTCAACCAGATATGCATCATTGATTGGTATATATTCGTAAACCTGTTTTCTAAGTTCTGAAGCAAATATAACATATTTATCATTAGTTGAAAAGTATATTGCACCTGTACCTATAACCATTGTATCCTCCCATACACCACACCAGAGCACTTTCTTATTTTCCCCATTTTTATCAATAATCACCAATGTAGTATCAAAATCAATGACCATCCTCTTCCCATTATATGACCAGGTTGGTTCTCCCTCTAATTGCTTGATATTTGAACCTTTAAGATCTGAAACATAATATGCATATTCACCTGTTTCAGTTGAGAATGTGGTAAAGGTAATCTCTTTATCACCAGGGAGAAATTGTGCAGACTCAACCTCATCAGCGATTTTGAGTTTTTTATTATTTTTTAAATCATAGAGATAAAGCATATATATATCATCCAGTTTGTAGTTAAACAGTATGAGATTACCGTCTTTTGAGATGTCCAGAACATTCATCCAGTATTGCGCAGTATCTATTTGCTGTAAATTACTCCCATCTGTATCAATTACATAAATCGCCATTTTGTCCAAATAATTAAATTCATTATCCCAGTTATCATCTGAACGGGCACTTATGAAAATAAATTTCTTCTCATCGGGCGTAAAAAAACCAAGTTTATTATAGAACTCATCTGTGGCAATCTGGATTTTACCTGTATTATCCGAGTTTATTATCCATAGGGAATTATCTTCAAGTGTATAAGCAACCTTATTCCCTGACTTTGATACGATAAAATCATTAATACTGCCAGATGCTTTATCAAGAATGAATTCTGTTTTTTCTTTCAAATTATAATAGCAAACATTGACATTGTATTGTTGCTTCTCAAAACGAGTTCGTGATGCCAAATAGAATAACTTATCCTGCACCGGCAAAATCTTAGAATTCGATATAATATTTTCAACAATAAGGGAGTCTTGGCGCGGTGGCAATTTCAGTGGCGGGGCATCCATAATATACAATGCCCATTCACCATCTTTGTTGGAAACGAAGGCAATCTTACCGCCATCCGGTGACCAGACTGGAGCATTTTCGTGGTATGGCGTTTCCGTAATCTGGGTCAAACCTGAACCATCTTTATTAATCAGCCACAGGTCACTATTTCCGTCTATGTTGTATGTGAATATAATCTGCTCTCCATCTGGAGAAAATGATGGAAAATATGCCCGAGACAGTACATCAGTAAGGAATTTTTTCTCGCCCATTACAAGGTCTACAATTGCTAATTGTTCAATATCATTTTCCAAGGAAGTATATGATACGAATTCGTCATCACGGGAGAATACCGGGGGACCATTTTCACTCGCATTGTTTGAAATAAGAATGGGTTCACTATCTTCCCTCATTACATACAAAACCTTGTTAAATGATGTTCCCGCAAGTAAGGCAGAAGTTCCAATGTTATATGGTGAATTGATGACAATTGCATAGGGTAGTGGAATTTCTGCGGTTGCTTCTGAATCCACCTTTCCAGAAAACGTGTTAAACTTCAATAATACAGAGATTGAAGAATCTTCTTTTATTTCTTTTTCATAAGAGGTGGTTATATAAGTGCCGTTTGCCGTATATGATGGATTCCTTTCATATTCTTTCGTATGCGTTAACCTCCTGAGATTTTTACCATCCACACTAATTGTATATAAATCTCCATTCTGAGAAATAAAGGCTATTTCATCGCCCTGTGGCGACCAGGCAGGTGGTATGACAGGAACTGCTACGCTGTCAGCAAGTTTTATTATCTCTGCATTGACCATAGTAAAAAATACAAAAAAAATTACAATTGAGGAGTGCCTTTTATTCATATTACATCCTTTTTAATTTTTTATCACCCATTTTTTATTTACCATACCCATAAAGATTGAACGGCGCCCAGAAAAACGGATGGTTAAAATCATTATTTTCTTTTAATTCTCGTTGTGCATCTGTTAATGCCTTTGCTGAATAGGCACCGCTATTCAATTTCTGATAGAATGATGTCATCAGTCTGCCTGTTGATACATCGCTCACCTTCCATAAAGAAGCGATGATAGTCGGTGCACCCGCATAGATAAAGCCCCTTAAAAGTCCGATAATCTCATCACCTTTGGTGACCTTTGAAAGACCTGATTCACAGGCACTCAGAATCACCAATCGGGCATTCTTCAAATCAATGCCATATACTTCATATGCCTCAAGTCTGCCATCTTCAAGAAAATCTGCTCCTTTTGCCAGCAGCAATGAGGACGACATTGGTTTTAATCTGTTAAATTCGCCGTGACACGCAAAATGGATGATATTGTAATCACCCGCAAAAATACGGCATCTATCTTCAGTCGCATCCTTCCTTAGAAAAACAACCTGCTTCTCAAAATATTTAGCAACCTCTTTTACTTCCATTTCTGCATTGGGTAAGTCAAACCTGGGGTTATTCAGGTCTGGATTACCCAGAGCCAGGATATTATTTTTTGGCTTATCCTTTTTATTAAGGCAATATTGCAGAATACCTGAACTTGGCAAATAAGTAATATAATATCTATCAATCAAATATGAACCATCCGCATCCATAAGCGCAGAAAAAGGCAGATAATGTAGTATCCCATGTGGAACAATTATAAGGTTTTCGTCCTTCAAATATCCTTTTACTGGTTCAACCAAAGTTTTGAATAATTCTGATGCGGGTTCTTTATAATTATCATCAAGGAGCATAATTGCACTGCGGAAATAGTTTATTAAATTGACAAGATTGTTAACAGATATTTTTGTTTGCACCAGTTTCAAATCTGTCTTGGTAATTACAAAACAGATGAGGCTCGTATCAGTAAAATAATATTCAAGAATTGTAGTATTATTATCAAGATCTTTTTGAACATCAGTCAGACGCAACTGCCTGATGTTAATTAAACTGGCAAGTTCTGGTTTTTTCTTTTCAACTGTTTTTATTAATGAATCGTAAGAAATTAATGCCGAGCGAAATTTATTATTCAAATCATTGATTTCGTCTTTATCCAGGGTTTCACTATTCTGTAATTCTTTTTTCAGGTCGTTAATTTTTTCTTCAATCTTTTTTCGTTCAAGAAAAATATTCTTTTCCTCAGGTGTTGGTAATTCAATTATTTTGCTTTCCAGTAGTTCCAGCAAAACCCTTGCCTTTGCCCTTTCTACATATTCAAATGCCTTTTGATAAAATCCCTTTTTCAATAAAAGGGTTATTGCCCTCTCATATATTTTCATCTTATCCTCAATAAAATATGAACGATTTTCTTCATTTTTGATTGTGCTACGATATTTTTCAAGAATTTCAATTGAGCGTTGGTAATATTTCAATGCTTCATTTTCCTGCCCCTGGAGTTCATAGATAAGTCCACGATTTGACATTACCCACATTGTAACTGCGGGAAATACTACTTCATTTAGTTCTATCAAGCCTTCGCTCTTCTGCCCGAGATATTCCATACTCCGTGTAAAATAAAGCATTGCTTTATTTAATTTATTCATCTCTAAGTATATCTCACCAATCAAATTATATACAAGGGCAAATGCCGATTGATTAAATGTGTTACCTGCAAAGTCCCGATATTCAGTGCATTTAAAAAGATTGTCTAATGCCGGTTCCATATTCTTCTTTGCCATATTCACAATTCCCAGTCCAAAATATCCAAATGCCAGAACCTCCTGACCATGTAGCTGCATACGATTTTCATTTTGCCATAAACTCTCTAATGGTTCCTTTGCCATCGCAAAGTATTTTTCTGCAGAATCTACCATCCCCATATCAAAATATGTCCAGGCAATATTGCCTTTAATAAATCCTGATGTTACAAAATCAGTGGGCGCAACCCGCTCAATCAATTGTAACCCCTGTGTTAATGACTGTAATGCCCGGTCAAAATCTCTCTGAATGCGGCAGGCAAGCCCTAAATTATTATGAGCAGATGCAATATCAAGTTCAGCCTTGAGATGATGAGAAAATTTTCGGTACAATTCAAATGCAGTTACCGAAAGGTCAATATCACCCATACCAAGGGCATTGAGCCCGGTGAAGTTAAATAAAACAATAAGTTTTGTAATATCCTCATATTCAAGTTCTATATGATTTTCACTGTAAAAATGGTGGAAAAATTCAAAAACTTTCCTTGCCTCAGAAAAATTATTAATATCATTATATGTTTTTGGTAAGTCCGCAACAAAGATTTTAATACACTGATTTACTTCATCATTATTTTTATTATCTCTAAAAGAAGAAATTGCTCTAATCATCATCTCTGGATCTTTCTTTATCTGGTATGCTGCCAGATAAAACAACCCGCGATCATATAATCTGTTTTCTGCTTTGTAGAGTGAATCACTGATTTTCAGAAAATATTTCACAGAATCTTCTTTCCCTAATCGCAAAAGGGCGATTATTAAATTGGATATTAAATCCAATGAATCATTCTTACCTCGCCACCTGTGGATGTAAAAATTAAGGCTATCCTTGGATATAGTTAGAGCAGTAAATTTTGCCCGGGTTATTTCCGAAAGTTCCAGGGGATCAACATATAAATACTTAATACCTGCTCCAATATCACTTAAGAAAAATGGCTCAAGATTTTCTATGTTAGGGACAATAGATTTAGCCGCCTGCAAAAAATCATCAGGATTAATTTTTTCATCATCAAAGACCAGTGTGCCACGGATAATAGATGCCATTTTTCTAATAGTCACAGTATTCAGGCTATCATCGTTTACATTCTTTGCAATGTTATATATTTCCCAGAGTATTACAGGATTCTGTGGTGCAAGTTCTAATGCGGAAACAAGATATGCTAAATTGTTGGTGACCTTATAAAGCACAAATAATTGATAAGGCTGGTAAGGATAGAGATATTTTAGTTTTTTTATTAATTGTGGAATACTTTCTGTTCTTTTTCCTGACCGTGCCAGCAATAGTAAAAGTCCTGCATAAACATCAGTATTTGAAGAATCCAGTTCTATCGCATTATAATACTCAGCAATTGCCGAATCAATCATACCTTTGTATTCATAGACCAGTCCCATTCCATAATGAATAAAAGAATTTAATGAATCATTCAAATACCTTTTTGTTCTGAAGAAATTCTCTGCCCGATTTAAGTTCTTTGCTGCTGCGCAGGCAAGTACATAATATCTTATTTGTTCGGGATTGTCTGGATACTCTTTTAGTTCACTCTCAAATTTTAGGATTGCCTGCTGATATAGCCCACTAAACAAGAACTCCCTTGATGCCGGCAAGTCGCTTAAATTATAAGCAAATAAAAATAATAATTCTAATATCATAGGATACCTTCATCCTAATATAACTCAATAGGTTTTGAAATTGGACCCACCTTTGCATCGCGATATTTCTCCATTCCTGCCTGATAAGTAAGATTATATCTGCCTTTGAGTCTACCAGCCTTTATTTCTATATATAATGAAAAGACTGCACCAGGATAATATGGATAATCAGCAGTCGTGATTAATTTGTATTGATAATATGGAAGATGATTGACAGAGTCAATTTCATTAATATGCATATAGCCCGAGTAGGAACCCGTAAAATAGCTTCCTTTTATCTGCCAGTCTTTTGGTATTGTCAAATATAAATACGCCTTATCTTCACCAGATTCCCGTGATTCACCAACGATATGTCCATTTAACCTTATTCTAAATTCTTGTCCCTGTGCAATTTTATCGGGCTGCGAGATTGAGTCTATGAAAAGATTACAGCTGGTAATACAAAATATAAACCACAAAATTATCATTTTGATAAAAAAGCAATTATTTAACATATTATGTTGTTTTTTTCTGTTTTATATGAATATTCCGGAGATTGGCGAATTCTTTCATTGGAATTTTTCCTGGTGTTTATCTCCACCTTTAACTATTTGAATGATGATTCTTATAATTCCAATAATGATAAAAATAATCCCAATGCATACCAGAATTATAAATGCCCAGAACATAGATTGTCCGGGTTTTTGTGGTCCAGTCCAGCCCGGGATCGCTATTGTGGCAAGAATCAGAAAGACAATTCCTACAATGATAAACTGCAGATTGTATCCCAAAGAAGAGCGGGGTTTTTTGTCTATCGCTTTTTGCTCTTTTCTTGCCTTGATTTTAGCTTTGAGGTCTAAGATTATAACAGCAATGAAAAAGCCGAGCCCGGCGATTATAGAATAGAGTGAAAAGATAGAACCCGCAGACAAAAGAAGAAATCCAAAAACAAATAGAAGCACTCCAATTATTATCAGCGCAATCTTCACAATCATCTCCAGTCGCCAATTAAAACAAACGGTGCCCAGTAGAAGGGATGAGAAGTCTTCGGATTCTTAAGTAAAGAAACTTGTGCCTCCTTTAATGCCTGAATCCTGCTTTTGCCTGCTTTCAAATTTTTATGAAACTGCTGCATTAAATCTGCAGTTGATTGACTTGCTACTTCCCATAATGTTGCCAGACAACTTGAACTTCCTGCATAGATAAATCCAAATGCCAGACTAACCACTTCATCGCCTGCAACCAATTTTCCTTCAGCAGTCTCACATGCTGACAATACAACCAGTGGACATTCCTTTAAATCCAGACCCCAGATCTCTTCTACTTTTAATTGCCCTTTTTCACCTTTTGGTGCCAGCACCAGATATGATGATGTGGGGTCATAAGGAATTGAAACACCATGTGTGGCAAAGTGTAGAATCTTACAGCCTAAAGTTTTAAAGACACTATCTTTTACTGCTTTATCCTGATACAGATTTAAAAATTCAGGATACAGACTGGAAATATTCTTCACCTCGTTTTCTGCTTCAGGAAGGGTTCCATCAGCATTAGCAAAGGCAATAAATGGTGCTGATGCAAGATCACAACCTTCCTGCTGGGCAACAATTGCAAATAGACTGGTTGAATTTATATAGAAAATATCATATTTCTCGCCTAAAAATTCTTTTTCTTTTGCCTTTTTAAGGGCACTGAATGGTAAATAATACAATTGTTGATTCGGTATAATACCGATAATCTCAACCCCTGAAAGTTCAGGTTCAACAGGCTCAATCAGATATTTGTATAATTCATTAGCATATTCTATAATATCATCAATTGAGGACCTGTTTTTGATTAAGGTGCGATACTCATCAATTAAGTTAGCAATTTTTGTCTGTTTAATTGAAACCTTTTTGATGGATAAATCATAGGGTTTCACGATGAAAATGTATAATTCCTCTTCACCGAGTAAATACTGCAGGACCACCATATTGTCAGCAATAATGCCCATATCCTGCAACTCTTTTAGGTTTGATGGCTCAGCATTGACAATGGTAAACAACTTGGGGTTTTCGGTCTTTAATCTATGGATATACTTTTTGAATTCACGGGCCTTCTTCTGGATTATCGTATCTGTAGATGCCCCCTGTTTTTCCTCTTTTTTAAGTTCTAATTTCATCTCTTCAATCTCTTTTTTGCGCTTCTTTAATTCATCCATCTCTTTTTTTCTTTCAGGATTCACTGGATTTACTTCCATCTTTTCAAAGTCTTCGTTCATTTTTATCAGAATCAACTTTTCAGTGAGTTTATGCGCCTCCTCATAGTTGCCTTCAGCAACTGCAGAACGAATCAAGCCATAATATGCTCTGTCCCTGCTTTCCTGTTCCCTGATATTTGTTGCGCCAATCTTATCAAAACCATCTACTGCCTCTTTAAAAGACGCCTTACCAAGTTCAGTATGGCAGACCCCGGTTCCTGAAGCGATCATAGCCTTCAACCGGTCGCGTGGTGCTCGCTGCCCCATAAAAATCGCAAGTACTGTGGAAACACGATAATTGAGTTCATTACGGGCATTATTAAAATTCTTCAATGCCTCTTTATAATTTTTTTTCTTTAGATTAAGTTCACCCAAGAGATAATAAGTATATGCATCAGGAAATTTTATTTCAAATTCTGACCTCTCCTCATTGGATAAAGAATTACATATTTGTATTGCTTGTTTTAAAAATTTTTCAGCCTCATTATATTTTGCTGAATAAATACAGGCATCAGCAAGCATCCACAATGATTCAAGGATAATTTTATAATATTTGCTTTTCTGTGCGTTATTTAAGGCAAGTTCAGCATACCTCTCTTCATTTTCATAGTCTTTTGTGGACTGGGATATTGTAGCCAATTTCAGATAAAATTGGGATGCTATTTCTGGGCTGAAATTATATCTAATAAATTTAGATTCAAGTGCGGAAATGTCTTTTTGTGAAAACAAATAAGGTAATGCGTTTAAAGCACTCTGTATGCCAACTTCATCATTCTGTTTTATTCCTTTTGCGATCAACTCAATGAATTCATCCATTGAGGGACTGAGATGTTTTTTCAACTTTTTATGAAGTCCCAGAAACCCAATTAAAATCTCTGTTTGCGTATATCCTATTGCCTCAACAGTATTTATTCTTTCACCGAGTAATAGAAGGTTAATACAGGCTGGTTCTTTGTATGCCATTTCTTCATAAGAAAGAAAATTATATAACAGAGATTTTATTGTTTCATCAGTATTAATAAAAAGAAGAGTATACAATGCTGAATCCCAGTAGTATGTTTTTCTTGGGTCAGTAAGAATTGATTTAATTCTTGGTAATACCCGATCTTCACCATTCAGGGCTAATTTTAAAGCAAGATAATCCTTCAGACTGTCAGAAATTTCAGAATCTTCATAACATCTTAGAATTGCCTGTATTGCTTCTATGCTGTTAATTTTGAACAACAAATTTATTATTTCAATCTTTATCTCGTCATTACTCCCCTGAAGTAATGGAACAATATAAGGCACAATATAAGGGTCCGCCATTATACCCAAATCACGCCAATGTTCATCTTTCACCATCACGGGTATTCCGCTCTTATCTTCAAGCATCCATAAAGACCAGGCAGCAAGTCGCCTTGCCTCTTTCTGATTTGAATCAGCAAGCGCTCTCTTTAAAATTGGAATAGCACTTTCATCACCAATAACTCCCAATGATAGTATTGCAAAGTCGTATGCCGTGCCATAGGCACTACCTGTTGCTTCAGCGCCGATTTCAAGTTGATGCTCAAGAATCTTAATGAGCATCTCAATTGAACGGGGTGACGGAATATACATCAATCCATTTGCAATATCCTTTTCATTTGTTTCAAGATAGGGTAATATATAATTTAGTGCCCGTTCATCGCCAGTCATACAGAGCACTTTAATGAACCTGCTCTTATCCCTGAATGTCTTTGAAATATTTAATAACTTCTCAAAAATCTCTTGGTTGTGAAATTCAGCGAGTAATTCACAATAATCAGCCTTTACTTCTTCCGGCAGGTTTGTATTATAAACAAAATCAAAGAGAATGGGAATTGCATCCTGACCATAAATTCGTCTTAAATAGAAACCCAGAGAGCGCAGAAGTCCTTCACTAAAGAGCGGAATTGAATCAAATCCTGCAATTATTTTGCTATAATCCTTAACAAAGTTGACAATCAATCTGCCAATCTCAGTATCTCCAGTTTTAATGCTGGATGTGAGAATATTGATGTCCCAGGAGATTGAAAAGTTATTAAGATAATCTGGATATTTCAGAAGGTATTCAAATACTGTTGACAGGATATTCTTTAATTCTTCTTTTGAGGCATAATTAAGGATATAATGACCCACACTATCTTCTATCATATCAGTTATTTCATCTGACCCCCCTTTTTCTAACCAGTAAGATAATCTTTCTAAATGTGTTAAATTTTTATATTGGTCTTGTGCAGATGAGCCATTAAAAATGAGTAAAGCACTAATAATACAGGCAAAGAACATTTTTAGAAATTAGTATTAAATTGAACATACGGCGAAATTTTTTCCTGGACTGCGTATACCTGTTCCTGCCAGACATAGGTTCGTTCGTAGAGTAAATTTATTGAGAAGAGTCCTTTTAAGAACTTCAGACCAGCAATGCCGGCAATATAGGTATTCTCATCCATCTCTGTCAGTGTATTAAAATCATCAAATTTATATTTGTAGAAAATACCCTGTAAAATTACCGGAACATCTTCATTGTCTACTACAAAAGCACGAACCGCAAATACACCACTTGAATCAATATCCGTAACGCTCTGGTAATCTGCAGATAATTTGAAGATGGATGCAAGATTTAACCCACTTGTTATATAGAAACCAAGCGCATCTTTCTGGTATCTACTCAGCGCAATATCACGGATATTAGCGGCATATTGGAGCCGTTCCTTTTCATAGAATGCATCAAAAGGTGCTGGTTCAAAATCCTTTCCCAGAACCAGGCCTGCACCATAAATTGATAATGAAATATCTTTTTTACCCATTCCGCCAAATTGCAAAAACAAACCAGAGACATTGCCATACCCGTGTGATACGGTTTTCGCAACTTCGCTGGCAATAAGAAAATGGAGCGCACCATGAGAGGCAATATAAAATAGTAGGTCTCCGCCAAGAACCTGATAATCATATTCATTGTCCTGGGCATATGTAAAGCCGAGTTCCAGGCGCTGCAATAATTCCTCAGGATACTGTGCCCACTTACCCAGATAGATATGCCCTATTGTTACCTCCATTGGTGAGAGGTTATTAATCATTCCGGTAACACCGATTGCATTATCTTTGGTCTGGAGTGTAAATAGACCACCCATCTTTCTATTATTTTCATCTGCCTGGTTAAAGTAATTGCGCACAATCAAGCCATAACCAAGTGTATAATTATTTATCACGCCTGTTCCGATATAAAACGGCAGGTTTGGATGTCCTACACGCACACTCTGAAAGACCTTTTTATAATCCCATTCTTTTGAACGGATGCTATCCTTATTTATTAAAAAATCAAATGCTAAATTAAAACCAAACCATTTTGTCTCCATTGCTGGTCTTGATTTTATGGAAAGCCAGCGTTCTTTATTAATGGTGGTAAGACCTGTGCCCAAATTCAAATCAAAAGGTTTTCTCACCATCTCGGCAATCCGTTCTTCTGGTCGGACGAGTTTTTGAACAATGATATCCAGCGTTGATATAATAAATGGAATATCTGCCTTTTCGCCCCGGATTGGCAGGACATCGCTCAGGTCAATCTCTTTTAATTCCGGTTTTAATTTATATGCGAGATTCCTTTCTGCCTCTGCTTCTTTTATCATTCCCTTTCTTTCTAAGACAAGACTGTAATATAGATGTGCTTCAGGATATAGTGAATCAAGTCTTATCGCATTTACAAAGAATTCTTCAGCAGTACTGTCATTGCCCTGGGCAAGCATTACTACACCCAATCCACACTGGATAATCGGATTAGCAGGTTCAAGGGTTTGTGCCTGATGGAAATCCTGTATTGCCATATCAAAATTCTTTTTTCGGTAATGAAGATGTCCAAGGTTAATATAGATGACTGCCCGTTGTGGATAAAGAAGTTTTTCTCTATTGAAATAAAGAATAGCAGAATCTTCTTCTCCCAATCGTGCATAAAAATCCTCTATCAAATAGTAGGCATCGGTTAGTGTAGTGTCAAAAAGAACTGCTTTTTTGAGATGCGGGATTGCCTCGGCATATTGTCTATTCTTTCCATAAGCACTAGCAAGTGCCAGACGATAAACGCCATTTGTCGGTTCAAGTTTTACTGCAGTGTAGTATTGCTCAATTGCCTTAGCATAATCCTGGTCATTGTAATGTTCGTTGCCCTTGATAAAATATTCCGTGGCAATATCAATGTGTGCTGACCATAGAATTGTCGCAATTGAAATTAAAAAAATAAAATATCTCATAAATCCTCCAGTGCTTCCACAATCTGAAACTGGGTAACCTTATCATCATAAACATTAAAGAGCAAACCATATTTGTTATAAACCCACTGCTGAACATCTTTTTGCTGTATAATATCATCTGGTGCACCGTATGCATTATGTAATTCTGTAATTAAAGAACCAATTCCTATTCCCTTTGAAGTCTTCTCTAAAAACCCTGGTTGTGCAAGGATGCCGCTCACTTTTCCATTCCTGATAAATATTACCATTTTTTTGTTCACATATTCCAGTGCCCGCATCTTTTCGAGTCCCATCTCTTCATCTGGTTCTCCCAATTTTTTGTGCACGCTATCTTCAGGCATACCCAAAATTATTCCACAGATTGTATTTTCGGGTATGATTTCAATCCCTTTTGGTTTATTTTTTTTATCAAGCTTTGCGAGATGCTCTATTGCCTTTTTATTATAGCCTGAAACATTGAGTAATTCTTTCCAGATTTCTATTGCCAGGTCTTTTCTATCAATTGCCTCATAAGCAATCGCAAGATTATGTTTTGGCATAGGCCAGTTCGGATTTATGTCAATTGCCTTTTCATATAATTCAATAGCATCAGTGTAATTCCTTTTTAAAAATAAAATGTTCCCTAAGTTATTATAAAATATATGCTCTGCCTTTTTAACTTCCAATGCTTTTTTGGTTAGTTCAATCGCCTTTTCATGCTCCTTACGCAGTGCATAGATGATACCCATATTAGAGTAATAGACAATGTTATATGCGCTATCTAATTCCAGTGCCTTTTTAAATGCCTCTTCCGCATAGAGCAGTTCTTCTGGTTCCCCTCTCAGACGATTATCCGGTTCTGTGTAGTAAATGGTCATAAAGAGAACCGGTGGAAGTTCCATTTTTGACATTCCTTCAAATAGATATGCGGTTGCTAAATTGGCCCATCCCCAGGCACTGTTAGAAAAAGTTGTTGTAAATAATCTAAAATAGTTTATTGCATCATTATACCTACCTTCATTCAGTGCCTCTACGCCAAAATACCACTGGTCAAAGTCCCGCTCTATCTGTGCACGAATTTCATACAAATGAGCAATCCGCTCCGTGAGTCGGGGATGGTCATTATACTTCTCATCACCCGGTGCTATGTCACCGAGGAGTTCTCGTATTCTTTTATAAAATTTTATTATTGATTCAAAATCATAACCTGCGCGCATTGCATAAATAATGCCATATTCATCCGCTTCAAATTCCTGTTCGCGGGTATATCCTTTTTTTAGAATCTCAACAAAGTCATCAGGAATAATAATACTTTCTCCCTTTACGAAGTTTTCAAGGCGCATCAATGCAACTGAATGGCGCAAGTAAATGTGTGCAACCTCATGGCCTACAATACCTGCAAGCATTGATTGTGTTTCCTCAGTTTTTAAAGAATCAAGTGCGATGAGTAAACCTGATGTTACATATATTGGTCCGGCAGGCAAGGCAAAGGCATTTATCACATCAGAATTTAAAATTTTACATTTAAAAACCATCCTTATATCAGATGATTGCATAACCTTCTGGACTACTGCTTTAACACGCTCAACTAAAATTGTATCATTTATAATTCCATTTTCTTCTTCAATCTGCTTTGCCGCATCCTCGCTCGCCTTAATAATAAATGTTGGAGTTGAGTTAGGCTGTTGGGCATAAGAAACTATGATGAAGAATATAATAAGACAAATTAATTTTTTCATTCTATCTCCCCGGGGCACGGCATTATGCCGTGCCCCATTTTAATCATTCTAATCCCAGAGATTCCAGGTAAATGTCTCGCCTTCAGAAATATCCTGGTAGACCGGACCCCAGAAATAGTCAGTATAGGTTCCTTCTCCATAAAGTTTGGTATATCCTTCCCAGATTTTGAAATATGAATAGTATCCTGGTGAGAGGGTTCCTTTGTACCAACCATCAATATATATATCTATTGTCCAAGAAGAATTGTTATTTACACGAACCCAGCAATAACCTCTGGTCCCGCCGGCAAGTGCTTCGTATTCTTTGGCAAGTTTTGTATATTCATCAGATTTTGCCTTATTTCCTGCTTCAGTATAAGTATCAGCAAGGGTCTTTGCCAGCTTTGCATTTTTCTGATCTTTTGCCAGATCACCAACTTCATTGAATAAAGCTTCAGCAGTTATCACGGTACTCTTTTTGCCGGTTGTTTTTTCAGCAAAGAACAGAAGTTTGGCTGCAGCAAGCAGGTCAAAACCATCCTTCTGGTGCCTTGCATCATCAACCATCGCCCCGATATCAGAAAGGAAGTCATAGGTCGGGTCAAATTCATCCTGGATGTTTTTATATTTCAGTTTTTCAACTGTGAGGGGAGATGACCCGGTCTTCTGCTCAACACCCTTACCTTTCTGAGCAAAAACAAACCCTGGGACGACCAGCATTGCAATCACGAAGATTGCTATTATTTTAGATATGGCTTTCATTTTACCTCCTTTGTTTATAGCCATTATTAGCGCCAATCGCCAATTACCACAAACGGTGCCCAGAAAAATGGTTTATTATAATATTCCTGTTTCATCAACCATCTCTGGGCATCGCACAGTGCCTTTGTCTTATCAGTTTCCCTCAGATTTTTATACAATTGCATCATCAATAGAGCAGTTGATACATCGCTCACCTTCCATAAAGAAGCGATAACCGAGGGAGCGCCTGCATAGATAAAGGCACGACTCAATCCGGTGAGTTCATCACCAAAAACAGCCTTTTCAGAGAAACCACGCAACTGCCCTGTTTCACAAGCAGATAAGGTTACAAGATAGGCATTTATTTTCAGGTCAAATATCTCCCTCACTTTTAACTCGCCATCGTTTTCATTATCCTTTGTGAGTATTATGCGGGAATCAAGCGCAGAATCGCCTGGGGCAAGTTTGCCATGGGTCGCGAGATGGATAATATCATAATCCTTTAAGTATTTTTTGGCATTGGTCTCTGATGGTTGTGGTGACGAATCTTCACCATCTGAAAATACTTTTACATTTGTCAGTGCCCGGGATCTTATAATTGAATCCTTTTCCGCAGTGGTCCCGGGCAGAGGCATATCAAACCATTCCTGATGTTCGCTAAAATTAGATTTGGCAAAGATTACAGATTTATTTTTTTTCAATTTATTTTTATTATGGGCAATCTCAAATACCGAGGCAGAAGGGATATAAAAAATATCGTAGTCATCTATAAGAATCCTATTCTGTGCCTTTTCGGTTAAAATCGTAGCAAAAGGTAGATTATGGAGTATTCCATAAGGAATAATACCAAATCTCTTTTTGTCTTTAATTTCTGGTATTACCGGTGCGATTAAATTTAAATAAAACCAGTATGAAATTTCGCTAAGTTCATTATCACTATAATCAACCCTCCGTTTTATTATCTTACGATAGCGGTCAATTTTTTCATAGAGTTCTTCGGATTTTATTACCATTTTTTTTATACTCAGGTTATGATTAGTAATTGCAAAGATATATAAATTTTCTGAGCCGATAAAATACTCAATAAAAGCAGTTTTATCATCCAGCATGGATTGGAGTCTATTTATTTCTATTGGTTTTGTTGATTTTAAAACTTTATAATCAGGAAATTTCTCTGATAGTTCTTTTACTATTCTGCCATGCTCAATTATTGCATCTGCCTGCTCAGGCATACCAGTAAGAAATTCAATTCTTTTTTCCAGAGACTGCTCTTTGTGGATAAGTGTTCTAATCTCTGGGTCAAGGCCCTCTTTCCCGGCAATATCTATTCCTGAGAGTAAATCCAGAAATGCCCTTGATTTTCCTGCCTCGGCATATTCAAATGCCTTTTTTGCATTATGTTTCTGGTAATACAGCTCTATAAGGTATTCATACAGCACAATCTTATTTTCAAAGAATGCAGAACGGAATTCCTGACTGATGATTCTACCCCGTAAGTCTTCAATAATATCTACTGCCCGGGTCAGGGAATTTATCGCAGCATCAATCAACCCTGTTCTTTGCTGGGCAAAACCAATGTTTGATAAAATTGATGCCTGCCAATCTTTCCGCTTCATATTTTCAATTATATTATACCCATCTTCATAGGATTTTATTCCCATCTTGTAGTCACCAGAAAGCACATAAAGATTTCCTAAATTACAATGAACCTTTGCCTGTCCAATGCTATCCTTAAGTATTTTATATATACCCAGTGCCTTTTGATAATTATCCTTTGCCAGTTTATAATCTCCTTTTCTTTCGTATAGTATACCAAGATTGTTATAAAATAATGCCTCATCTTTTTTGTCCATTAATAATGGTTTTGTTAAATTATAATAATAAAATGCTGAATCAAAGTACTGGGTATCAACAGAAGATAGTAGCATATATGTATAACCCATATTCTGCAATGCCTCAATCTTCCAGGATACATTCTGTGTTTTTTCAAAGATCTCATAGGCAAGGTTAAATTTCTCAAGGGCAGAACGGTATCTGCCCATATCAAGGTAGAGAGAACCTATACCATTCAATAACTCACCTTCTCCAAGGGCAATCTCTTTTTCCTTTTTAATGGTTATTAATAAATTCAATGACTTTGCAAGATTTTCATAGGCAAGGTCATAATCACCAAGCCTTCTGTAAATATTCCCCATCTCACGATATGCCTCAGCCGCGCTCTTAAGATAACCCATTTCAATTGATAGTGAACAGGAATTGTTGAAATAATTCAAGGCACTATCAATTTCTGCATTTTGAAGATACAGACTTGCAAGGAAAAAATACCCATCAACCAGCCCCTTTTTATAGTTTATGGACTTTGATTTATCAATTGCCAGCAACAGATTGTCCATTGCGTTTTTATAATCATTCTTTTGTAATGCAATCTTTGATAGCATTAAATAAAGAGTAATTTCGTCCTGTAGATTATCTTCGGTCTTCTCTTTTATCAGTTCTTGAAACTTTAATCCATTTTCAAAGAACTCTTTAGCCTTATTATAGTCTCCCTGATAAAAAGAGATTGAGCCAAAATTCAAGTATATCTTTACCTCACCAGGATAGTATTTATTCTCTTTAAACACAGCAAGGGCTTGATTATAGTAATCCATTGCCAGATTTAAGTCACCAAAAGAGAGAGCGATGTTTCCGAGCCCTTTAAGGCAAATTCCTTTATCAATACTCTGCGCAGTTTTAAAAACTATTTTGTAGATACTTTCTGCTTCAAAAAAATTCTCGCTATAGAATAATGAATCGGCAATTTTAATCCTGGGGTCAATCTCGTATGCAATACCAGAAATGCACAGGGAAAAGATAAAAAGCAGAATTTTTACCAACTTAGTTTTTTTAAAGATTCTATTCCAGTGCGTGGTAATTTTAATTTTTAAATTATATCTCATTCCCCTTTGGTCAATTTTTCATATTGCTCAAGGTGTTTATTTCCAAGTTCAACAAGACCATATTTATTATAAAGGGCTGAAAGCGAACGATGAATCACTGGCTCATTCGGTTTAATTTTTAGTAAAGACTCATACTCTTTAATCGCATTTAGGATTAAACCATTGCTCTCGTATAATAATGCGCTCAAATAATGGAGTGTAAATGTATCAGGATTCTGTTTTTTGATATTATCAATCGCAATGAAAAGATTTGTAACAGCATCTGGTTTTAGAACTTTAATGAATCGTTCTGCACTATTCAAAGTATCATTTCCTTTTATTGCGAGAATCTTTAAAAGATATGAACCCGGCATAAGTTCAGAAACATCTTCAGGATACTTCAAAAAGGTATCGGCTAAAGTCTTTTGCCATATTACTTCACCCATCCTCTGAACGATGACCACATACAAATTTGCCTTGTTAAATCTGCTCCAGATAACATCTGGCTTATTACTGACCAATGCAGTATTTCCAGGCTCGTAAACTTTCAGGGCGAGGCTATCTTCCTCACCACGCACGAGAATTTTCAAACCCGCTCTTTCACCCGTAGCACTGAAGGCAAACAAATGTGAGAGTCCAGTGTTTCTATCACCGGATTCATCCTGTTCTTCTAACCCCCTCTGCGTCTCATCAACCGCAGGAAGAATTTGAAATCTCATATTTTGTCCAAATGAAGCGAGCTTACCATTATTATACAGAAGAGTTATCTCTGAGTTTTCAGCGGTTATCAGGCTGTCATTTGTGAATAGTCCCTGTTCAAGTGTAGCATTAGCGTATTCATTATTTGTATATCTATAAATTTTTACATTCCCCTCAATTGCGGTTATCACTGCAATGGGGTTTACATCTTCACAAAACGCAAATATCACAAATGATAGCAAAATAGACAATAATCTATGCATCTGCTCCTTTCACTATATATGATTACCACCAAAAAGAATAAATATTCCAAATTTTATTCAATTTTCAAAATTTGTCAATCAATAATAGCCCTGTATTTTTTTATGTATCTCTATTTTGCGCCAAATATTCCACCAAGTGCAGCACTCAAAAGGATTGATGCAAGCCAGATAGCAAAGACCAGAATATAACTATTCTCCTTTTTCAAACTATTGGTAACGTGTATACCATAGGCAACAAGGCACATCTCCCAGAGTATAAAAAAATCAAACTGGCTCAATAATCTATAAGCAAATGAATGGGTATTAAGATTGGGAATAAAAAGGGCAATGGATGTACTTACCTGAAGTGAATGCTTTAAAAGGACCAGTATTAACCGTATTATGTTCCCGGGTATTTTTATCAGGGCAGAAAAAGAAACAACTGAAAAGACCATTTTAAATGAACCTTCGCCACCAAACATTGGAATAAAGAGATTCAACAGCGCAGAAAAAATCAAAAGGATAACCACAGTATTGATAATGGCACCAAGGCCACCAAAAATGAACAATATTGGACCTGAAGAAAATTTCAAAGCCTGTTCAATCTGTTCATCGGTCATATTGCGCTGTCTAAATGCTTCTATCTGCTGGGCAGTAATCAAATCCTGTGTTGTTGAAATTGTTAGGATCGCTATTATTGGGAGAGCAACAAGCACGACTACCAATGGTAATAGCCATTCTGGCTTTTCTTTGATTCTTTTAAATACTGAGCCTGGATTTAGAAAAATATTAATTATGTTTTCCATAAAATAGTATATATAGCAATGCATTAAAGTCAATATAATATCTTTTTAATCCCCCTTGACTTTGCATTAGCCAGATATATAATAGATTCAGGAGCATCTTTGGAAATTATTTTTATTAATGAACGGAAAAACAAGACATTAAATTTAATTGTCAACTGGAGTATTCTTGCCTTAGTTATTATTGTTATTATTGCAATATTGATTCTTTTTGTATACGGATTAATCAATTTTGCTCGCGGTAGGGTAGATTATAAAAAAATACAGCAATTAAACTATGAAAATAATATTGTCCGTAAAGAACTTGAATTGATGGAGGCCGAAATAAAATCAATAAACATAAATCTTGATAGCCTGGCAAAAAAGGATACTGCCTTAAAATACTTTGCACAATTAAAACCCCTTGAAACAGTAATCAATTATAAGACTGAAGATAAAATACCAAATGATTCTGTAGAAAATAAAAATTTTAATCAGATATCAATGGTTCTTGATGAATTACTTTTGCAGACAAATGACCATTATTTAACAAATAAAGCAATCCTGAATTATCTTGAACAAAAACAAAATTTAAAGGATTTAATACCATCTATTGCACCGGTTAACGGCTGGTTTATGCGCGGGTTTGGCCATTGTCCGGACCCATTTACTGGAACAGTAAAGATGCATGAAGGGATTGATATTGCCGCGCCCATAGGCACACCAGTCATTGCTCCTGCAGATGGTGTTGTAAAAAAAGTGCAGAGAACAAATGACTTTGGCATTATTATAGAAATCAGCCATTATAAAGATTTAACTACAATGTATGCACATTTGCAGAATCCAAATGTCATCAATGGGCAATCAGTTAAAAGGGGAGACATCATTGGGTTTATCGGAACAAGCGGTAAAATTACTGGACCCCATCTTCATTATGAAATAAGAATTGCTGACATTCCCGTAGACCCTTTGAATTATATTATCCTCAATCAAACTGCACATCACAACTAATATTATGAATGAAATTATAAAAAAGATCAACGAATTAAAGAAAAAACATAATGCAATCATTCTGGTTCACAATTATCAACTACCCGAAATCCAGGATATTGGAGATTTTGTAGGAGATTCCCTGGAACTGGCGCGCATTTCGCGCGATGTTCCTTCAAAGGTTATTGTTTTCTGCGGTGTCCATTTTATGGCAGAAACGGCGAAAATCTTCAATCCTGATAAGATTGTGCTAATGCCTGACCTTCACGCAGGCTGTCCCATGGCAAATATGATTGACCCTATAAAATTAGAAAAAGAAAGGGAAAAACATCCTGAGGCTGCAGTTATTACTTATATTAATTCCACTGCAGAAGTAAAGGCTCTGTCTGATGTCTGCTGTACTTCAGCCAATGGAGTAAAAATAGCAAGGGCGATTGATAAAAAAGAGATTATCTTTGTTCCGGATAAATATCTTGGCGCATATGTAGCACGTCAGATTTTAGAAAAGAAGTTTTATCTTTATGATGGCTACTGCCCTACACATATGTTATTCAGTAAAGCAGGGATACTGAAATTAAAAGAGCAATATCCCCTTGCCAAGGTGCTCGTCCATCCTGAATGTCGCACTGAAGTTCAGGAAATGGCAGACGCCATCTGCTCTACTTCACAAATGATTACTTATGCAAAAAATAGTTCAGCAGAGCAATTTATTATCTGCACAGAGATTGGTCTACTTCACAGATTAAAAAAAGAGAATCCCAAGAAAGAATTTATTCCGGGCAATCCCCATGCCATGTGTCCAAATATGAAACTCACAACACTGGAAAAAGTGCTCTGGGCTTTAGAGGATATGAAACACGAAATTACTGTTGATGAGAAAATACGGCAAAGAGCATTTACTACAATTGAACGGATGGTTAAAATTTAGTATCAACCCTTTTCTATATCATAAAAGACCAAACCTGAAATCAATTTTGGATAAAAATCCGTAGATTTCTGAGGCATCCTTTCTCTATTTTTTGCGACATCATGCACCTGTTCTGGCTTTGTTGGATTCATTAAAAATGCACACTGGAATTCACCGGAGTCTACTCTTTTTATTGTCTCATCTATGCCGCGTTGATACCTGATATGATCTTCAATCTTTTCCAGTCTAACACCTAAAATCTTTTCTATCAAAAGGGCATGCAGGACTGCCACATCAAGATTTTGATATTCCTTACTTCGGTCAGGCAGAATCTTTGACATTATCTTTAAATCCTTCAATTTAAGGAGATAACAACCTTCTGAAGAATAGAATCCAAATGCGTGCATCCTTTCTTTTTCAAGTTCTTTTTTTATCGCCTCTTTTGTTATTTTTTTTGCCTCAAAAAATTCCTGCGCATTTTGCAAAAATGTTTCAGTTTTAAATCCTCTTAAATTCATTACCAGACGATGGGTAGGAAGGATGACCAAACCCGAATCCTGAATATTCACCAGGGTGACCATCTTAAAATTTGCCGGGTGGTTCTGCTCAATATCACCAAGTTCATTCCGATAATTGAAAAAGGTCTCATAGCGGTGATGCCCATCAGCAATTACAAATATTGAATCTTTTAATCTGCGGGAAATATTTTCTATTGCATTTTTATCCGAGACCTTCCACAATCGGTGAGCAATATTCCGGTCATCTTTAACATCAATTATTGGTGTATCATTGCAGTGCTTTTCAATTATTTGCATCACCGTATTCTCCGGGTCAGTATACAGCAAAAATACCGGTTCAAAATCTTTTTTTGTGATGCGGGTAAGATTTAAACGGTCTTCTTTTGGCTTGGAAAGGGTCTTTTCATGGGGTAGAATATTGCCTTTACCCAATTCTTCCAGTCTTAATCTACAGATAAATCCTTTTCTTATATATTTTTTACCTTCAATGGAAAATTCCTGAAAATAAGGGTATATTGACTCTTCTTTATCGTAAACAAAGATGCTATTTTTGAACCAATCTTCAACACAATGCTTCGCATTATTATATTCCTGCTCCCGATTATGGCCATCTGCATAATGGGTAAGAACTAAATTTACAAAACTGTAAGGGCTCCTTTTTTTATACTCCTTCTCCATCTCATCAGTTATCTGGTCATACGGCTGGGTTATCACATCAGCAAGATTATTTATCTTTTTTAGATTATATCTTATCCCTTTAAATGGTCTAATTTCAGGCATTAAGCCTCCTTTTTGTGGTTATGCTACACATAGATTTACACAAATAGAGATGCAGATTAACGCTGAAAATTTAGTATTCAGGCATTTTAGAATTTTAGGGTTTATTTCAGTGCATCCCTGACCAATTCTGCAATCTGAACACCTGCCCGCTGTTGTCCTTCTTCAGTTTGCGCACCAATGTGAGGAGTTAGAATAACCTGCTCAAGGCTGAATAGTTTATGCTCCTTTGCAGGTTCCACCTCATAGACATCAAGGCAGGCAACCCTTACCTTACCCGTGGTTATCGCCTCATAGAGTGCATCTTCATCAATAACACCACCCCGCGCACAGTTGACAATGACGACCCCGGTCTTCATCTTATCAAAGGCAGATTTATTCAATAAGTGTGCAGTCTCTTTTGTTTTAGGGATATGTAAAGAGATATAGTCTGATTTTTTGAGCAGGGTATCAAAGTCTACTATCTCGGCAAAATCTGATGATTTGATATAAGGGTCATACGCAATTACTTCCATACCCATTGCCTTTGCCCTTTTTGCCAGTTCAGAACCGATCCTGCCAATACCAATGATTCCAAGGGTCTTACCATAAAGTTCAAATCCATGAAATTTTTTCTTCTCCCATTTACCTGCTTTTGTTGAGACAGTTGCCTGAGGAATCATTCTTGCTGCAGAGAGCATCATTCCCAGAGCGAGTTCTGCTACAGAGATAGATGTTGCTGCTGGTGTATTTACAACTTTTATTCCTTTTGCCTTTGCCGCTTCAGCATCAACATTATCCAGTCCAACGCCTGCCCTGCCAATAACCTTTAATTTCTTTCCTGCATCAATCACTTCTTTTGTCACTTTTGTTGCGCTCCGCACAATTATTGCATCAAAATCAGGAATAGTCTTAACCAGTTCCTCAGGTGCCATTCCTGTTTTCTCCACAACTTCAAAACCACTCTTTTTTAAAATTTCAATACCTTCTTTAGCAATCGGATCAGAAATTAAAACTTTCAAGCTACCTCCTCTCACTCTGTAAATTATAACCAATTTTTTTTAATAATCAATATTGAGTTTGCAATGTTCTATCGGAAACAAAGTGTCCGCCTTTAATTTTTCTCAGTTTTGTGGTCTAAAATTATTAATACCTACCAGCAAAACCGTCTTAACCAGGGGAAAATTGTGAAAATAATATTATCCAATCTTTCAAAGAAATTTTTCAATGGGATGAAGCAGGATAATTTATAAAAAGGTGCGGCAATAAGAGTGAGAAGGTAGTAAAACTTAAATTCAAAATTTGGAAATTCCTCAGCAATAAAATATAAATCTTTCATCTTCAAAGGATGTTCATCCCTTGAATGTAATCCAGGTGTCAAAAAACGGAATAAATTAATAAATGGATTATGTCCCATAGGTTCTTTAAAAACAGCTTTTCCACCGGGTTTTAGCACACGCCGAATTTCAGGAATAACTTTTTTAAGGTTAAGATGATGCAAAATAGATTGACCATAAACCATATCAAATTCATTATTTTGAAATTCTAATTTTTCAGCATCCATAATTCTAAAATCTATTTTAAGATTTTCCTTGTTAGCAATCATTTGTGCTTGTTTTATTGCATAGTTGGAAATATCAATTGCCGTAACATCTGATCCCTTGCGTGCCATAGGAATTGCATAACTGCCTAAACCACATCCAATTTCCAACACTCTCTTTGCCACACATTGTGATAATAGTTCCATAAAATCTTTATAAATACTTTCATTAATTGAATAGAATACCGTCAATTTATTACGTACACCAGTTTCAAAAATTTTATTATGAAAATCTTTCTCCCTTGTTTTTCTATTGGTTTCAAAATTTAAATTATTATTTTTTTGTATCATTAGTTTATATATTATATTATTTTTTTTACCTGTCAAGAGCTTATTGACAGGCGGATTTTATTAATTATAATTGAGTATGCAGGCAACTACTATTTTAGGAATTCGGCGCAACGGTAAGGTTGCAATTGGCTGCGATGGTCAGGTGACAACCGGCGAAACAGTAATGAAACAACGGGCAAAAAAGATTCGTAAAATGTATAATGACAAAATCCTTGTTGGATTTGCCGGTGCTACTGCAGATGCCTTAACACTTTTTGAAAGATTTGAGGCAAAACTTGAAGAATTCAGGGGTAATCTACCGCGCAGTGTGGTTGAACTTGCCAAGGACTGGCGCCAGGATAAGATTCTACGCCGGCTTGAGGCATTTCTTGCAATCCTTGATAAAGACCATTCGTATATTATCTCAGGAGCAGGCGATGTAATTGAACCTGATGATGGCATTGTTGCCATAGGTTCGGGTGCGCCTTATGCCCTGGCTGCTGCCCGTGCCCTATTTAAATATACAGAACTCTCAGCAAAGGAAATCGTTGAAGAGTCAATAAAAATCGCAGCACAGATATGTATCTATACTAATACGGAAATTTCCATTGAGGAATTAACATAATTAAAATAGTAATGATTTAGCCACCCTGAAATTGTAATTGCTTGATTTATCAAGCACCAAAGAGAGCCCAATGCTCCGTCCCGATGGGACGAGAGTCCCTTCAGAAAATTGGGCAACTATAAAAGCAGTAGTAATCTTTATTTAATCCGCAAAAGAATTAATTTTAGTTTCTTCAATGCATTATCCCTTATCTGCCTTACCCTCTCTTTTGTAATATTCATTAAACGACTTATCTCTTCCAGACTCTGCATTTCATAATCACCAAGGCCAAAATTTCTTTCCACAATATCCCGCTCCCGCGGTGAAAGTTTTTTTAATGCCTCCTGTATTTTTTCGGCATCCTGCCTTTTCCTTAAAATCTCCTCAGGCGATGGCACAACAAGTTTTTCTGAAGTTTTTTGATCAATAGACAATACTTCAATCAAAGGGCTTGAATCATCATCCCCTGTTTCATCCAGTGAGATTACTGGTAATAGTTCAGTAAGGGCATTGGTTACCTGATGAGTTGAAACCTTTAAATGTCGGGCAATCTCTTGAATTGTAGGTTCCCTGCCTTTATCCTGAACAAAAGTGGGAATAAATGCTTTAATTCTTTTTGCCAGATGGCTCTTTGGCACAATCTCATAGTCTACATAAATAGCCTTATATATCGCCCTTTTAATCCACCATGTTGAGTAAGTACTGAATCGGTAACCTTTGCGGTGGTCAAATTTTTCTACTGCGTGCATAAGCCCCTGAGTGCCAGCATTGATCAATTCACTCAGGGGCAACCCATAATCAAGAAAATTCTTACATATATGCAATACAATTCTTAGATTTGAAAGAATCAGCTTTTCTTTTGCTTCGTTATCTCCCTTTTCCCTTATACTTCTGGCAAGTTTTAATTCTTCTTCTTTTGTTAGAACTGGATACTTTGAAATCTCATCAAAAAATTGTTTTAATCCTCTTTCGGTTAGACTCCTCAGTCTTCGCATCAATCAAGGGGTTAATGCTACATATCTCTTTCTCTCTGCCCGCTGGATTTGAAACACTACAGGCTTACCCTTTTTCAAATTCTTCACCGCATCCCTGAAATCGCTCATATTTTCAATTTCTTTATTTCCAATACCAATAATCACATCTCCTATTTGAATACCTGATTCTTCGGCAGGCGAATTTGATTCTATGTTAACCACGACAACACCTTTTTTTACGCTAAGATTATAGCTCTTTGCTTCAGGGCTGTCAATATCCACTACCTGTAATCCAAGCTGAGTTTCCTGTTCTTCACCACTTTGTGCAACGGGCTGAGTTTCCATCTCACCAATTTTCACATTTAAACTCATTTCCTTACCATTTCTTATCAATTTTAATTTTACAGTCTTGCCCGGAGATGTTGAGGCAACACGCAGCCGAAATGACTGGACATCAGTTACCTTTTCTCCATTGAATTCAATTATTACATCTCCATCTTTAATACCAGCTCTATCTGCGGGTGAATCCTTAATAACTTCATTTATTAGCACACCTTCAAGAGATGATAGATTGAGCGCTTCTTTCATATCTTCGGTAAGGTCTTCAAGATAGACCCCAAGATAGCCGCGCGTCACCTTTCCTTTTGTTTTTAATTCGTCAATAATCGTCTTTGCAAGATTGATGGGTATGGCAAATCCAATACCAATATTGCCTCCGCTTGTAGAAGTAATTGCGGTATTTATGCCAATTACTTCGCCCTGCAGGTTTAAAAGAGGACCACCTGAATTACCCGGATTGATTGCGGCATCGGTTTGCAAAAAATTCTGAAAATCTGGCCCTTCACTGAGTGGGATATGACTCCTTCCTTTTGCCGAGATGACGCCGACCGTAACCGTTCCTTCAAGATTGAATGGATTACCTACAGCCATTACCCAATCGCCTACCCGTATTTTATCAGAATCACCCAATTTCAAATAGGGAAGTTTCTCTTTTGTTTCAATCTTAAGCAAAGCAATGTCGGTCCGCGAATCTGAACCAATAATCTTTACCTCCTTGCCTTTGTATTCTTTTTTGTTGGTCAATCTAATGATAATATTTGAAGCATCTTTAATCACATGGTGGTTTGTCACCAGATAACCATCTTCTGAGATAATAAATCCAGAGCCGAGGCTCCGTGTTTTGCTTTCACCAGGAGGTAAATTTTTAAAAAAATCTCGGAAAAAATCTTCAAATGGACCGCGAAAATTCCATTCAAAATTATCAAAATTCGTTTTTATGGTCCGCTCTGCTGAAATATTTACAACTGCTGGAGAAACCATTTCAGCAACTTTGGTAAAGGGACTCTCGCTATTTTCAGTTATAATTGGATTAATGCTACCCGTCCCCTGACTCGCTTCAGTTCGGTTTGATAAAACCGGAATGCCGACACTAATAATCAATCCAAAAAGGAATGCAAATATTGCCGCAACACCAGCAATAATTCCTGCTGCTTTTAGAGATATTTTTCCTTCCATTATTTCACACTCCCATTTTATTCTTTTATTTTACCTCAACCTCTACTTCTTTTGACTTATATGTCTCAGGTTTAGGTAAGGTTATATGCAGAACACCATCTTTATAAACTGCCTTTATTTTATTCACATCCACTTCACTGGGCAGAGAAATTGTCCGGGAAAATTTTCCATATTGTCTTTCAACCCGATGATAAGTCTTACCTTTTACCTCTTCTTCCTGCTTCCTTTCACCGGCAATTGTTAGAAGATTACCCCGAACTGAGATCTTTACATCCTCTTTTTTCAAACCGGGCAACTCTGCCTTCACCATAAAGTTTTCATTATCCTCTTCAATATCAAGAACCGGCAACCAGATACCTTCGGATTCCTCAGTCAGATGCCTTCCAAAAAATGTGTTAAAGAGACGGTCCATATCATCGCGTAATGAGATAAGTTCTCTGAAAGGGTCATATCTTTTTATTGGTCTATCTGCCATAGTGCACCTCCTTATTATTTATGCTTTTGTCCGATTGTTTTGTATTGTTGCTCTTTCTTTTTTATTTCATTTTTAAGTTTTTTTATCTTTTGGACAATATGCTTAATCTTCTGATTATTCTTAAAATCTTCATTTCCCTTTATAGGGAAAAATTCATAAAAATTCTTACCAAGTTCATTGAACATCATTTCCAATTGCCTCTTTAATTCAAATATCTCAATCTTAAGTCTGCCCTTCATCGTTAAATCACCTGCTTCTTTGCTCAATACCCTGGATGCATCCTCAAGCCAGCGTGAAAAATCATCAAAAAATTTTGCCATATAACCCCCTGATATTTTTTAGACAAAACTATAGTAGAAGAGTTTATCTATCAAGTTTAGCCATCCTGAAATTGTAGTTGCTTGATTTATCAAGCACCACCAAAAAGCCCAATGCTCCGTCCCGATGGGACGAGAGTCCCTTCGGAAAATTGGGTAACTACATTGATTTAATTCCATTTTTTAGAAGGGCTAACTTATCAGGTACAAAAAGTTTAAGTTGGTTTTGTTGGTAGTAAAAGATTTATACTTCTCTGATCTCTTTTTCTTTTTTCTTTAAAATCTCATCAACTTTTTTTATGTATTCATCGGTCATCTTCTGAATCTCTTCCTGTGCCTTAAAAGAATCGTCCTTTGATATTTTTTTGTCTTTTTCAATCTTTTTCAATTCATTGTTTGCATCCCTTCTAATGTTCCTTATGGCAATCCTTGATTCTTCAGCCAGTTTTTGAGACAATTTTACAAGTTCTTCCCTACGTTCACTGGTTAATGGCGGAAGGGAAAGCCTTATGACATTGCCATCATTATTTGGGGTAAGGCCCAGGTCAGCCTTATAAATAGCCTTTTCAATTGAACCAAGTGCCTGTTTATCCCAGGGTTGTATTACAATCAACCGTGGTTCAGGAATGCTAATACTTGCCATTTGATTTAATGGTAAAAGGCTATCATAATATTCAACCTTTACACCATCCAGAAGTGCAGGCGTTGCCCTGCCCGTGCGGATCTTTGCAAATTCCTGGCTCAAAAGATTTATTGATTTATCCATCTTTTGTCTTGCATCATCCTTAATTTTTTGTATCATAATCTTTCCTCCATAAAATATTTAATGAACAATTGTTCCAATGTTTTCCCCAGCTATGATCTTCCTCAAAGGATACTTCATCAAATTATAGACGCAGATAGGAATCTTTGCTTGCTGACAGATTCTGAACGCAGTTATATCCATCACTTTCAAATTTTTATCTATCGCCGTTTGATAATCTACATCACGATATAGTTTTGCAGTTCTATCTTTCCTGGGGTCAGCCGAATAAACACCTTCAACCTTGGTGCCTTTTATAAGAATTTGCGCAGACAATTCAACTGCCCTTAAGGCAGCTGCTGTATCTGTAGTAAATAATGGGTTACCTGTTCCTCCAGTCAGTATGATAATATCGCCTCTATTGTAAATGTCCTCACATTCAAATTTATTAAATGGCTCAATCAGACCAGAAATTCCAAAACTGCTCCTCAAACAAACCCTACTTATCTTTTTCTTCAGATTAGAATAGAGTGCCATACCATTGATCGCTGTGGCAACCATACCGCAGAAATCTGCATCAACCGGGTTTAACCAGGATTGGGATTGACCCCTGATAATATTCCCACCACCAATCACTATACCAATTTTAACACCAAGTTTATGGACTGAAATAATCTGGTCGCCAAGATATTGTAATATCCGAAAATTCAGGACTTCATCATTGTTACCAAGTATTTCACCGGAAATTTTTAAAAGAATTTTCTTGTATTTTATCTTAATACTACTCACCGAGGCGAAAACGGGTAAATCTTCTAATCACAATATTTTCGCCAAATTTTGCAATCTGTTCTTTCAGATAATCGCCTACTGTTTTCTCTGGTATTTTTACAAATGGTTGTTCTAACAAACAGACAGAATTATAAAACTTCTCCATCTTACCTTCAATAATCTTCTCAATTATTTCAGGTGGTTTTTTGACATCCTGCATTTGGCTACGATAAATATCTTTTTCCCGTGCAATAATATCAGGAGACAATTCTTCCCTGCTCACCACAAGGGGTTCACTGGCAGCAATCTGTAATGCAATATCCCTGACAAATCTGCGAAAATCCTGGTTACGTGCAACAAAATCGGTCTCACAATTCACCTCAACAAGCACTCCGAGCCGGTCACCAGGATGGATATAGGCATCAATAATACCTTCTTTTGTTACCCTGCCAACTTTCTTAGCCGCAAGGGCAAGTCCTTTTTTTCTTAATATATCTACGGCCTGTTCAATGTCACCTTTTGACTGGGCAAGGGCATCTTTACAATCAACAATGCCAGCACCGGTTCTTTCTCTTAATTCTCTAATCTTTTCCATATCCATTTTATGTCTCCTTTTCTTCGGTCTCAAAACCTTTTCTACCTTCAATTATGGCATTAGAAATAATTTTTGTTACAAGGGAAATAGCCCTTATTGAATCATCATTACCCGGAATTGGATAGTTTATACCTGTTGGGTCAACATTTGTATCCACAATGGCAATGATTGGAATATTCATCTTTTTTGCCTCATTTACTGTGGTTTCATCTTTTATAATATCCACAATATATACCAAACCAGGTAATCTATCCATATCCTTTATGCCTTCAAAATATTTTGATAATCTGGTATACTCCCTCTCGTATTTTGATAATTCTTTCTTGGGCAACATTGACCAGCGCCCGTCTTCTTTCATCTGCTCAAGTTCTCTAAGTCGTTGAACCCGTGTATAGAGGATATTAAAATTGGTTAACAGACCACCAAGCCAGCGCTCAGTAATATAGAATGCACCAGCTCTTAAAGCCTCTTCTTTAATCACATCACGTGCCTGTTTCTTTGTTCCAACATAAAGTATTCCTTTTCCCTGCTCTGCAATCCGCACTGTGGCATCATAAGCCTTTCTTAATGCCTCCTGGGTCTGTCGCAAATCAATAATATGAACCCCGTTCTTCTTACCGAATATATATTTACGCATCTTTGGGTTCCAGCGCTTTGTTCTATGTCCAAAATGGATACCCGTATTAATCAAATCCTGTAGCGAAACAATCTCCAATTTACCTCCTTATCACCTTTTTATCGCTTGGAGAACTGGAATCTCTTACGCCTCTTTGCCAGTCCATATTTCATCCGTTCTTTTTCTCTGGGATCTCTCTTTAACAAACCAGCACTCTTTAGCGTAGGTCGTAATTCTGGATTGAAATTGACCAGT